>CANHEE010000054.1 GCA_947459655.1 Lewinellaceae bacterium
CAGCCATTTGCCGAAGCGGCCTTCGCCAGTTGCGGCAGGTTTCCAATTGATGGTTTTATTGAGTTCACTCATCCGCTCTTTCACTGCGGAGGCGCGTATGAACCAGCTGTCGAGCGGGTAGTACAATACAGGCTTGTCTGTTCTCCAACAATGCGGGTAATTGTGTACGTATTTTTCTTTTTTGAAAAGCTTATTTTCCAGTTGTAATTTCAGTATAATCCGCTCATTTACATCGAGGTATGTGCTTGTTCTACCTACGATGTTTCTAATCAGCGTAGAAAGTTCATCTTCACCAGGAAGGTTTTTTAGTCGCTCTACCTCGGTAGCTTTTTCGTCTTCCGACAGATAGTCTCCTTTGACGAATTCTCCTGAAAAAGGACCAACGTTGTCGATAAATCTACCGCGTTTGTCAACCAAAGTAAGCGTACCAGTACCATTGGCACGGCCTGCTTTCATGTCATCAGCTCCAAAGGATGGGGCAGTATGGACAATTCCTGTACCGTCTTCAGTAGTTACAAAATCTCCGGTGACAACCCTAAATCCATCTACACCAATTGAACCAATGATTTCTTCAAGCGGATTCCCAAAAGGTAGTAGTTGTTCATAACGGATTCCTTCCAGATCATTTCCGATGCCGACAACTTTACTTTCAATAATCGTTGGTTGATTTTTACCGTTGAACCACTTTGAAACCAGTGCCTCTGCAAGGATTACATTCACGTCCTTGTCTTCAAGATAGGGAGATTTGCATTTTACTTTAACATAGGTAATCTGAGGCCCCACTGTAAGGGCTGTATTCGAAGGAAGTGTCCATGGAGTGGTTGTCCATGCCAGTATTCTCACGTCTTCAGCGCTGTCTGAGAAAAGCGGTGCAGATTTTTCGTTGAACTGCACCTTAAACATCGCCACTGCGGAGGTGTCCGTTACTTCGCGATACGCACCCGGCATATTCAATTCATGCGAACTTAGACCGGTGCCGGCGGCAGGTGAGTAGGGTTGTATGGTGTAACCTTTGTAAAGCAGGCCTTTGTCGTACATCTTTTTCAAAAGGTGCCAGCAGCTTTCCATGTAGTCGTTGTCGAAGGTGATGTAAGGGTGGTCCAAATCCAGCCAATGCCCCATTCTTCTGGTCATGTCATCCCAGCGGTCTTTGAAGCGCATCACGGTTGCTTTGCATGCCTTGTTGTAATCATCAACCGATACCTTTACACCGATGTCTTCTTTTTTTATACCAAGCTCTTTTTCAACCTGTAGTTCAATCGGCAGGCCATGTGTATCCCATCCACCTTTTCTTTCCACGCGTTTGCCCTTTAGGGTCTGGTATCGGCAGAAGATGTCCTTCATGGCTCGAGCCATGACGTGGTGAATGCCAGGCATACCATTCGCGGAAGGTGGGCCCTCATAAAAAACGAAACTATTGGATTCGTCGCGCTGTGAAACTGACTTTTTAAAAATATCCTGTTTGTCCCAGAACTGCAGAATTTCACGATCGATTTCAGGTAGATTAAGTTGTTTGTATTCTTTGTACATATGGAATCTTTCTGCACTGTTTTTCAACAGCGGTGTCGTAGCATTTCGGTGGTTTATCGGTTGAAATAATCGCCCATTATACCTTAAAAATCACCTGTTTTGTTACAAAAAAGTCAGTTTATTTGCATTTTGGCCGTAAAAAATGCAAAAATAATAAGATTAGCCAATAAGTACATGATTAAATATGGAAATGCCGCCGTAAGTGAAATCGCTGGCTTCCTAATTAAGGCCTGGTTTCTGGTTCGTTAACTTGAAAATCACATTACAAGTCGTCAAAGTTTTTCCGGAAATCACCAATTGCTGCGAATCGAATGTATTATCTTTACCATGCCTTGGGTTTTCGGGTATTTTCTTTTATATTAAAACTATGGGTAACATCAACGTTAACTAAGATGCGCAGTCGTTTACTTCTACTTATCGTCAGTTTCTCGCTAAGCTACTGTTCCTACACTGAGAAAATCAGGGATGGCAGAACAGCCTTAGCCCGCAGACAATACCATGTTGCCGTACCGATGCTTGAAAAGGAGTACCGCAAAGAAAAGAGCGAAAGTGAAAAAGGAAAGATTGCATTTTCCATCGGAGAATCAATGGAAAAAAGCGGCCGCAGGGAGGAGTCTGTCCAGTGGTTCAAGAAAGCAATCGAACACCGCAATGGTGCGGAGGCCATTCGCGCATTCGCCGGTGGATTGAAATTTCTGGAACAATACCACGAGGCCATTCAGGCATACAGGGATCTTGGAGTGGAAATCGGAAGCAATTACGAAGTGAAAAAGGATATCACGGCCTGTGAAAATGCCATTAAATGGAAACTCGGAGAAGGTAAAAGCGGCTTTACTGTTGAAAAAGTCGCCTTCAATTCTCCTTTTGACGACTTTGCCCCTTGTATGTATAGCGCCGGGCAACTGGTGATTACTTCAGACCGTCCAGGGCCGGGCAAGCAGCAACGCTACAAGTGGACAGGCAGACCATTTTCAGATTTTTACATCATCGATGCCGAAAATAACTCGGTGAAAAATTTTGCTGCACTGATCAATGCTTCTGAAAACGAAGCAGCTGCAACCTTCAGTGCAGACCATAGCAAAATGATTTTCTGCAGAAGTGTATCTGAAGGGAAAAATGATGATGCCTACATGAAACTCTTTAGCGCTGTCCGCGAGGGTGCCCTTTGGGGTAGTCCGCAGGTAATCAGTTTTTGCAGGGAGATGGTCAACTACTGGCATCCTTACCTTAGCAATGATGGTAAGAAATTGTATTTCAGTGTCAATGATCCGGAATTGACATCCGGTTTTGATCTGTACTATTCGGCACTTGGAGAAAATGGTGAGTGGGGCGAACCCATAGCCTTTCCCAAAAATATAAACTCACCCGGTGATGAAGTATTTCCTACAATCTCCGGTGATACGCTGTATTTCTCCTCCAATTACCATCCTGGTATGGGAGGGCTTGATATTTTTAAAACATATCCACTAAGGAACGGCTGGGCAAATCCGGTGAACCTGAAGGCTCCCATCAATTCAGGTGCCGATGATTGCTCTTTTGTAGCTGATTTATCAGCCCCCCTGCAGAAAGACGAGTTGCTAAAGGGCTTTTTCTGTTCCAATCGGAAGGGAGGTGCAGGTGGTGATGATATCTACAGGTTCGTCAAAAAAAATATTCCTGCTGTTAAAGCTGAAGTTTCAGTGGCAACTGATAGAAAGAAAGACATAAAGCAGTCGCAAATTTGGTTGGACGGGTATATTGTGGAGAAAATTTTTCAGCAAGCAGAAGATCCCAATTCGAAGGTGATTGGGAAAAGAACCCTTTCTGAAGTTTATGTGAATGTTTCGAATGGAAAAGAAAAGATGCAGGTTAGCAGCAATCAGGACGGTTATTTTACTGTTCAACTGCAGGAAAATGCAGATTATGTTCTTCAGGTGAAAAAGGATGGTTATCTGAATAAAACTGTTGAGCTAAGCACCCGCAACATGCCGAAGGATGCAGACAATCCGGTGCAGAGAATTGAAGTAGAAATTGAACTGGAGAAAATATTCAAGAACAAGGAAATTGTCCTGAAAAACATTTACTACGACTTTGACAAGTCGGAGGTAAGAGATGATGCCAAGCCAACGCTCAACGAACTTGCCGAATTACTGCGTGAAAACCAGAATATCCGCATACGCTTAAGTTCGCACACCGACTGTCAGGGAAATGAAGCCTATAATGAAGACCTGTCGCAGCGAAGAGCGCAATCGGCAGTTGATTATCTTATTTCACTTGGAATTTCACCCTCTAGATTACAGGCCAAGGGTTTTGGCGAAAGCCAGCCTGCTGTCAATTGCGCTTGTAGTAAATGTACAGACGCAGACAACCAAGCCAACCGCAGAACTACGTTCACCATCTTGGACGATGATCAGTAAATCCTATTGACATCACCAATTTTTATTCCCTGAAACTCTACGAAGCCGGATGGACTATTGAGCTTGAAAGTTGCAGTTCCGTCTTTAATCTGCGGGGTCGAAGCGGAGTTTTTCACCAGGAATCGCCAGGAATTTGATTTGGGAAGTGCCGGAATCACGCTTAGAATCAACTTCCTGATGTCAACAATGTCTGCCACGCTAATTGATCCGTTGTTGTTGGCATCAGCGGCCAAAAGTTTCCAGGACTCGGTCATCTCTGTAACCTTCAGAATGTGTTTTTGTATCAGGACAATGTCGGAAGTGCTGAGGCCCTCTCTCGGCAGAGTATTGAGCACAGGTCTTATGCTGATGTCTGAAAAATACGGTGGTACTTTGTATGTCAATTTTCCAGTGCCCAGGTAAACTGAATCGCTCAATGCCAAACCTTCAGGAGTTGCCATTCTGATTACAGCGCTACATGGAAGCAGTTTCGTACCTGGTGTTCTACATTCAATGTCAAATTGTTTCGGGGCTGGTTTTTCGATACCATCAAGCGTCGTCACACCAAGGTTTTTGGGATCCAGCCATTTTTTCAGGCTGCTACTATCTGCTCCGCCTCCTTCCCATGAAAATGCCATTCGCCCAAAAAAGCCATTTGCGACGGCGCAGCCGTTGAGGTCGCCACCATTAAAATTGCCCACAAAACGCTTCCTGGAATTGTACATTCCACAACCTGAAGACCCTACTTCAAAAGTTCCTCGGGAAGGCGCTATGCGGAAGTGATAGGTGGCAGGCGTGGTCACATTGTTGTTCCACTGGATGGGAAAATTATAAACAGATGTGGCACCTTTATCATCGGCAGAGTATTTCTTGATATCACCCGAAGGGTGGTGGACATAGTATGTCCTCCCGCTGGGAATGGAAAAACTCCTGTCCCAGCCATTGAAAAAAACATTAAATGAGTCCGGAATTATAGAACTAAGTTCCAAAAGCAGAAAGTCGGTATTTCGCCATCCTGCCCGGCGTACGCAGCCTGACATCCGATTCGCCTTTGGTTCTTTCACCGGATTAATGCAGTCTGGTGACTCATAATTGAAATCAAATTTCCAAAAATCGTACATGGGCGTGTAGCCGTCCTGGCAGTGAAATGCCGTGAGAATGAGCGGTTTGCCGTCCTGGTTGGTGTTGTTGAGCAGATTTCCTGTGCAGTAACCTATGCCTTCTTTAAGGACCATCATTACCCTGGAAATCCCCCTTTTAATGTTCTTTACAGAGTCGGTTCCCGGACAATGGATGTTAATGTTGCAGGACAGTGAAGTGCCGAATCCAAATGAAAGCGGACGGTTTTCCGGAAGTGCGTGTGTTTTTTCGTATGCCTGATATGCCCTAAAAATTTCAAAACTCCCGCTGACAGGGCAGTTCTTCGGCTCCCGGTAGTGGATTCGGGCTGTATTTCCGGAAATCATTCCGATGGTGAGAATTTTTTTACTATTGTTGTCTTTTTCATTGTAAACCATTACCTCACTGCTGTCCGCGTTGGATACGGTAAGGGAAGCGCCGGAAGGTAAAAACATATTTTTCAGTAGAAGGGTGATACCCAGTGCATTTTTTCCATGGATGGTGTAGGTCCAGTTTATCTCCTTTTGCGGCCCGGGTTCAACTATTATTTTACCATTTACACCAAGACGGCCATTTTGAAAAACAACTTCGGTAGTGGATGGCACGGCGCACCTGATGTCGAAGTCCTTTTCGCGGTCTTCCAAAAGCAGTTTCTCCAAATCGAGCTCAGGCAGTTGCAGTACAGGCAATTGTGTGTTGCCTTTAGCAGAAAAAAGCAGTGCGGCAGGAAGCAACAGGTACAGTAGAGAAAACCGCATATTGGCAAGCATGATCAATGCTGTTGTGTGGTGTTATTTTTTATTGAGTTCGAGCAGACTGGTCTTTTCTGGTTTCATAGCATATCCCTCGGGGTAGAAACCGACGGCCTGCGCATTTTCAGCTAAAATAAAGTACTCAATCTCATCGAATGCACCTCTGGGGTCAATGCTGATTCCGAATATCTTGTCTCCCTTCATTTCGTCAAATCCGCTTCCATCATCCTTCATAATGGCTTCGCTATAGGGCTGTTTGTTGTCTGTGCGGTAGTAGATTTTTACTCTTTTAGGAAATTTATCAACTTTAGCCTGAATGGTAAACGTGCTGATGTTTTCGGTGGCATATTTTTCTCTTTTCGCAATTTTAACCATTGATATTTGTGGTCCCTGGGGCTGAAAAGATAAGTGTTTTTTCAGGAATTTACCTCTTTTCTCCATAAGTTCAGACAAACCCGGAATTTTAGAATGCTCACCAATGGTGTGATCCAGCGATTTGTTGAGATCGTTTTCCGTGTAATATTTGTGTGGGTCTTTCTGGTATACCGGCCTTACGATATCTTGTAAGGCTCTCGCTCGGATGAGGTATTTTTCGTTCTCTATCCAGTCGCTCATTATGGTCTTACAATGTGCGATGTACATTTTCTGATAAATAGGATTGGAGAGCAGTTTGCTGATGAGTGGCTTTGCAGGATTCTGGAGATGGAGCAGCGGATCTAGCTCCTGTAGTTGTCCAAGACTTAGGTCGCTTTCACCCGAGCCTGTGTTTTTAAATGAACCGAAATTCAGGTTAAGGTCCCAAATGACCGGTTGAAATTTTCCGGTGAGGTCTTTGCAGAGGAAGTAATTCTGGCTGTTGCCTCCGGAATAGCTGTTGAGATTGACAAGAACGTTGTTGTAAGCGAGCATCCATAGCGCTTTGTCCACATCAAGAACTGACGCGATAGCTTCCGGTGTTTTATTGAGGGTCTTCACCAGAGTGAAGAAATCATCCCAGCCCTGTCTTGAGAGCAGGTCGTAGTTGTGAAAATAACAGTTTTCTATGTCTTCAAATTCCAGAGCGGAAGCTACCGATTTTCTGCATCCATCGACCATGGTTTTGTGACCGGCGTTGCACTTGATGACAGTGTTTTCAGATGTTCCAAAATTCGCATTCAGAAAACCGTCCTCGACGGATTCTACATTGACGAATAGGCCAATAAATTCCTGATTTACGAATAATTTGCAATAATTCGCCCTTGGCGCAGGCATATACTGCCTTGCAATTTCGTAACCAAGTACTTCGCGGACCATACTGGGGTCGCGGAGTGCAGTAGTTAGGTTGATGCTGCTAAGGCCCTTGTAGCTGGCGTTTTTGTTGACAAAGTTTAGCTTTATGTAGTAGGGATTTCGTTTTTCACCGTATTTAAAAGAACTATTGCCTTTGTAACGGATGCCCGCCATTGGCAGACTGTTGCCATCAACAGAGACATCACCTATCAGAAAATCAGAACCCGAAACTTTGAGTGAATCCAACAAGTTATTCCAGTTTTTCTGCCGGAATGTGATTCGGACTTCTGGAATCTTGGTCACATCAAAAAAATCGTCGGACTGCGCTTGAATAGACAGAAAGAAGCAAGATAGAACTGTAAAAAGCAATGTTTTCTTCATTGGAGAATATCGTGACAGCAGGTTCTTTTAATGTTTTTGTAATAAGTTCTGATGGTGTATAGAGGATGCAAAAATAGAAAAATTATCACATATTACGATGAAAAAGCTGCCCAAGTTGAAGACAGTTTTATAAACAATTCAAAATATTGAAGACGGGATAAAATCTTTAGATTACAGGCTTTTTCATGTAAATTAACATTTTAATTTCAGATAATAAGACTGGAATATTTGCAATATGGTGTTAATGTAAAACTAAAAAACAGTAACCGGTTTGGCTATACAAAACTGAATCGCATCTTTGCAGGGATATTTACCAATGATTGTTATTCGAACACTAAAAATGAAAAAAAAATTAATCCACTTTGCATCAGCTTTTTATTGCTGCACACTTTTTTCTCAGACCACCAGTGGTTTCATTGTATTTTCCCACACAGAAAAAGTAGACCCATCGAGGATGAAAGTGATTACCATTAACAGGGGCGGGGGTGATGATGTCACACATGCCATGCCCTCGACAATTGATGATGAAAGAACCCTGGTTTTTGGAGGAGGATTTGGAAAATTTAAGGGAGGTCGTGGCTCCGGTATGGTCAGAATAAATTTTGATGGGGGCGGCAGAAAAGAAAATAAAGAAGAAATCAAGTTTAAAGCACCCTTTGAGTCGCGTACTTTTTTCAACATGAACAAGGGCTCAAAAATCCAATTGCTGACCATCAAAGATGAGGAGAAAGGAACAGAAGAGGCTATTTTTACTGAAACCCCATTCGAAACTCCTGAAAACATAGAGTACTCAAACAAGACCAAGGAGATAGTAGGTTTCAAATGTAAAAAAGCGACAATCAAAGACAAGGATGGAAAAATAACCATCTGGTACACAAATGACATTCCATACACTTTTTCACCTGTTGAAAAATACACGCCAAAAGAGGGTTTTGTCCTCGAGCTTGAAGGAGATGATGTTTATTACAAGGCCATGAAATATGAAAATAATCCTGTTACTGCAGATGATCTTATTTTACCGGGAGGAGCCAGGAAAGTCAGCAAGGAGGATTTTGACAAGAGGAGGCGAGAGGCGATGGATAAATTCAGGCCATTCAGAAACAACTGAGAATCTTTCAATAGGAATGTAGGATTTTCCAATCAGGACAAAACGCAAAATAAAAATGAAAACTTCAACAGTAATAATCATATTTCTGCTTTCAGGCTTTGTTGCATCTGGACAAAAAAGCGGACTGAAAATGTTCGTTCGGGATAGTGTATCTGCTGAAGCTCTTGGTTTCGCAGCCGGATCGCTCATTCAGGTAAAGGATAGTCAACTCGTACAGGTTAATTACACAGATGATGCCGGATTGCTAGAAATGTATAATCTCAAGCCCGGAGATTATTATCTCAATATCAGCTTTTTGAGCTATCAGAACGTATGCAGAAAGGTAACAGTGCGCTCTGAGGATGCCGGTAAACAGATTGACCTGGGCACATTCAAAATGCAAAAGAAGTCGACCATGCTTCAGGATGTTACCATCAAATCTGAAGTTGTGGCGGTTGCAATGAAGGGCGATACTGTAGAATACAACTCAAAGGCCTTTCAGACTAGGCCGAATGCCAGTGCCGAGGAACTGCTGAAGAAATTGCCGGGTGTAGAGGTCGATAAAGACGGTAGCGTCAAAGCGCAGGGAGAGGGCGTTAGTAAGATTCTCGTAGATGGGAAGCCTTTCTTTGGAGATGATCCCAAGATGGCTACGAGAAATCTACCTGCAGATGCGATTGATCGGGTTCAGGTATACGACCAGAAATCCGAACAATCCATGTTCAATGGGATTAACGACGGTTCACAGGGCAAAACCATTGATTTTAAACTGAAAGCAAACCGTAAAAAAGGCAATTTCGGAAAAATAAATGCAGGCTATGGAACCGACGATCGGTTCAGTTCGGCAGCCAATTATTTCAGATTTCAGCCCAAAAGGCAGGTTGCCCTGCTGGGAACGGCAAACAACATCAACGCTTCTCCTTTTACCTTGCAAGATTTGTACAGTGATCTTCGGAGGGGTGGTGGAAATGTTAACATCAACATGGGAGGAGATGACATAAGCAATTCTCTATTGGGCGGACAGCAGACCGGTATCAACACAGTTTACTCAGCAGGTACGAATTTCAGCAATGAGTTCAATGATAAAGCAAAACTGACCGGCAGCTATTTTTTCAACGAGACCAGACAGTACCAGAAAAGCAGCAGTTCAAGGAAATACTTTCAGAATGAACTTATCCAGAACGAGAATAGTGAGTCAGAAGACACCCGCAGGACGCATCGCGTTAACCTGGATTATGAACACAAGTTTAATGCAAATAACTCGATCAAAATTACGCCGTCATTGACTGTTCAGAGCAAATCAACAAACTCCACCCAGACCACTGTATCCGAGCAGGGCGGCACTACAGTTAATGAACAAAAGCGCGATCTTATCAGTGATAACCAGTCTTTTGCCCTCCGGGGAAATGCTATATTCAGGCATCGTTTTGCAAGAGAAGGCAGGACCTTATCGGTAAGTTCCAACTTCAATCTTTCCGATGGCAATGGCCTGGACAAGAACAATGTTGCGTCTGCTTTTGGTTCTGTTCCACTCAATCAACACTGGAAAAACGACAACAGGTCCAACAGTGCACCAGTAACCCTCAGTTATACCGAGCCTTTGAATAAAAAGTGGAGGCTAGAGACTGCTTACCTGCTTGGTAAATTCAACAACAGGAATGACCGCGATGCTTTTCTGTTTAGCAACGACACCCAGGGTTATACGCGGCAGGATTCATCGGTCAGCTCTGACCTCAGTTCCGGAAGTCTGCAGCAGCGGGCAACTACGCGGTTGCAGTATGAAAAATTGCGCTACACGCTCACAATGGAGGCAGCATACGAATGGAATCCGCGCGAAAACCTTTCGCGACTAAATAACGACCGCATTTCCCAGCAATTTCAATTCTTTCTCCCGTCGGTTCGCTTTCAGTACAATATACCAAAGAAAATGCGCTGGTCGATGAACTACAATACAAGTGTCAACTATCCGTCGATTACCCAACTCATCAGTATTCCGGATAATTCCAATCCGCTTCGCATTCAAAAGGGAAATATTGCTTTGAAGCCATCTTACACGCACAGTATTCAGGGGAACTTTAACAAATTTGACCCTGAGAAAAACAAATATTTTCATGCTTACGGACGATTTTCTGTTCCCGAAAATGCCTTTTCCACCTCCACTGTTTTTGGCGCTCAGGGCAGACAGGAATCGCAGACCATTAACGTAAACGGCAATTACAATTACAGCACTTATTTTGGTGTGGGGATGCCCCTTGGTAAGATCCGGATGAATGCAGATGCATCTTTGAGAGGAAACAATAGGGTGGCTTTCATCAACTACCAAAGGTCCGTCAGCTTAACCAATGCCATGGGCGGTAACCTTAAGTTCAGTTACGATCCCAATGAAAAAATAGACATCGTTGTCAGCAGCGGACTGAACTACAATATCGCCAAGAACAATCTTAACATATCTCAGAACAATAGGTTTTACAATTGGGATAGCGCACTAGAATGCACGGTTCAGTTACCATGGGGAATAGAGCTGAGCTCAGATGTTACCTTTAACAGGTTTTATGGACTGAGCGGCGGGTACAACCGATATTTTACTTTATGGAATGCATCGGTGGCTAAATCACTATTGAAAGATAAGACTCTGGAAATAAAACTCTCCGCATTTGACATGCTAAAGCAGAATCAGAATATCAACCGGGAAGTCAATGCACAGTACATAGAAGACCAGAGAAATATCAACCTTACAAGGTACTTGATGTTGCAGGCCACTTATTTTCTAAACAAGGCCGGCAGACCAGAGCCTCAAAAAGACGGTCCGCACATGGGATGGGGTAATCGTCGAGGAGGTCATTAATTTCAGTATTTCCGCTGAAACTGCACAAGAAATAAAATATTATCAGTCCTTATTTTAAATATTATAAAAAAATCAAATATTTGGCACACATATTGCGGTTGTTTATAATGTGTAAGTTTTGGTTTAAAGGATTGTAAAATTCGTTTCGTGCCTGCAAAAAGTTGCGGGCATTTTTTTTTGCATCAAGCTGATGTCTGATGCTGAATTTGCAATTCCGCACAGTTAATTTACTTTACCCATCCCATTACAAGTCAGTTTCTCCAACAGATCTCAGTTGTATTTCATACTATCAATAAAAAAAGCCACTACAGTAGGTGAAGATAATCTACTGTAGTGGCTCTCATATAAAATTTATAATATCCTCTATTTTTTCCTTCTTTGGTGAACTGCAGAGTGATCTTTCTCTAATGATACTCCATCTTCAGTGGCAAAATCCAACGATGTTTGTCCAGCGATGCTTTGCTCGATCTCTTCAGGATTGCGGAAATAATAGTACAGTGCACCAAAGAACAGTAAGGCGAGCAGCAGCGACCCTATGCGTGCAATGTTCAGTCCTGTGTAGTAAGAGGTTGGTTCAAATTTCATTTCGAGGGTGTGTTCTCCCTGCGGAACTTTAACCGCACGAAGCAGATAGTTTGCTTTCATGAGCGATCCATCCATTGGTTTTCCGTCGAGGTAAACTTTCCAGCCTTTTTTCTCAGGGTAGTACACTTCAGAAAAGACTGCAAGCTGATCTGTTTTTGCCTTGTAGGAGTAGGTCATATGGTCTGGAATGTACTTTTCCAGTTTTATGGTATTGCTGGAGTCATACTGTATCTGAAAATCTTTGATACCTGCAGCGAATTTCTCCTGGATGACAACTTCGGATTTGGGTTTTAGGTTTTTCAGAGAATCCATTTCTTCATTGGCGTCCCGCACAGTCTTGAAAGACTTGACAAACCATGCATTTCCGCATTGCTCAGGAATCTGCATGGCCTGTGGCTGGTTGTTTTCTCCCGGTGTAATGATGTACTTGGTATTCAGCATTCCGTAGATGTGCATGGATTCGTTCGGATTCAACAAATAGCGATCGACTACATCCTGAAAAATCATCAGTTTGGCAGCGTGATAGCCACCCACACTTTTGTGAAAATACGAAGGCAACGCATTGGCAAAAGGATTTCCTCCTCTTGAGAAATCGATTACGCGGAAGGACAATTCTTTGTCGGCCATAATTTGGTTGTCTACCGGGCGAGGGCTGACCGCGGCTTTTACACCTGCATTTTCGCGAAACTCGTCATTGCTCAGGTATCTTTTGTCAATACCGACCAAATCGGAAAAAGCCAGAATAAGTACCGCGCAGCAAACAGCCATCTTGTTGATGCTGTATTTTAGCGAAGCCCATAGGAGTCCGGCTGCAGCAAGTACATACAGTAACGAGCGATAAGCATCGGATGATAACAAGTCAGCACGATCTGCACGAAGGGCTCTGAAAAAGTCTGGATAATCAGCTTCCAGTGCCGCATCACCGGGACCAACCAGAGAAGCAGTCATGCCGTATAGCAATGCAATGACAATTAATCCTCCGACCGTAGCCATTGAAAGAATCAGGGATCGATTTTTTTCCTGTTTTGAGAGTTCTTTTCCGAAAAACTGTTGTAATCCGTAGGCACCGAAACAAACCATAAAAATATGTCCGATGGCTATGATCATTTTAGGATCCCGAAATTTGTTGAACATCGGAAAATGGTCGAACAAGAAGTAGTTGAGTTCGGCAAAGTTTTTTCCCCAGCTGATCATAAGTATTATTGCAACAGCCGTCAACGACCACCAGCGTATAATTTTTTTCTGGGTGAAAAAACCGAGGAAAAAGAAGAATATCATTACTGCACCATAGTACCATGCGCCCGAAACGAAACTCTGTTCACCCCAATAGTGCGATGCTGCCTCAACCAGACTCTGCTGCACATTGCGGTCTTTCACCGAGGCAATTACCCGGTAATCACTTTTGGTCAATTGGCCGTCTTCGGTGACAGCGAAATTCTGGCTGGCATCACCGCCCAAAAAGTTGGGGATAAGAAGGGTAAACGACTCCATTTTGCTAAAACTCCATTGCCCGAATGCATAATCTTTTGTAAGTCCTTCTGCTGGTTTTTCCGTCGCTCCGTCCACAGATTTCAATTCAGAGGTGCCTCGGATACACTCAGAAGAGTAGTCCAGTGTTGTCCAAAGTTTGCTCGCATTCGGCAAGATTCCAATGCTAACGGCAAGTGCGGTCACAGCTACGGCTTTCAAAAATCTATTTATCTGTCCCTGCTGAATGGATTCAACAAGCGCGAAAATGCCATATACGGCGATGAGGATGAAAAAGTAGTAGGTAATCTGGATGTGGTTGGCAATCAACTGCATGCAGACAAAAATAGCCGTCAGAGCTGCTCCTTTCAGATAACTCCCCCTGAATATCATCAGAATACCAGCGAGTGTCGGTGGAAGCAGTGCCAGCGCAACGACTTTGTTGACATGTCCGGCCTCAATCAATATCATGTGTGTGGTACTGAGGCTGTACAATATGGCACCGGCTACGGATATTCGCCAGTCGATGCGTAGACTCAGCAGCAGCAGATACATCCCCATCATCGCTGCAAACAGTAGTCCCAGCGGATTGCTGACGCTCTGAAACATCATTAATGAGCGGTACATGGTATCAGCGACAAAATTAAAGTTGTTTCCGGGCGTACTATAAATCTGGAAAGTCGGCATTCCCGCGAACATTCCATTGGTCCAGAGCATTTCCCGGCCTTCTGATGCAGTGAATTTTTTGATTTCCACCTGAGATCCACCCGCCTGAATGACATCCGACTGTCCGAGTGTTTTTCCCTGAAAGGCAGGTAGAAAATAGATGATGGCAAACAGCACCATGATTAGCGTCGCAATTAGGTGAGGGCCGAAAAGTTTGCTTATTCTGTTCATAAATGAGCGCTTTGATTAGTATTGGGCAAAAATATACAATAAATTCAATAACTCTATAAAATGCCCGGGGCCAATCTGTAAAACCTATCGCTATGCCACAATGTCAGCCAAAACCCGCTCGCGCCCAACCCGTTTTGTCCTCATTGTCAGTTATTATCCGACTTTTTGTCAAAAAAATGTGATGGCATTTTTATTGAATAGGAAAGGTGAGTCTTTTATTAACTTTTTTTAGAATCAAACATAATAACAAATAAACATGGGTAAAATTATTGGTATTGACTTAGGTACAACCAACTCTTGTGTGGCAGTAATGGAAGGTAACGAACCGGTAGTTATTGCAAATGATGAAGGTGCACGCACCACGCCATCCATTGTAGCATTTATTGACAATGGAGACAGAAAAATTGGTGCACCTGCCAAAAGACAGGCAATCACAAATCCGACAAAGACCATCGCTTCCATCAAGCGTTACATGGGTCATCGCTACAGTGAAGTAACAGGTGAAGCCGAGCACTCAGCCTACAAGGTAGTGAAAGGCGAAAATGACACCGTGCGCGTGCAGATTGGCGACAGGGATTACACTCCGCAGGAACTTTCGGCAATGGTTCTTCAGAAAATGAAGAAAACTGCTGAGGATTTCCTCGGTCAGGAAGTTTCAGAGGCTGTTATTACCGTTCCTGCTTACTTCAATGACTCCCAACGTCAGGCGACCAAAGAGGCAGGTGAAATTGCAGGTCTCACTGTAAAAAGAATTATCAACGAACCAACCGCTGCGGCCCTTGCATATGGAATGGACAAGCGCAGCAAGGACATGACCATTGCGGTATACGACCTTGGTGGAGGTACGTTTGATATCTCTATCCTTGAACTGGGTGGAGGTGTTTTTGAAGTGAAATCTACCAATGGTGATACACACCTGGGTGGAGATGATTTCGACCGCGTCATCATCAACTGGCTTGCTGACACTTTCAAATCTCAGGAAAATATTGATCTGAGAAAAGATCCGATGGCTTTACAGCGTCTGAAAGATGCTGCTGAAAAAGCAAAAATTGAACTGTCCTCTTCGCAGGAGACGGAGGTAAATCTTCCCTACATCACTGCTGTAGATGGTATGCCAAAACACCTGGTGGTGAAATTGAGCCGCTCCAAGTTTGAGCAGTTGAGCGATGAACTTGTACGCAGATCACTTGATCCTTGCCGTCAGGCACTGAAGGATGCGGGCATGACCGTTAACGACATCGATGAGGTAATCCTTGTGGGTGGTTCTACGAGAATTCCAAGAATCCAGGCTGCTGTTGAGGAATTTTTTGGCAAAAAACCAAATAAGGGCGTAAATCCGGATGAAGTTGTCGCTATCGGAGCAGCCATCCAAGGAGGTGTTCTTACGGGAGAAGTGAAGGATGTGTTGTTGCTGGATGTTACTCCGCTTTCACTTGGTATCGAAACCATGGGTAATATTTACGATGTGGTCATTGAAGCGAACACAACCATCCCGACTAAAAAGTCCAAGACCTATTCGACAGCTGCAGATAACCAGCCAAGTGTGGAAATCCACATCCTTCAGGGTGAGCGCAAGATGGCGAGAGACAACCGTTCGGTAGGGAGATTTATCTTGGAAGGAATTCCACCGGCCATGCGCGGTACTCCACAAATCGAGGTAACGTTTGACATTGACGCCAATGGTATCCTGAGCGTGTCTGCAGAAGACAAGGGTACAGGTAAAAAGCAAAATATTCGTATCGAAGCTTCAACCGGTTTGTCCAAAGAAGAAGTTGCAAGAATGAAAGCCGAGGCCGAAGCAAATGCAGATGCTGACAGGGAAGCACGTGAAAAAGCAGAGAAAATCAACGCTGCTGATTCTATGATTTTCCAGTCTGAAAAGCAACTACATGAGTTCGGAGAAAAGCTGCCTGCAGAGAAAAAAGCAGCCATCGAAACGGCACTTAACGAACTTCGCGAGGCACACAAAATGCAAGACATGGCCATGATTGACACCGCGATGGAGAAAATCAATGCCGCTTGGCAGGCCGCCAGTCAGGAGATGTACCAGGCTACTCAGGAAAGTGAGTCTGCTGCTTCATCAGGCACGGGTACAAACCAAGAAGAGGCAGTGAGCGATGTCGAGTTTGAAGAGGTGAAGTAATGAAGTAAATAATCATCGAACTGAACAAGACGTTCTGTATAGAAAAATAGAAAGCCACAGTTGAAGATATGCTTCACGCTGTGGCTTTTTTATTTGAAGTAGACCGGCTTATCAGAATCGATATCGCAGGGTTCCGTACAAATTCCTGCCAGGGGCGTTGATTCCCGATGCGAAAGTGCGGTACTGTATATCAAGTATGTTTTCGATTCCTGCCTGAAGGGTCAACGAGCTTGCAACTTGCCATGAAACTTTGCAGTTGTAGGTCTGCCAGGCAGGCATACCATTTCTAGGCGCATATTGCTCATTGTCCTCTCCATTGAGGTAATAGTCTTTTATATCTTTTTTACCATTGAAAAGCATATACAGTTCAACAGTAAGACTGCTGCTCTGGTATCGGACTCCGGCTCTGCCGTATATCGGCGGAATATGATCAAGTGGCGTGTTAGCATTTTCCGAGATTATTCTTCCTCTGGTATAAGAGGCTCCTGCAAAAAGCATCCAATGGTCGTCAATGTTTACTTTAAAGTTGCTTGAAAATCCATAGATGTATGCATTTCTGAGGTTTTGATTGGCCCTTACCTGACTCAAAACACCTTGATAAAGTACTGAATCCCTGCCGTTGAATTGAAAAGGAGCTGTGGTTATCGCATCAAACATTCGGGTGTAGAATGCATTGTTTTCCCACTGTATCTTTTGTCCCTTCCAAAGTGTCATACCGCCATCGAAAGTTACTGTTTTTTCGGGTTTTAAGTTTGGGTTGGGTACGGTCAATCTACCGGGTGCAGTTTCAAATATTTTGGAAAGGTCATCCATGTTGGGTACTCGGTATCCTGTGCTGATGTTGGCAGTCAGTTTCAAATTTTCCCCTGGATTGTGCGCAACTCCGATACTTCCACTATAAGTAACGTTCGTTTGCGCTATGACCGAATAGGGAAGTCTGAAAAAAGTGGTATCGTTATGGGTGCTATTCAGCGTTGTATAGCCGGCACGTAATCCGAAGTTAAGTGTGGTTTTCTGACCGAATCTGTATTGCGCCCTACCATACAAATCGCTGTGAAACATGCTGTTTTTTCCATTCGGATAGCGCGTGTCCAATGGCGAAATCGCGCCGGTTTTGATGTTTTCCTTGTTTGCAACAGAGTTGAGGTGGTCGTACTGTATCTCCAAACCATACTGGATTTGCAGATTGGAGAAATGCTTACTGATATCGGCATTCAGGTTAAAGGATTTGACGTCCTCGTAGCGGTGCTGAAGAAAATCGTTGTCGAATTTGCGCTGGTGCCGACTCTCAACGGCATTCTGGTAATGCAGTCCCAGGTGCATGGTTTGACCGCCGGGAAAGTTTTTGGTGTTCAGGTTGTACCCAGCAAGGATTCTCTTGGCAGGACCATAATACCACTCTGCATTGCTCAGTCCCGTGCCTTTTGGATCTGTGAGACGATCGTAACGTGGAACATCATTGGTCGTGGAGTATTGAAAATTCAGGTCGTGGCTCACCTTTTCATTTTGCTTGAACAGCACTTTTTGCATGACGTCCAGTTGTCTGTACCCGCTGAATCGCTGTAGAAGGGTATCCGGATTTTTGACCAGGGAATCTTTTCCGTTGAATTGATCAACATAATACCTTCTTGCACCAAAGAAAGCGCTGCTGCCATTTTTGCGAGCGCCCATCCGCAGATCGCCAAAGTCGCTACCTGTCACGGATGTAAGTGAAGCCCATTTTTTACCCGCAATATTAAGGTCTGCGTGCAATTTGGTTTCGTTGTTTGAGGTGCCTTTCCGCACGAACGCATTTCCGCTGAAAACTTTGTCGCCACTGTTTTTCAGTTTAGGTTTCAATGTTTCAAGATAGATGGTTCCTCCAAGTGCATCGCTTCCGTAAATGGTCGATGAGGGACCGAAGACCACTTCTGCTCTGGAAAGAATATTCTCGTCCACAGTCAGAATGTTCTGAAGGTGGCCTGCCCTGAAAATCAGGTTGTTCATTCTGACGCCATCAACCACATAAAGCACTTTATTGGCTTCAAATCCCCTGATGATGGTGCTTCCGCCGCCCTGCTGGCTTTTCTGGATGGCTATGGTTCCGCTGTTGCCAAGTACATCTGCCGTATTCTGGAAATTTTGAAATCTGATTTCTTTTGCGGAAACGGTTTCAGTCTGTTGGGAAATTTCACGCTTATTTACTGCTGTTTTTGTGGCACCTACCACAATAGGGTTCAGCTGAATGGGATTGGTGGTACTATCTTCTTGGGCATATGCAATATTTGTTATTGCAACAAAGAGTATAATTAAATACCTTGACATTTTAACTTGATTTACACAATGAACCAATGGCTGACAGGAGGTAGCCTATCAGCTTTTTCATACTGCATTCAGTGCTGTCGCAATGCAATTAATTGATGAACAGTTATGTAAAAAGCTCGGGTGGTTGGGTCGGCAGGCTGTGAAAACCCTTTAGAATGATATCTCGAAAAGGGAATGGGCCGTTTTCTTTTTCAGAGAATTCTGACAGGCATGTAAATGAAATGCCCAGTCCTACCATAGGTTCCGGTAATTTGAAATCACTGATTTTTTGTTCCTTTTTACCTGAGGTAGTTTTCAGTAACCCTGAGGTAAATACCAGGAAAGTCTCAAATTTATCCTGTTTCAATACCAGTTTAATCTGTCCTGTGTTAAGGAAGAAAGCGCTTTTGATATCGTAAAATACCTCGTTGATGACGATTTCATGTGCATTGACGCGAAATTTATCATATTCGGTATCCTGAATGGTCATTTCAATCAGCTTTCCATCTGCACCGGGAAAGGACTGCTGAAGGAAGCAATTGACTTTCTGTACGAGTCCAAATGACAACGACGCCACCACTTGCAAACAAATGATGCTGAAGAAAATGTAGAAAAGGATACGATTTCTGATCACGGTGTCGATTGATTGGAAATGACCTAATTTCGGTTCGCAAAATACCTGCTTCTCTTAAATCCAACAAATTTTCCCTAGAAAATTGCGCCTCATACCAGCCATAAAAAAAGTGCTCCGGACCGATGGCGAAGCAATTTCTTTGCTTTTTCATCGAGGCATGTTCTATCACACCACAATATTGACCATTCTGCCTTTAACGAAGACGATTTTCTTTATGGAAGCACC
>CANHEE010000055.1 GCA_947459655.1 Lewinellaceae bacterium
ATATCATAGTTGCGCCTCCACCTATATTTTCATTCGAAAAAGCCCTGATGCGATTGCTGCATCAGGGCTTTTTATTTAGTGAAATCCCTCTGCGGTTAAGTACCGTTCCGCGTCAAGAGCTGCCATACAGCCTGTTCCCGCTGCAGTAATCGCCTGCCTATATACATGATCCTGTGCGTCACCTGAAACAAATATACCCGGTATATTGGTGCGGGTACTCCCGGCAACCGGTATTAGATAACCGGATTCGTCCATATCAAGAATTCCCTTAAATATTGCTGTATTGGGTTCGTGTCCTATGGCCACAAAAAAACCATTACCCTTGATGACTTTTGTCTCATTGGTGACAATATTACGGATCCTTGCACCTTCTACAGCCTCAGTTCCGAGAATTTCTTCAGTGACTGAATTCCAGTGTATTTCAATGATTTTATTGTTGATAACCCTTTCCTGCATCACCTTTGATGCTCTCATTTCATTTCTTCTGACTATCAAATGCACCTTCGGGCAAAGTTTTGATAGATACATGGCTTCTTCGGCAGCAGTATCTCCACCTCCAACAACGATAACCTCCTGACCACGATAGAAGAAACCATCGCAGACCGCGCAGGCAGATACTCCCTTGTTGCTTAATCTGCGTTCCGATTCAAGGCCAAGCCATTTGGCGCTTGCGCCCGTAGATACAATCACCGAATAAGCATGTAGTTCTTCACCTGATTCAGTCCAGATTTTCTTAACCGGCGCCGAAAAATCAACTTTGGTGATCATTTCATAGCGTACAGCTGTACCAAACCGTTCTGCCTGTTTGCGGAGGTCCTCCATCAGTTCAGGTCCTTGAATACCATCGGGATAACCCGGGAAATTTTCAACTTCGGTTGTAATCATCAACTGTCCTCCCGGCTCCTTTCCCGTGTAAACGACTGGTTGCAGACCTGCTCTTGCTGCGTAAATGGCAGCAGTGTAACCTGCCGGTCCGGAGCCAATGATGATACACTTGTGTATTGCACTCATTTCTTGCATTTTGTAAGATTTGTAAATTTTTGCAAAGATAATCTCAAATTTCAGAATTAATCAGCAATACAAGAGGGGATTTTCAGTAAGTTTGCTGACCCGTATTCTACATGATGAATGAGGAGCTGGTCAAATTTGTTTACCTGCATAATACAAAGATAATGTCTCGAAAGATTTTGGTTTTGCTTGTATTGATCACTGTTTTCTTTGCCGCTTGCAAAAAGGAAACCAACCACAGCGCATCTGTATGCCCCTTGCTGTCAGCCGATGATTATCTTGTCTTTGGAACCTACTATGGTTTTTGCGCAGGTAATTGTACCTCGTTGTATAAGCTAACGACAACGGAAGTATATGAGGATGATATCAATTATTTTGAAAAAGAGAAGGACGTGGTTTTTCGTTCTCAACCATTGGGCTCTTCAAAATTGAGTCTTGCAGCAGAGTTGTGTCGCTCATTTCCATTTGATAGCATCATTAGCGAAAAGGAGACGATAGGGTGTCCGGACTGCCATGATCAGGGCGTGGTTTATGTAGAATTGAAAAAAAATGGCCTGGTGCGGAAATGGTTTATTGATCCGGATGCAAATCAAAATGATGTGCCTGCTTACCTTAAGTCTTATGTGAAGTTGGTAAAAACAACTGTTGAAAAACTGAAATGATACCAGTCGGTGATCGATGATCGAAATTCTTTTAAAACAAAATGGCATCCTGATTCCAGAGAAAGAAGGGTATTTTTCAGCATTTGACGCAGAGTTGAACCTGTTTTCACTTCAGATGCCAAATGGACGGCTGCGGTATTTTCCGGGATTTCTGACTCCATATGAGGCGGACAAATTGCTCCGTTTTTTCATGGAAAAACATTCATCATACTGCGATGATGTTGTCGGAGGAAGCCATTCTGCAGATAGATCAGACTGGAAAAATATTCCCTGGAGACAAGATTTCATCAAGATGTTTGGCAAAATGGTGCTACAGCCCCGATTGACTTCCTGGTTTGCAGATGAGGGAAAGGGTTACAGGTATTCCGGACTCGATATGATTCAAAACGCATGGAATTCGGAACTGCTTGAACTGAAAAGCAACCTAGAAAAAGCAGCGCAGACACCATTTAATTCCGTTCTGATGAATGCGTACAGAGATGGTCGTGACCACATGGGCTGGCACGCTGATGATGAGCTGGAGCTGGGCTTAAATCCAGTGATTGCATCGGTAAACTTTGGCGCCAGTCGAAGATTTTTGATGCGTAGGAACGAAAACCAGGAGGAAAAGGTAGAGATATTACTGCAGCACGGAAGTCTGTTGCTGATGGAGGGTGAAATGCAGCATTACTGGAAACATGCGATACCAAAACAACTGAAAGTTGGTCAGCTGCGGGTAAACTTAACTTTTCGAAACATCATTTAAAGTACAATTTTTACGGCCGTTCCATTCTTAAGATAGGCAGAGCCGTCGGTAATTACCCTGTCTCCTGCTTTTAGTCCACTGGAAATCAGTACCATTCCGTCTCTTATTCCTGACGTCAGCACATCTGCCTTTCTGGCAGTGCCGTTCTCCTCAACAAATACAGAAGCATGATTGCCATTTCCTTCTATGACTGCATCTATGGGAATGGCAAGGTAATTTCTCGCTTTTTCTGGCTGGATTTTGACCGTTGCAAATAGTCCGAGAGCCATCTGAGAGGGCAAGCGGGAAAAACTGAGATCTATGGGATAAAGTCCAGACTGAGGATCTATTGAAGCAGCTTTGTTGCTGACTCTTGCGGTAAAGGTATCATCGCGGAAAGCATCTATGGTTACTGTTGCGGCATCTCCAACCTTAAGACGTGCCCAGTCTTTGTCGCTTACGGCTACTTTGATGAGCCAATCTTTCGGGCCGTCGCTACTGAGATAAAAAACCGGCATTCCCGGACCGACGAGTTCGCCCTCATTCATAATTTTTTTTATGATGCGTCCACCGGTTGTTGCTCTGATATCTGAGAAATTCAGATTGAATTTTGCGATATCCAGATTTTGTCTGGCAACGTTGTAAGCGGTTTGCACGTTCTGGTATTGTTCAAGAGTAGCTACACTATCCTTGAATAAATTTTCAACTCTTTTTTTATCCCTTTCCATTTTTGAAAAGGCCTCTTTGGCAGAATTCACCTGAGCATTGATTTCCGTCAGGTTAAGTTGTGCAAGCAATTGTCCTTTGCTGACCTGATCGCCCTCTTTTACGAATACTGATGCGATAATACCACCGGTCTTGAACGCGAGTCGGGCCTCGTTTGAGGAAGCAATGATTCCTGATGCAGTTACCGGTTCGCTGGAAGACAGTAAAGAGGCTTCAGTAACCCTTACGCTAACCACATCATTTGCTGTGGTAGTGGACTCTTCTTTTTTATTTCGGCAGGCAAGCACCGAAAAGACAAGCATCAAGGCAATAGTAAATCTGACCATATCACACTTTTTTACCCTAAGGGTATTTTTCAAGATCCGTAAAACCTTGTTTTCCGGCAAACTATCTTCCGGTAAATTGAACTAAAACACCTACAGCGATTACATTTAAAAAATATGCCTTTACTTTGCATTTCTACTATAATGAACTATTTAAAGCTCAGATAGCAGATTGGATAAGTCCTCTACCATTACAAAGCATGAATTTTAAGGTGTTTAATGCTACAAAAATACGCAATATTTCAGCGAAGTGTTCATACCTCCTGGCGATTTGTGCATTTTTTATACCTCAAGCAGTCGCACAGCATAAGAACAGCTATCAACCCGACAAAAAATACGCCCCTGAGCAGCTTAAAAAGGACTTTAGTTTGTTGCGCACTGCCATTGAACAATTTCATCCCGGAGCATTTCTCTATCTTTCACGCGACAGTGTATCCGGCAGTTTTGACGACTATGCTGCATCACTGGTAGATTCTCTGACCGAAAGACAGTTCAGAAATCAGCTGATGGCGGTGACAGAAATCATTAAGTGTGGTCATGCAGCCATCAATAGTTCGGATGAACGGCAGCGTTTTTTTAAAAAAAGGCCTTTCAGGGTTCTTCCACTTGAGCTTTCTTTTATTGATTCCCAACTCTATATTTTGAAAAACTACAGCAAGGACAGTTTGTTGAGGGCAGGACTTCGGGTACTTAGCATCGAAAATCGACCGACTGCTGAAATATATGGCTGTATGTTTGCTGCAAACGGATCCGATGGTTACAACATGACCAATAGAGTCTACGCTTTTCAACATGGGGTTCAGTTTCAATACAACCGTTTTTACCCCGAAAAAGACAGTTTTAAGTTGGAGCTGAAAGATTCATTGAATCTAATGTACAATGTTAGATGCCCCGCAATGCTGAGTGATTCATTTACCTTTACAAAAGCCAAATCCCAAAAAGGCATCTACAACAATGCACGGAACAGGTTTTTTGTAGACAGCAGCAATCGATCTACAGCCATCATGGATTTGTATGCTGAGGAAATATTTGGTTACAGGCGTTTTTACCGTAGGTGTTTCAGGTATTTGAAAAGGCATAATGTAAAAAAACTGGTGATTGATTTGCGGGGAAATGGTGGCGGATTTCTGCTCAATCCCGGTGATCTGCTCTCTTACCTAATCGACTGCCCCGATCATCTAGAGGTGAGAAGAGCTAAGAAGGTAATACCATTCAAAGCGCATCTACGTGGCCACAAATACGTTGGAATAACCGAGCTCTTTTTCCCATTTTTACCGAATGTTGAGCGAGATAAGTCGGATCCCGGTGCTTTTCATATCAAGGTGCATTTCAGACCAAAAAGAAAGTGGCATTACAACGGAAAGGTCTTTGTCTTAATAGACGGAGGCACTTTTTCAGCAGCATCTTGTATCGCTGCATATCTGAAAAAGTACAAGCGGGCAACATTTATCGGTCAGGAGACCGGAGGAGCAGAATCTGGCTGCAATGCCTTTCTGACGCCATACCTGATATTACCAGAGACTAAATTAAAGTACCTGCTACCATTGTATAGGATTGAAAATAATGTCCTTCCGGAGAAAATTGGACGTGGTATTTTTCCCGATATTGAAACCAGATACCGTCTCGAAGATTTTCTGAATGGTAGAGATCTTGAGATGCTTGAGTTTAGTAAAATGTAATCGTCAACAAATTCGTAAAATAGACAATTATGGTCAGTACACCACTCATTTTTGCCACCCGCAACGCCAATAAAGTCAGAGAGCTGAGCGCTCAGGTAGGTGATTTTTTCGCGCTGAAAACACTGGACGACATCGGCCATTCAGACGAACTTGCTGAAGATTTTGAAACACTGGAGGAGAACGCCCGACAGAAGGCTGAATTTATTTTTGAAAAATATGGGGTGAACTGCTTTTCTGAAGACACCGGCCTCGAGATTTCCGCACTTGAGGGCAAACCAGGGGTTCATACAGCGCACTATAGCGGAACGAGAGACAACAAAGCCAACATCAATAAGGTGCTCGAACAATTGCATCAAAATAAAGATCGTACAGCACGATTCCGGACAGTAATTTATTTGATTTTAGATGGCAAACACTATCCTTTTGAAGGCATTGTCAATGGTACAATTGCAACCGAGGTGTCATCAGGTTCAGAGGGTTTTGGCTACGATCCGATTTTCATCCCGGAAGGATTTGACAGAACTTTTGCCGACCTTCCTCTTGAATTGAAAAAAGACATCAGTCACAGAGGAAAAGCAGTAAAAAAGCTCATTGACTTTTTGAAGTCAGTTGAAGATCATTAATTTTCTTTCCATCAGGATCTTTATGCCAGCGCAGCATTGGCATCAAACTGTAATTTTGCCAGACTGTTATACACACCATTTTCCATTGCTGAAAGTTCTTCGTGTGTTCCCTTTTCTATGATCATCCCGTTATCAATGACGTAGATACAATCCACCTCCCTGATTGTGGCCAGCCGATGCGCGATGACGAGCGCAGTTCTACCCTCCATGAGTGTATTAAGCGCCTCCTGAACAACGCGTTCTGACTCTGCATCCAATGCCGATGTGGCCTCATCCAACAGCAGTATTGCGGGATCCTTGAGTATTGCTCTTGCAATAGCGATGCGTTGACGTTGACCACCGGACAGTTTGACACCTCTTTCACCTACAATTGTATTCAGTCCATCGGGAAAAGACTGAATGAAATCCCATGCATTGGCCTTTCTTGCTGCTTCAATGATTTCTTCCTCTGTAGCATTTGATTTTCCGTAACCAATATTTTCCCTAATAGTGCCTCCAAAGAGAATTACTTCCTGAGGTACAAGGGCGATATTTTCCCGGTAGCTTGTTATGTTGAATTCGTTAATGTTTTTGCCGTCAACAAAAATGGATCCACTATTTACATTGTAGTAGTGCAGAAGCAACTGAACGATGGTAGACTTTCCACCTCCGCTGGTACCAACGAGTGCCACCTTGCTGCCTGCCTTAATTTCCAGATTGAGCCCTTTAAGGACTTCTACATCATCGCGGGTAGGGTAGCTGAAGCGTACATCCCTGAAGGAAATGTGACCTTCAAACCGCGATTTTGGCTCCGTTGTTTTTTCCAGAGAAACTTCTGATGGCATATCAAGCATTTCCAGAATTCGTTCTGATGAACCAAGTGCCTTCAGTAGCTGAGTGTAAAAATCGCCGATACTGCCAATTGAGCCACCGATTACGGCTGTAATAACGATGAAACTGACCAGTTCGCCGGGAGTCATTTCCTTGTTCTGGACCATAACTGAACCTTGCCACAAGACAAAAAACATCGCACCAAATAATACGGCGATGATAAAGGCGATAAATCCGCCGCGCATCTGACCGAATTTCATTGATGTTTTAACAACATTACCGATTGAATTTCCGTACCGAACCGACTCAAAAATCTCGTTGGTAAATGCCTTCACGGAACTGATGGATTGCAGGGTTTCTTCGATAATAGTATTGCTTTCAGCAAGTTCATCCTGCCTGCGCTTTGAGAATTTCCTGATTTTTTTTCCAAAATAAATGGCCGCGAGCACGATAATTGGAAAAGTACTCAGCATGATCAGGGATAACTTCGGCATCTGACTGAATAGAATGGAGCAACCGGCAATCAGTACAATAATTTGGCGAATAAATTCTGCGAGGGTAATGGACAGCGCATCCTGTAGTTGCTGAACATCGTTTGTTGTCCTGCTAGTCAGCTCGCCAATTCTGTTTTTCTCAAAAAAAGTGATGGGTAGGGTAATGATTTTATCATAAAGGGCTTTCCTGATGTCTGCCATGCTGTGTTCGCTGACATGATTGAAAAGCATAACCCTGGTATAGGAGATGAAGCTTTGCACAACAAGAATACACAGCAGTCCGATTCCGACCTGATTCAGTGTGAGGCCTCTTTTTGAGGTTCCGGTAGCGATGTCCAACAGTTCGCCAGATGCTTGCGGGAAAATCATGAAAACCATGCTGGAGATGCCCAGCAAGACCAGTCCGGTAAAAAAGCGGTAGCGGTAAGGTCTGAGAAAACGAAAAATTTTGATGGCTTTTTTGAATTCTCCGGGATTCAGTTTTACACTTGTTCCATCGTCGTTTGCCCAGGGCCCTCTTCGTTGTGCCATTATTTATGAAATGTGAATGTGAATATTGTTTGCCATAGTCTGACGAGCGAATGATGCAAATATTGCATTGTCTTCGCACTTACTTGTTGCAGATGAGTTCAATAGGAGGCAAAAACAATGGATTGCTTTTGTTACCGGCCCTGTCCTTGATGATAACCTTGTAAAACAACGTGTCCAGCGGATATTTTTGCGATTTCTCCAAACATCGTATTGCGTCGGGGACATCGCAACAATTGGTATAAATAGCAAAGGTGATGGCACCGGTAATGGCTTTTGATGCTCCTTTGGATGCCACATAGGGCAGGGTAAAAAAATCTGTTGTATCTCCCGAAACGGCATCAATAATAAACGCATCGGTTGGACGAATACTCTGGTTTTCGGGCGTTCCGATGTCTCCATCACCGTCAGTAAAATTAATGGTGAGTGCCAGGCTGTCCCTATATTTGTTGCCCAGTGACTGCAGCATCCGGGTTTTACTCATTTTGCTGAAAGCAATCTGCGGCTCATTCGGATACTCAGGCGCTTTGGTACACGAACTGCAGAGCAGCAGACTCCCGTAAAACAACATCAAAAAGAATTTCATCCTGATTTTTTTACTTTACCATTAACGAGAAATAGCAAAAAAATGATATTATTGCAAAAAATTGCATGGATTTTACGAGACAGAGACAGGAGCTTACAAAACAGGTTATCAATATTGAAAACAATGATTTTGAGACCATAGCGATGTCACTTTTTCACTTTCAGTATCGGTACAACACCTTATACCAATCCTTTGTTGACTGTCTGAACGTAAATATAGCAAATGTTTCTTCATTGCAGGACATTCCATTCCTGCCTGTTTCTTTTTTTAAAACCCATACCGTCAAATCCGGCAATTTTGATGCAAAGGTCGTTTTTTCCAGTAGCGGTACAACCGGTCAGCAGACTTCAAAACACCATCTTTCAGATACCCAGGTTTACGACCAGATTTCGCTCAGTGCATTCAGCCGCTTTTATGGTTCGGTGAGCGATTACTGTTTTCTGGCATTGTTGCCCAGTTATCTGGAAAGACCGGATTCATCGCTGGTTCACATGTGCAGTAATTTTATTTCGCAATCGAAATGTAGCCAAAGCGGCTTTTTTCTGAACGATATGGATCGCTTGCTGGAGACCATTGAGAAACTGAGAAGGAAAGAGATACCGACTGTTCTTATCGGAGTAAGTTATGCACTGCTTGATCTTGCCGATCATTATCATCCTGATCTGAAGGGAATAATTGTCATGGAAACGGGTGGCATGAAAGGAAGAAGAGCGGAAATGACAAAGGAGGCGATGCATAAGCACCTCAAAAGCAGTTTCAACCTCTCGGAAATTCACTCTGAGTACGGAATGACTGAGTTGCTTTCGCAGGCATATTCCAAAGGGGCAGGCGTCTTTTTTGCTGCACCAACCATGAAAGTAATGACGGCGGAAACAACTGACCCCCGGACGGTACAAAAAACTGGTAAAGCGGGTATCGTACAGATTGTCGATCTTGCAAACATAGATTCCTGTGCATTTATCGCAACGGAGGATCTAGGTATTTGCTACGAAAATGGGGGATTTGAAATCATCGGTCGTCAGGACAACAGCGATATCAGAGGCTGTAATCTGATGGTAGAATAATAACAGAACTCATGAGCATTACAATCAATATTATTTACTGCACTGATAATCAGGCCGCTGTCAACAATGTCATCAGCGATTTCAGGCGTTGCGAAATAAATTTTCTTCCTGTTCATGGCGAAGATGAGGTGTTGGTCAGAGAGACTTTAAAGGGCGACGGTCAGAGTATTTTGCTCATTACGGACAATTTTCTGAAAAATGAAGATTGTATGGCAAGTGCCTATCGGAACTACCACCATGCACTGAAGCACAAGAATTTATTGTGCATCGTGGCCGATGGTTTCGTAGTCGAGAATGATGGTCATATTGCCCGGGTTTCCACTCGTATTGAGCATGTTTCGCAAATTATGCAGTACCTTAACTTCTGGCAGGAGAAATACCTTAGTGTTAAAAAACAGTTTAGTTCAGGTGAGGTAAATGAAACTTCACATGCCCGCATTAAAAGCATTTCCACTGATATGGGTGCTTTTTTGCAACTCCTCAGAGATTCCGGTTTTTACTATTTTGAAAATCTGAAAACCCGAAACTACCAACAATTCTGCCATTTACTGGGTATTTTACAACCCCCTGTTGTGGGATATGCATCATCAGAGGATACAGCTACGGCAGAGGAATTTTTCTCTTCTCAGACCGAACAAGCAAGTACAGGAGAAAGCAGTTTAAGTGAACAAAACCGGGTTGAATTGGTTTCGCAGGACTATTTTCCTGATAGTTTTGATGCAGAGTTCACTCCGAAAGAGAATGATATTTTCGGTGAGTTTAAGGTCGAGCCGGAAAAAACACGCACAGGTTTTACTCCGCACGCCAATGAAATTGATGAGGATGATTTTTTTGAGCTGCAGCATGGCGTTAAAGTGCAGGGCTCAAACATCGATGAAATTGTAGACGAGATTCTTTCTGAGGAAGAAGCAGAGGAGCGTGTGCAAAACAGCGAGCCTGGCCCTGAAACAGATTACTTTCCTGCAGATGATCAAGACGTTGTTGAGATGGATGACCTGTTCTTGGGGCAAAGTACAGAGACAAAAAGTTCTCCGGCTACCAAAGACAAGTTTGCGACGGATGAAATTTTCAAGGACGGGGGTGCCAAAACAAATAAACCGGTTGTAGAGTGGACTGCTCAGAAAAGTGAGGGTGCCGACCCGGAGTCCCTCGATTTTCGCATCAAAACCATGCCCTTCGTAACTCATTTTGAAAGTAAAAACAATATTGCATCTATGGATGATAACCAAAAAATTAAGGATGAATTGCAGCAGATCTATTCGCTCGCAAAAAGTGGAAATCTGGACGCTGCAGCCATGAAGCTGGAAACATTGCTGAATTCAAATCCAGACAGTGCCGATGTACATTTCCTCAGCGCAGAAGTAGCCGAACTGCAGCGTAATTACTTAAAGGCACGCCATCACTACGAAAAGGTAGCGGCCCTTGCTCCGTTTTTCCCCAAAGTATACCACAAACTGAGCTGGCTATGCATGAACCATTTCCAGGCCGAAAAGAAAGTTGTTAAATCTTACTTTAAGCAGGCGATGGCCCTTGATGACAACAATCCGATGTTGCTTTACGCCTATGCAGAATTTTTGAATGACCATGGTGATACATTAAAAGCCATCAAGTATTTCAAAAAAGTGCTGGCAGCTGATCCTGCGCACCCTTTTGCCAACTATGACCTTGCACTAATCTACCATAAGGCCGGTGATTACGCGCTTGCAAACCGCTATTACATTGAAGCATGTGAAAACAATGATGAACTTTCAACTCCTGAGAACGACAAGGCTTTCACCAATTATTCAATACTGAATGTAGAGCGGGCTGGTGAAGCCATCAATTTGCACAGCATAGATGATGGAGAGAAGATGAAGCCCATAAATAAGAATGAACCCGATTCAGAACTTCTTGCGGCTGACAATGAGCTAGCTGACCGAATAGCAGTTGATTCAGAAGGAAGCGCTTATTCATCGAAAATGTCCGCTTCTGTCAACAAATTCAAACCAGTCAGTGGTGCCAAAATCGTTTTGGTCACGGGAGCAAGTTCCGGTATAGGGCGCGCTACCGCTGAGGTTTTCGCAAAAAATGGTTACAACCTTATTCTGACGGCCAGGCGGCAAGATCGTCTTGTTGAACTACAGAATTATTTTCACAAACATTACTCAGGCGGTTGCATTATTCTCGATTTTGACATTAGGGATTTCAATAGTATCGAAATGACTTTTCAAAATCTGGATAAGGACTGGCGCACAATCGATATATTGGTCAACAATGCGGGACTGGCCATTGGAATGGATCCTATTCATGAAGGAAATCCTTCGCAATGGGACACCATGATTGATACCAATATTAAGGGTCTTTTGTACATTACCAGAGTTATTTCGCCCGGAATGGTAGAGAGGAGGTCGGGGCATATTATAAACCTTTGTTCCACCGCCGGAAAAGAAGCTTACCCCAATGGCAATGTGTACAGTGCAACCAAATTTGCTGTAGAATCGCTCACTAGAAATATGCGAATTGATCTTCACAAATATGGCATCAGGGTTGGTCAGGTTTCACCCGGGGCTGTGGAAGAAACGGAGTTTTCGCAGGTTCGTTTTCTTGGTGACAAGGATAAGGCTGCCAAAATATATGAAGGATTCATTCCATTGAAGGCCTCTGATGTCGCTGATGTTGTTTATTATATGGCTTCAGCACCTGCACATGTCAACATTCAGGATGTATTGGTTATGGGAACCCAGCAGGCATCTGCGACCATTATCGATCGAAGCGGGAGGTGAATATCCTTTTTCGCGGTAAATCGGATTTATTTTAAGGCATTGTCCTTTTCAGATAATCTTGAGGTTTCTGATTTTACAGAGGTTTTGAGTGTTATGTCGGCTTCGATGAGCAGTTTAAAAATCAACCAGCATTCTCTGACACGAATGGATAAACAACACATCAACTATTTCACAGCCTTGCTGGGTGCAGAATATGTGCTTGCTAGTTCGCATGAGGGTTTTGAAGAATTTGCATCAGACCAGACTGAGGATCTAAAGTTTAACCCTTCCTTGGTGCTGATACCGGCTAATACCTCAGAGGTCAGCGAAATAATGCGTTACTGCAACATCCACCTTTTGCCTGTGACCGTTCGCGGGGCAGGTACGGGGCTTGCCGGTGGAGCTTTGGCTACACATGGAGGGATTGTTCTGAGTATGCAGCGGTTTAATAAAATACTTGAAATCGATGTGCAAAATCTTCAGGTAACCACGGAACCGGGCGTGATTACTCAGGTGCTTCAGGATGCTGTGAAAGAAAAAGGACTCTTTTATCCACCTGATCCGGCCAGCAAAGGCTCCTGTTTTATCGGTGGAAATGTTTCTCACAATTCAGGCGGACCGAAGGCAGTAAAATATGGAGTGGTACGGGATTATGTTCTGAATCTGGAACTGGTTTTACCGAATGGCGAGATCATCATTACCGGAGCCAATACCCTTAAAAATTCAACCGGTTACAATCTGACACAACTTGTTGTAGGCAGCGAGGGTACACTAGGCGTCATCACAAAAATTGTCTTGAAGCTGATTCACCATCCTCAATTCAACTTGCTGATGCTTGCTCCATTTGCTTCAGCAGAGAAAGCCTGTGAGGCCGTATCTGCGGTATTCAGAGCAGGATTGATTCCTTCCGGACTGGAATTTATGGAGCGAAATGCAATGCTCTGGTCTGCAAGGTATCTTGATGTGATGCCTTTTGAAATCAAAGAAGGAGAGGAGGCCTTCCTGTTGATCGAGCTTGACGGGAATGATTTGGAGGCTATCACGCGGGATGTTGAAAAAGCCGCAGAAGTACTTTGTCAGTTTGAGGCTGGAGATATTTTGCTTGCCGATACAGAGACGCAGAAGGAATCCATTTGGAAAGTAAGAAGGAGTATCAATCCCGCTATTCGTTCTTTCTCTTACAAAAAAGAACTGGATATAGTTGTTCCAAGAGCAAATTTACCGCAGGTTTTGTATTCCGTGAGGCAAGTTGGTGAAAAATATGGCTTTGAAACCGTAAGTTATGGTCATGCAGGGGACGGTAACCTGCACGTCAATATTGTCCGCGGTAATCACTCCGATGATTTCTGGAAAAATCAGATTCCGACAGCTGTCGGAGAAATGTTTGAGAAGGTTATTCAGCTTGGTGGACTGTTGTCCGGTGAACATGGCATCGGTTATGTTCAGAAACCCTATATGGAACTGATGTTTCCTGAAATTCAACTGGAATTGATGCGAAAAATCAAGGCCGTTTTTGATCCAAATAATATTTTGAATCCGGGAAAAATATTCTAGCTCACAGGAAGAATGTAGGTTACTGAACCTGATGCCTACCGCAATTGTTTACATCTAAAATTATATTAATGCAAGGCTGGCGCTTTTCTGATTTTGTTCCCGATGACAATAATGCATCACCGTTTGACAAGCTTTTTGAGATCTTCAAACAACTCATTCTGATGACCTCAGGTAATGTTACGGAGGCGCTCAGTTGGCTAACTCAGTTGGACAGGCAATACAAGATCACAGATAATGAGTATGGAATCGCAGATTTTATGCAGGACCTCGCAGATAAAGGCTTGATAGAAAAATCCGGAACCCGAGATCTCAATATGGTTCCTTCAGCGAAACTGGAAATTGCTCTTAGAAAAAGTGCCTTAAAAGATATTTTTGGGAAAATCAAAAAATCCAGACCCGGGAAGCACTCAGGAAAAGAATCTGGCAAGGGCGATGAATTTACATCAGATGTGCGTCCATATGAATTTGGTGACCCTATGGAGCATCTTGCTATGACCAACTCCATCAGAAATGCACAAATCAACAATGGTATCGAAGAGTTTAAACTGAATCAGGAAGATCTTGAGGTTTACGAGACCTATAACCAGTCTCAGATGAGCACTGTCCTGATGATAGACATATCCCATTCAATGATCTTGTACGGGGAAGATCGTATCACCCCCGCAAAAAGAGTAGCAATGGCGCTGTCAGAACTGATTACTACCCGATATCCAAAAGACACACTTGATGTCATTGTATTCGGAGATGACTCCTGGCAAATTGCCATAAAAGACCTGCCTTACCTTGAAGTTGGTCCCTTTCACACCAACACTGTCGCAGGACTAGAGTTGGCGATGGAAATTTTGAAGAAACGGCGAAATCCCAACAGACAGATATTTATGATTACGGACGGCAAACCCACTTGTATCAAAAAAGGCAAAAAGTACTACAAGAATTCTTTCGGTCTTGACAGGACTATTTTGAATAGAACACTTGGTCTAGCGTTGAAATGTCGTAAACTCAATATCCCGATAACAACCTTCATGATTGCACGGGATCCTTACCTGGTACAGTTTGTCGATCAATTTACCCAAACCAACAATGGTAAGGCATTTTATTCAGGCCTTAACGGACTTGGCGATTTTGTTTTTCACGACTACAAAAACAACAAATACCGCAAAAACCGGTAAATTTGACTTTATCAATCCCTTCTGAACATTTTAGGTAAGAACCTCCCTGTGGTCTTTTGGTAGCCAGAGTACGCAGGATATTTGGAAGCAGATATTTTCTCGCTGAAGTCTGCACTTCCCTGAAAAAGCAAAAGTAGAAGAATACAACCTGCGGCACTCCAGTTCAGCCATTTTTCACTTGAAACGATCGAAAAACAATAAAAGACAATCCAAATGGACTGCTCTGCACTATAATTTGGGTGTCGCATATATTTCCATAGGCCTTCGCTTACAAAACCATCGGCATATTTGCCATCTGGAGGTAGTCCTGCATTTATTCTGCGGTATTTTTCTGTTTGGTAATCCCATTGCTGCTGGTCAGCTACATATTCAAACGCAATAAGTATCAGCATGACAATAGCAAGACCCCAGTCTGCCAGCCCGATTGGTTTTTGCGAGCCAGCTGCCATTAGTGCGGGTAGGGTGAACAGCAGAATCAGCGCATTTTGGTAGAGTGATATGAAGAACAGATTAAATGCAGCCCATTTCAGACGGCTTTTGAACATCGGTTCAGCCCTGAGAATCTGCCAGCGATAATCCTCTTCGCCGGCCCAAAATTTCCAGGTATATGCGCCTCTCCGGCTGAAATTGTAAGTCAGTCGAACAGCCCAGACCAACGTAAGAAGACTCATTAGGGTAACCCTAGGCTGCCAGTCGCTCGCATAAGCAAAATATCCTGTGTAGAATGCCGGAACAATGCTCCATAATTTATCTACCTGGCTGTTGTTTGAGGTGAGTTCACCAACTACGAAGCAGTAACTTACTACCAGAAGCATCCCTATGGATACTTTTTCAAGCATGTCGCTTTGCAATGTAGTAAGTGGTTCATCAGCATACCAAGCCACCGTTGGAATAATAATGAGCGCAGTTATTAAAAGAAGTATTGTTTTTAGCATGTTACTGGTAAAATGATTGTACTTGGAATCAGGCGTTTTGACTTGGTATTCAATGGAGAAAAAATATATCTCCAAGGAATTGGGCTCTTCAAGGCGTAGCTTCTTGCTCTACAACTGTTTTTTCATGTAAGTGTTCAGATAGCGCTCCTTCATCTCAGGGTAAATATTAGCAATCGTTACGAGGATGGCGGTTTCTTCGACTCCACCAAATTCGTGGTTGATTGCTGTGCCGAAAGTTTTCATAGTGTCTGAAAGGTTCATGTAGATGTTCACAAGTGGGGGTATGTTTTCTCCGCGTTGTCTTACATTCTGTACAAGCGTCTTGAATGCTTCCCTGTAGTGGGACTCCGGAAAGAGTTCCTTCATCTCTGAGGTGACCTCAAATTCAAGCGGAAAAAATGGGCTCATCAACTGTTCCTTGTCCGGGAAGTACTTTTGCAAAAAATAAAGAATCAGGTTTCTGGCTTCTTTGTGATAGCCGGTGTACATCGTGAATTTCCCGAAAAGGTATTTGATGTCCGGGTTGTCGATCACGATAGCACCTAGTCCGTCCCAGGTATTGTCAAGAGAAAAGATACCTTTTCTGGAGTTGCCCGGCTGGTATTTGGGTTGCACGAATGAACGGCCCAGTTCTATAGTGTAGGGGAGATATTCGTTGATAAATTTCTGGCTATAATTGAAAAGGTGAGCAGTTGCCAATTCGATGTTTCCATCAGAATCTCTCTTTGCATGACCGCAATGTAAAAATCTGTAGCCACCAATAATTTCCTGATCCTCAGGACTCCAAACAATCATTTGTTTGTATGGCTGCTCCGAAGTATCCAGTTCGTCGAGGTCGCATTCCAGTCCTGAACCACCACCACCTTCGCGGAAAGCAATTTCTCTTAATCTGCCGATTTCGAGTAGGGTGTTGGGTGCTGTTTTGTGATCAACGATGTATATGTCATTGCCTCCTTTGTTGGTTTTTCTGACAAAACGTTCTTCTGTAAGCTCAGCCAGCAGTAATTCCCTTGGTATTGCCTCGATGATGGGCCTCTGAAGATTGTCCATAACAGTAAGGTGCTTATTTTTGATTTTCGTAAATTAAATTTCTGATCTCATCGGCTATTTGCTTGTCTTTTTTATCTCCCGGCACCTGCCTAATGTCAATGGCTGGCAATATCGTTATGTGGATATTTTTTCCCTTCTGTCTGTACATTTCATCAGCAAGGTACAACATTTCGATATTTGCCTTGATACCCAATTTGTTTCTGTACCTCGATAGTCTGTAGAAAAAAGAACTGAGGTTCCCCGAAATAAATACCGGAATGATTGGCTTGTTGTATTTTCTGGCCTGCGTTACAAATGATTTTTTCCACTCAAGGTCTCTTATCTCTCCATCAATGCTCCGTGAGACCAAACCTGCCGGAAAAACAAGTACCAGTTGATCAGAAGCATACGTGGCGTTGATGGTATTCAACCCTGAAGCACTATTTCTTCCATGCTTGTTAATGGGAACAAACAAGTTCTCCAAAGGTTTGATATTCATCAGAATATCATTCACCAGGTATTTCAAATCCTTCCTCTTTGTACCTACCAGATGCATCAGTGCAATCGCATCAAGTCCGCCAAGTGGATGATTGGCTGCAATCACTGCACCTCCTTCTTCTGGTATGTTTTCTAGCCCCTCAATACTCAGTTTAGGTTTGAATTCGCTGATGATGGCAGCCAGAAAATCAAAGTCTCTCTTATTTCCGTGATTTTCCAGAAACTTGTTCAGCTCGTCTTGGTGGACAATTTTTTTTAGGTATCTGATTAAAAAACCGGGCAAGATCCTGTACAGCCCCGGGTTTTTATCCTTCAGTATTTCATCTACGTTTAAAGTAGTATTGTTCATTCCCTGACGCTTTCGGTGAGTTTGCGAAATTCCTGAATGTAGCTTTCGTAGTCACTGAGGCATTCCCCCCTTATGCGGTAGATATACCGGTCGCTTTTTAGTACAGCGGTATAAAGCAGTCTTTTGTTTCCATTCACCTCGTTTTCAAAAGCGGTGACCTCTGTACCCTTAAAGTGCTCGTTTTCAAACAGACTCATTTTCTTGTCGCTGATCAGCGGAGAAGAAAGGTCATAGTTCATGATACTATTGCCATCGCCGATGGCACTTATGTTTTCAGGAGTGGCGGTGAACTGGTTGATGGTGTAAAAAGGTTGGTCATCGCCGGTATCTGCTCCTGAAAGGTTCAATTGCAGCATGGTCGGCACGATAATATTGGTCTTGAGACGTGATTCCCTGATGTTGATACTGAAGTTGAGTTTGTCAATTGGATCTATGCGTTTATTTTTAAGATATACAAGACTCCTCAGTGAGGCATCTATTGCCTTACCCAGCATCTCATCATCTTTAGCCAACCAACTGCTAAAAATGTAAATGTTGAACTGCTCATAGCTGAAAGACAATTCGCTAATGAAGAATTCGGCCATTAGTCCAATTCCCTCACCCGAAGTTGTTTTTTGTAAGCCCCTTACCTTGCGATATTTTACAGGAATGCCCGAAACCATCCATTCATCTGATCCCACAAATGACTTTCCGTTTTCCATCAGTGCCTTTTGGGCTTTCTGAATATTGTTTTGTTCTCCCTTACTTACGTCAAGTTCAACTATTGAGATTTTCGCATTGTGTTTTACATCTTCAAAACCGAGAATCGGACTTGTTTTACCAATAAAATCAGCCGTAGGGGGAATCATCGCAAATCTGGTCCCCTTTAAGGCAATATGGTTTGTGGTCATCTCGTCCTGCGCAGACAACATTTGAAACTGAAAAACGAAAAGGAGCAGAAACACTTTGTACATAACAATTCAAATTATTTTTTTAGCTGTGCACCCTCTTCGTTTGGCGCTACGTAAGGGCGTTCTTTTCCCCAAAGAAGTGCGCGGTAGCGTTTTGGGTGTAAAGTAAGGTCTTTACTCAACCGATCAATCGAAAGCAGTGCATCAGAAAGCTGCCTGGCGGTTTTATCATCATTGAGCAGCATGCCTAGGGATCCTTCACCTGATTTAATTTTTGCAATGACAACATTAAGATCGCTGATTGCCTTGTCTGTGGTACTGAGTGTGGTTTTTATGGTTAAAATGGCATCATTAGCGCCGTTGATTGTCTTGTTCAGATCCAGTGATTTCAGCTGGTTACTGAATGCAGAGGTGTTTGAAAGTGTATTTTTTATCTCCGCATTGGATGCCTCCAAATTGGCAGTGATGTTCTCCAGATGCTTTACTGTTCCGGTAATTCCTGCAGATGAGGCTACAATCAATTGATTTAACGCCAGCGAAGTCTTCTGCAGATTGGCAATGGTCTTTTGTACATCTCTGAGCGTCCGGCCCACTTCGCTGTCACTCTGTCTGAGGCTGTAGTTCAGCGAGTCCATTATCGGGCCGATGCTACCTCTGAATTTGGTGAGGTAAAGATCAATTTCCCCGGGTGTGGCCAGTGAGTTGAGGAAACCTCTGGTTACGCCCTGAATGTAATCACCGGTTTCGAGGCAATCCGGTCCGGTGCAGGGTTTGTCAAAGCTGAGCTGCAGGCTTGGTCCGGTCATAATGTTGTCGCTGATGAGTTCGGCTTTGGCGTTTTTTGGAACCTTCAGTTCGCGCTTTAAAGTCATTGCCACTACAACGCGGTGTGCATCATCGTCTTTCATTCGAATTGAACTCACTACGCCAACCTGATAACCGTTGAGCAGTACAGGAGAGGATTCCTCCAGTTTTTTAACGTTTTCAAATTCAGCATATACAATTTTTTCGCGGCTGAGGATATTTCTGCCTTTGAGGAACATGTAACCCCATATTCCGATTGCAAACGCGCAAATGGCTAAAATACCTACTTTGGTTTCGTTGGACATATTTTATGTGTGAAAAGTAAATTCGATTAAATGAAGATCAGTTTAAAGG
>CANHEE010000056.1 GCA_947459655.1 Lewinellaceae bacterium
GGGTATAGAAGTCGTTTTTGATCTGCATTTTGTCGTGCAGAAAGAAAACAGTAGTATAGATCAGCGGTTGACTCGCCTTGGAATAAAATCAGCACACACCTACATCACCCACGCTTTCAAGACTGTTGATGAACTGAAAGCACTGTTTCCGGAAATGCCATTGCAACTAACAGAATCTGGGGGACGAAGCAGACAAAAAGACACACGGACGGTCATCAAACTTTTCCATCCGATTTATGATCTTTTCAAACCGCAGCCGCATTTCAACGTGGAAAAATTCAAACAGGAACACGGCTTGAATAAACACGTCTTTCTGTTTTTCGGCTTTATCCGCAAATACAAGGGACTTCACCATGCGATTGAAGCATTTCACTTGCTCTCTCAAAAAAGAGATGACATTTCTCTCGTAATCTGCGGTGAATCTTTCTGGAATACGCTGGACAATACCCGTTTTTCAACCAAACTTAAAAATCTGCTATTCAAAGTTGCCAAAAGCGTTTTCCTGAACAAGGCAGATGATGAAAAAAACTATAATCCGTTGGAATTATTAAAGTCACTCGGATTAGAAAATAAGGTACTTGTCAAAAATGAATTTGTGGCCAATGAAGATGTGCACAAATATTTTCAGGTCAGTGATGTTGTTTTGCTATTCTACCTTTACGCCACTCCATCGGGTGTAGAGTCGCTGACCTACAACTTCAAAATGCCTATTGTAGCCACCCGCGTTGGCCATTTTCCCGAAACCATCACAAACGGCTTTAATGGATACCTTGCCGAACCGGGAGATATAGCAGACATGGCAAGGGTTATGGATATGGCTTTGAATGAACCAATTCCAAGGTCAAATGTGGAATCTGCCACTTACCTGATGAGCTGGGAAAACTACGCAAGAGCCATCCTAAATGGCTCTGAAAGTTGAGTTAATAATTATTCAACATTACAGTAATACAATCAACGCTTATGAATACACATCTGAAATATCTACTTGGACTGGCAGTCGCAGGAATTACTTTTCAATCCTGCGAGGAAAGTACTTTCACACCTAAACCAAGGGGGTTTCCAAAAATCGAATATCCGGAAAAAGCCTATCAGGTATTTGACAAAAATTACTGCAATTTTGATTTTGAATACCCAATGTATGCCGAAATCATCAAGGACAGTATGTTCTTTGACGAACAGGCCAAGGATGAATGCTGGTTCGACATCTTTGTGAAACAGTTCAATGCCCGTATCCACTGCAGCTACTACCCCATTGACAGTAAGAACACTCTGGAAAAACTCCACAACGATGCCTTTACACTTGCCGGCAAGCACAATATCAAGGCAGATTACATCGATGAAATTAGAATAGCGAAGCCAAACCATGTGAGCGGGTTTCTGTTCAACATTGAGGGTGCCGCAGCTTCACCGTTTCAGTTTTATCTTACCGATTCAAGCAAACACTTCATGAGGGGTTCTCTTTATTTTCGGGCGGAGGCAAGGCCAGACTCACTGCAACCTGTAGCAGAATTCCTGAAACAGGATGTAATGCATTTGATCAACACCTTTGAGTGGCACAAATAAAAAATGCCCCAAGACATCACTGCCTTGAGGCACATATAAGCCATGAAAAACAATACTTATCTGTGGGGCCTGTTTAAGGCCCTTTTGCATCTGCAAATATACGACGAACCAAAGCTCGATGCAAGTATTTTTTCAATTTTTTTTGAAATATTTTTGAAAAATTATTTGCTGTATCTCCTGCTGTATTAACCACAAAGTACAAAGCCCCGAACTTCATCAGATCGGGGCTTTGCATTAACCTGTATAGGCTTATTTATAGCGTCTTGTAACTTTCTTCTGCTTTACATTGAAATTGTTTCCTCCTGTATCATCGTTACTAACCGGACCACCAAGGCGGGCCATAGCACAACGGAAACCTACAGAACGGTCAGATTTGTCTTCTTCTTTGAAGCGACGCGCTCCCGGAGACATCCAGTGTGCGCGATCTGCCCAACTACCACCCTTAACAACGCGGGCTTTGTCGCTGACCAAAGAAGACTTACCATAGTTATAAGTAACATTGGACGCTTTATCAGAGTCAAGGAAGTTATAGATACCATTACTACCGTATTTATAGTTTTCACGGTTGGCAGCTTCATCGTCCTGTACTTCGCGGTACTTCAAACGGCCAAGACTATCTTTTTCTACAGCTTTACCATTTTCATCAAGAACCTTTGTCATGAACTTGTTTCCACGGAAAGAGTTCAAATCGTGGTTTTCAACATCGCGAAGCGTTGAAGAAGTCATTGGACGATACAAGTCCATTGTCCACTCTGAAACGTTTCCGGCCATGTTGTACAAACCAAAGTCATTCGGCATGAATGTGCGTACAGGAGAAGTAATGGATGCGTTGTCATTCAACTTACCCGCTACACCCATATAGTCACCACGTCCACGCTTGAAGTTGGCAAGCATTTCTCCTTGGTAGTTGTTGCGCTTTTTGTAGCGCACGGTATTATTGTCCCACGGATAGATACGGCGGTCAGAGATCTTTTCGTCCTTGCTTCCCTCCTGCTTTCCGATGAGCGCAAGAGCGGCGTATTCCCACTCTGCCTCTGTTGGAAGGCGGTAAGAAGGCAACAGAATACCGTCTTCGAAACGCACCTGACGCTCTCCACCGGTTTCAAAATCCTTCAGATTTTTTCTTACATTTCCTGTGTACTGACCGACAAGGTACGCCTCACTATTGAAATTATCGGCATCCTTCGGATTTTCAGCGTTGTTGAGAACACCCCTTTCGATGAGAATCATCTCATTAACGCGGTCTGTACGCCACTTGCAGTACTCATTCGCCTGCAACCAGCTAACACCTACCACAGGATAATCTGCGTAGGAAGGATGACGGAAATAATTCTCTACGTATGGTTCGTTGTAAGACAACTCCTCTCTCCACACCAAGGTATCAGGAAGGGCTTTCTTGTACACTTCAGGATATGACTCTCCATAAACCCTATCCAACCAGTAAAGGTACTCACGGTAGTCAAGGTTGGAAACTTCTGTTTCATCCATGTAGAAAGAAGAAACTGTAACCCTTCTCGGCACATTGTTCCAGTCTTTCATTACATCCTCTGAAGTAACACCCATGCTTAGGGTACCACCCTGAATCAACACGAGGTTCGGACCAGTTACCTGACCTTCGTACTTTACGCGCTCAAAGCCGCCCCATTTCTGGTCATTGTAGTTCCAGCCGGTCGTTGCAGATTTTTCTTTTTTGCTGCATGCTCCCAGTAAGAGAACTGCCATTAACACCGGAAAAAGTTTCAACACACTTTTCATCATTGAAATAAAATATTGATTTTAAAAGCTTTATCTTCTGTAAAAAGATGATTGGTAAAATTTTAATTACAAAACGTTGCAAATATAACGATAAAAACGAACTTTCATTATTTCGCCACCAAACTTTCTGAATTTTTTATCTTTTGTCTTTCAACTTTAACAAAATTTCATGCAGTCCTAACGGAAAAATCTAAAACAATCGTTGTATTTCGGTTTGCTTCTATCATATAGTTCATCAAAATTCAGCAACAAAGATAGCTCGTGTGCTCCCCATGAATTGGGCAGGCCATTGATGGCAATATCGTGGCTGTAACCAATTTTGAAGATGCCTTTCTGCACGCCAAAATTCGCAATAACGGCGTCTGAATTGCGAAAAGCATGCCGAAAGCCGATTCCGCCGAAAAAGCCTTTCATACCTCCCTGCAAACCCGTATTAATCATCCCGAACGGACCCTGTCTAACGACAAGCAGATACGGTGAAAGGTAAGTAACCGGACTGTTCTTCCTGTTTTGCTCAAACACGAATTCGTAACCTGCATTGAAGGTAAGTCGTGTGGGCAGACCGGTGTTAAGATTAGTGTTTTTGTTGAGAAAACTGACGTTTGGACTGTTCAGGTGCTTAAGCGAGATACCGATGTAGAATTTCTTGCTGTAAGCAACCAATCCGGCTCCGAAATCCGCATACGATTTTCTGAAGGACAAAGGCGCAATTTCTTGTGAAGAGCCACCTGATGTTCCGCTGACCGGGTCAATCATATCCAGAAATACCAATCTGCCCCAATCCAGACTTGACTGTCCACCTCCGGCTTCGATGCCCAACTTCAGGTTGAGATTATTTCGGGTCTGTAATCTGTAGGAATACGTCACATGTGCGCTGTTTCCAGAAATAATTCCATCACCCTGCCGATCATTCACAAGTGTTAGACCGATGCCACTGTTGGCTTTTTCGAAAAACTGGTCGTAAGAAGCAGCAAACGTGGCATAAGCATTGGGAATGTTGTGCCACTGATCTCTGTAATTCAGTGCAACCCTGGGCGACAACGTACTACCTGCAAACGCCGGATTAATTTGCACGGGTGCGCTGTAGAATTGCGAAAAAACAGCATCCTGAGCGGAAAGTTTCGTAAAAACCAAAAAGCAGATCCACAGAAGGGGCAAATAACTTTTCATGCAATGATATTTTTTCATCTTTAAAAACTCAAAAGAGCACAGATCGCGTCTGAAAAACTTTAGAGAGCGTGAATATACGACTCAGTTCTGCTAATTTTCAAAATATCGAAAGACTTTAAATAAAATAATCAGACAGACAAATGTGTTCACCTACCTACCTGTACCAACCCTAAAGCATTTCACCGCAAGCGCGAAAAGACTACAATATTTTCGGGAGATTTATCAGAATTATACCTTTAATTATTTTGCATCTTTTGCAAAAACGATTACCTTTGCACTCGTTTTGGTATGATGTATCAATTCTCCGAGAAGTTATTGACGCATCGCACTGATATTCAATTTTTTATTTCAATAATATTTTTTAACAAAATTTTTATCAATGCCTACTATTAATCAGTTAGTACGTTCAGGGCGTGAGAAAATCACTGAGACCAGCAAATCGCGTAAGTTGACCAGCTGCCCTCAGCGTCGCGGTGTGTGTACACGTGTGTACACGACCACCCCGAAGAAGCCAAACTCAGCCCTACGTAAAGTTGCCAAAGTCCGTTTGACCAACGGATTTGAAGTCATCTGTTACATTCCGGGTGAGGGCCACAACCTACAGGAGCACTCCATCGTTTTGGTGCGCGGCGGTCGTGTAAAAGACCTTCCGGGTGTACAGTACACCATCGTTCGTGGAGCCCTGGATACTGCGGGAGTAAACGGACGTAAAAAATCACGTTCCAAATACGGAACCAAGAAAAAAGCTGCTGTTGTAGCAACAAAAGGCAAAAAGTAATCATAATCCGGTTTAACCCGGCTTTACATTCCAAGTGCCAGCAAAAATTAATTGTTTCATTAAGATTTGAGTATCTCTGGCGACAGAGAGAAGATCGGAGCGCAACGAATGTATATCCAGCGTCAAAACGCCTTGCTGAACAAATTTTGTAGTAGGCATTGAAAAAATTTGACAGATATACACTGACAGGCGTTTAAAATTTTTTTCAAAAAATGAGAAAAAGAAAACCAAAACAGCGGTTTCTTGCCGCTGACCCACGTTACAATGACCCGATGGTCACTCAGTTCGTGAACAACCTTATGTATGACGGAAAGAAAAGCATCTCTTTTGATCTTTTCTATTCTGCCCTTGAAATCGTAAAAACCCGCACCAACGAAGATGAGCATGCGGTGTGGAAAAAAGCGTTGAACAACATTATGCCTCAGGTAGAGGTTCGTTCCAAGCGTATCGGTGGTGCCAACTTCCAGATTCCAATTGAAATCCGCCCGAAGCGTAAAATCAGCGTAGGCATGAAGTGGATGATCAAATATGCTCGCGCACGCAGTGGTAAGGGAATGATCGAAAAACTGGCAGCTGAAATCATCGCCGCAAGCAAAGGTGAAGGTGCAGCAGTTAAGAAAAAAGAAGATACACACCGTATGGCAGAAGCCAACAAGGCTTTCGCTCACTTTAGAAGTTAATCGTTCCACACACAACATCTGCATGTTTTTAGAACCAAGCTGTCGTTGTCTGTCAAAAAAGCAGACAACGACATTGTTCTAAAGACACAAATCAAATAAACATTTATTTAATATTTAACTTACTGAATTGCAATATTTTTAGATTGGGTATATTTTTAGAATTTTATTATTTCTAAGAGTGCGTATTCGAAATAAAATATTCAAAAGCAGTTATTTTTAAAAATCAATCAAATAAAATAAAACATGGCAAAGGATCTTAGATTCACGCGCAACATAGGAATCGCTGCCCACATCGATGCCGGTAAGACAACGACAACGGAGCGTATCCTTTATTATACCGGGGTTTCCCACAAAATCGGAGAGGTGCACGAAGGTGCAGCTACCATGGACTGGATGGAGCAGGAGCAAGAACGTGGTATCACCATCACATCTGCTGCGACCAAATGTACCTGGGAAGTTGGCGGACAAAAATTCGACTTCAATATTATTGACACACCGGGTCACGTTGACTTTACGGTTGAGGTAAACCGTTCTCTCCGTGTTCTCGATGGTTTGATGTTCCTTTTCTCTGCGGTAGATGGCGTTGAGCCACAGTCTGAAACCAACTGGCGTCTGGCAGATGGTTATAAGGTGCCACGTATTGCTTTCGTCAATAAAATGGACCGTTCTGGGGCTGATTTCCTTAATGTGGTCAAAGACATGAAGGCGAAACTGGGTTCAAATGCAGTTCCTCTGCAGTTGCCAATCGGTGCTGAAGAGAAGTTCAAAGGTGTTGTGGATTTGGTTAGCGGTAAAGCAATCGTTTGGGACGAGGCTACTCAGGGTGCTACTTTCCAGGAAGTGCCCATTCCGGCTGACATGGTTGACGAGGTTAACGAGTACCGCCAGATGCTTGTTGAAGAGGCTGCTTCTTATGATGATAAGTTGATGGAGAAGTTCTTCGAGGATCCGGATTCCATTACCATAGAAGAAATGCGTGCGGCTATCCGCCAGGCAGTACTGGACATGAAAATGACTCCGGTAATGTGTGGCTCTGCTTTCAAAAATAAAGGCGTTCAGGCTTGTCTTGATGCTGTATGTTACTTCCTTCCTTCTCCGCTTGATATCGAGGCTGTTAAAGGTACCAATCCTAAGACAGACCAGGAAGTAAGCCGTAAGCCATCGGTTTCCGATCCGTTTACAGCACTTGCATTCAAAATTGCTACCGACCCGTTTGTAGGTCGTCTTTGCTTTATCCGTGTTTACTCCGGAGCACTTGATGGTGGCTCATATGTTATGAATACCCGTTCAGGTGACAAGGAAAGAATCTCCCGTCTGTATCAGATGCATGCCAACAAACAGCAGCAAATCGACCGCGTAGAGGCAGGTGATATCGTTGCGGCAGTTGGTTTCAAGGATATCCGTACAGGTGATACACTATGTGATGTTGACCACCCTATCGTATTGGAATCAATGATTTTCCCTGAACCGGTAATCGGAATCGCTATCGAACCTAAGACGCAAAAAGACCAGGACAAACTGGGAATGTCTCTTGCGAAACTGGCTGAAGAAGATCCAACTTTCAAGGTGCGCTTTGATGAAGAAACCAACCAGACCGTTATTTCCGGTATGGGTGAGCTTCACCTGGAAATCATCGTTGACCGTCTTCGTCGCGAGTTCAAGGTGGAGTGTAACCAAGGTGAGCCTCAGGTATCTTACAAAGAGGCACTAACCAGAAAAGTTTCTCACCGTGAGAAATTGAAGAAGCAAACGGGTGGTTCTGGTTTGTTCGCAGATATGGAATTTGAATTGGGTCCTGCAGATGAAGAGTTCCTTCAAAGTGAAGACTTCAAGTCAGGTAAGAAGAAGTTGCAGTTTGAGTGGGCCATCGTCGGTGGTTCAATCGATAAAAACTATATCAAGCCAATCACAGATGGTTTTACCTCTATGATGAACAACGGTATTCTTGCAGGATATAACATCGAATCCATGAAGGTGAAGGTTTATGACGGTTCAATGCACGCCGTTGACTCGAAGCCGATTGCATTCGAATTGTGTGCAAAAGAAGGTTTCCGCGAAGCAGCTAAAAACTGCGGACCAAAATTGATGGAGCCAATCATGAAGCTGGAAGTAATCACGCCGGATGAGTACACCGGTGCAGTAATTGGTGACCTTAACCGTCGTCGCGGTATGCCTAAAGGTCAGGAAACCCGTATGGGGGGAGCCATAGCTATCCAGGCAGATGTTCCTTTGGCAGAAATGTTCGGCTACGTAACACAATTGCGTACCATCACTTCAGGTCGCGCGTCTTCTACGATGGAATTCAGCCACTACGCCGAAGCTCCTACGAATATCGCTAATGCGGTTATCGAGAAAAACAAAAAAGGTTAAGCGATTGCTTCCTGAAAATAGACTATCCCTCATCGGCACGCCGGTGGGGGATTTTTTTTGATTACTCGAAGCTAAAGGTTATATGGAAAAGGGGATTGAAAAACGAGCCGCCCGCCACTTAATGGGTCATTTACTTCCAGTGTAGTGGCATGAAGTGCAATGGCATCCGGATAAAACGGTTTCGTCGAACCATATTTTGCATCACCTATAATCGGACAGCCGATTGAAGACAACTGCGCTCTGATCTGGTGGAATTTACCGGTATGTAAATCAATACTCAGCACAGAACGCCCACCATGCTGCTGTATTATTTCATAGCTCAGGGAAACCTCAAAAGCACCTTTTTGCCGAGCTGGCAAAATATGAGCGCGTTTGGCATCCTTGTCTACAATAAGCCACTGCTTCAAAGTATCTCGCTCCCTTGGTGGATTATTTTCTACTATCGCAGTATAGATTTTACGGACCTGACGACTACTGAACTGCTCGTTAAAGGCTTTTAGGCTGCTCTTTTTGGTCGCAATGAGCAGTATACCGCTGACAGCCCTGTCGAGACGATGCACAATTCCCACAAATGGTTCTTTACGCGGATTTTTTTCTCTCAGGTATTGACGAACTTGGTCCTCCGTAGAAGGATAAAAAGGTGAGTATTCTACCAACAGTCCTGCCGGCTTAGAAATTACGATGTAATGCCCTGTTTCGGCAATGATTTTAACATTTTCAGGAGCAATCATGACAGCGGTGTATCGACCTGCTCAGACAATTCGTTCTGGTCCGCAGTCCGTTTTCTCCATCGATACAAAAACTTCTGCATAGGATCACTGAGGAGCGTTTCATCTATTTCAATACTGGCCATGATATCGTTCAGACTGTTGATTCGGCCCTCGGTATCGAAAAATTTGTTAATGACAGCGATTTTTTTTTGTTCCACCAAACAGTACCCGGAGTTGAAGCTGCCTTTCTCATACCTGACCGTATAGCCGATTTCTTCCATAATGGTCTCAAGGTGCTGTAATGTGGTTTTCGTATAGCGCATGATCTGGCTTCAGATTGTTTTTATGTCTTTGTACAACTGAAAAATATGTTCTCAATCGGAGGTAATACCGTACAAATGTATTACATTTGAAAGCTATTTTTTCAGATTGCGATAAAATTCAGAGCTGTCTGATGGATTTTTTTCACCATTGTAAAAACCAACAATATGGGAATGCTGAGTGAATTCAAAGAGTTTGCCATGAAGGGCAATCTGATTGATATGGCCGTCGGTCTGGTCATGGGCGCTTCATTCGGAACCGTCTCCGGCACGTTCATCGACGGAATTTTCATGCCAATTGTCGGACAGATATTCAAGATCGGCGACCTGAAGAAATACAAGATTGTCCTGACGGATGAAGTTCGTGATGCTGCAGGAGCGGTCGTCACACCGGAATCTGCCATCAGTATTGGCGCATTCATCGGAGCAGTGCTGAACTTCATAATTGTCGCTTTTGTGATGTTTCTAATCATCAAGGGCATTAACAAAATGAAGAAGGAGAAAGCTGCTGAGGCACCTGCAGCACCTCCTGCTCAGGAGGTACTACTGACAGAAATAAGGGATTTATTGAAAAAATAAAAAATCACCGGCTGGAGACTCCCGGCCGGTGATTTTGTTTCCTAAAAACTATTTTGCGAAAGCTTACAAGTGTATTACCTCTCCGTAAGCAGCTGCAGTGGCTTCCATGATGGCCTCTGAAATGGTCGGATGCGGATGGATTGATTTCAAAATCTCGTGCCCGGTTGTCTCGAGCTTGCGGGCCACAACAGCTTCAGCGATCATTTCGGTGACATTGTAACCAATGAAATGCGCTCCCAGCCACTCTCCATATTTGGCATCGTAAATTACTTTCACAAATCCCTCAGGCGCGCCTGCTGCCTTGGCTTTTCCGCTTGCGGTAAAAGGAAATTTTCCAATTTTCAATTCATAACCTGCAGCCTTGGCAGCTGCCTCAGTGTAACCCACAGAAGCGATCTCGGGTGAACAGTAAGTACATCCCGGAATATTGTTGTAGTCGATGGCTTCCACGTGCATACCCGCGATGGCTTCCACACAGGTGATACCCTCCGCACTGGCTACATGTGCAAGCGCTTGTGTAGGCAGCACGTCACCAATGGCATAAATGCCCGGAACATTTGTTCGGTATTGTGCATCTGTTTTGATAAATCCACGATCCATTTCAATGCCAAGGGTCTCTAGACCGATGTTTTCAACATTGGGCGAAACGCCCGCAGCAGAAAGCACTACATCACACTCGATTACTTCCGTAGCTCCGGTCGTACGATGCTTGGTCGTTACCTTGCAGGATTTACCGGTAGTGTCGACCGATTCAACAGCAGTATTGGCCAATACTTTAATTCCTTTCCTAGTGTAAATTTTTGTCAGTTCTTTAGAGATATCTGCATCCTCACGCGGCACCAGACCCTGTTCCATGAATTCAACGATGGTCACTTCGGTTCCGATGGAATGGTAGAAATAGGCAAATTCGACTCCTATGGCGCCCGCACCCACGACAACCATTTTCTTAGGTTGGGTCTCCAAACTCATCGCCTTGCGGTATTCGATGATTTTCTTTCCGTCGACAGGTAGGTTTGGCAATTCCTTTGCCCTGCCACCGGTTGCGATGATAATATGCGGAGCCGAGTAGGTCTCCTTTTTTCCATCTGCAGCAGTCACTTCGACCGACTGGTTTCCAATCAGTTTACCGTTTCCGTTGATGACGGTGATTTTGTTTTTCTTCATCAAAAACTGTACGCCTTTGCTCATGCCATCTGCCACTCCACGGCTACGGCCAATCATACCTTTGAAATCTGCTTTGGCGTCCTTGATTTGTATCCCATAATCGGCGGCATGGCTGATGTATTCAAACACCTGAGCACTTTTCAAAAGCGCTTTGGTAGGAATACAACCCCAGTTCAGACAGATACCACCAAGACTCTCGCGCTCAACGACAGCCACTTTCATACCCAGCTGGGATGCACGGATGGCAGCCACATAACCGCCCGGTCCACTACCTATAATAATTACATCGAAGTTCATAATAAGACTTTGACAATTTGCATCCGGCCATTGTGAAGGTGTGTCAGAAAGCAGCTTTTTTTCACAGAACCGGTATTGACATTTCAAAATACCAACCCACCCTTATCGGGCGCAAAGATATAAAAAAACGGACGATGGCAGAACAGATTGCAAATAAATTTGGATCGTCTGCTACGGCAGATTTAACGGACTGTACGGAGAATGAACCATGGCATACTGTGCCGTGTTTGATAGTCCGCAATTGTCATCAGACAAAACCGGGTTTTGAAAAAAAACCAAAAATAGCTTACCTTTAGCCGGAATTCAGATCAGAATGAGATACACTTTTCGGGAAATCGCCGCTGTAATCAACTACGAGAAAAGCATCATAGCCAACGATGCCGCATGGATCGACAATGTATCGTTTGACTCAAGGAGTATTTCCTTTGCAGCCACTTCTATTTTCTTTGCCTTCAGGGGAAAGCGACTTGACGCGCATACATTCGTAAATGAGGCCTATAAGCGGGGTGTGCGAAATTTTGTGCTCACCGACAACGCAGTAAATTTACCCGAAAATGGCTATTTTGAGCAACTGCCAGGCGTCAACATACTTTACGTAAAAAATGTGGTCGATGCGCTGCAACAACTGGCGGCTGCCCACCGCTCGAGATTCAGTTTGCCGGTCATCGGCATTACCGGAAGCAATGGTAAAACCATTGTAAAGGAATGGCTGAACCAATTGCTTTCAGATGATTACTACGTTGTCAGGAGTCCGCGGAGTTACAATTCGCAAATTGGTGTGCCGCTTTCAGTTCTGGAAACCGGAGAAAACCACCAGTTGGGCATTTTTGAGGCGGGTATTTCCCGAAGAGATGAGATGGCCAGATTGGGTAAAATCATTCAGTGCAATCTGGGTATTTTCACCAACATCGGCGATGCCCACAACGAAGGATTTGACAACCCAGATCAAAAAATCAGGGAAAAATTCCGATTGTTTGGAGAGGGATGTCTGGTCGTTTTTTGCAGGGATTATGAGGCCATTGAACGCAACAGACCCTCCCACCTGAGGTCTTTTACCTGGTCGAGAAAAAATACCGTTGCCGATTTACACATTAGCATTGAAAAAGACCAGAATAGGCACCTCACCCGCATCAGTGGAAAAAGGAAAAATGGCGAGCTTGTTTACGTCACCATTCCATTTACGGATGATGCCTCGGTGGAAAATGCGATCAACTGCTGGTGTATTTTATTGTTATTGCAGATACCTGAAAAACAAATTCAGCAGCGGATGCTACAGCTGCAGCCCGTCGCACTTCGACTCGATCTGAAGGCCGGAATCAACAACTGTCTGGTGATCAACGATGCCTACAGCCTCGACCTGACCTCGCTGGCCTCTGCGCTGGATTTTATGCTACAGCAGTCGCAACACAACAAGTCAACGCTAATACTTTCAGACATTCAGCAAAGCGGACTACCTGAAAATCAATTATACGGACAGGTCGCAAGACTTTTGATCGAAAAAAAGGTCGGTCGCCTCATTGCCATAGGCAGTGATATTCCAATTATAAGGGAATTCCTGGGCACAGGAGTCGATTTTAGACATTATCCGGACACGGCTTCTTTTCTGGAACGTTTCAACGCGGGCGATTTTAAAAACGAAACCATCCTACTCAAGGGCGCACGGAGTTTTGCGTTTGAACGCATCGCAGAGCGCCTGGAGCTCAAGGCTCACCGAACTGTGCTTGAGATTAACCTGGATGCCATACGCCACAACCTCAATGTGTACACCGGGCTTCTTTCTCCAGGAACAAAAGTGCTGGTGATGGTAAAAGCAGCAGCTTACGGAAGCGGCAGCGCCGAAGTGGCAAAATTGCTAGAATACCACAAGGTCGATTATTTTGGTGTCGCCTACACCGATGAAGCCGTTGCGCTGCGCAAGGAAGGCATCAAAGTGCCGATTCTGGTACTCAACCCTGAGGAATCATCCTTCCATTCCCTTCTCCGCTACGATATTGAACCGGAAGTGTACAGCATCAGCCAGCTGGAAAGTCTGCTTCCATACCTAGATCGCGAGGATCGGTCCTTGAAAATACACCTGAAACTCGACACCGGCATGCACCGTCTCGGCTTTGAAATGGGTGATCTTCCGAAACTGATAAAAGTACTGCAGAAAAACCGGAAACTACACGTACAGTCTGTTTTCTCACATCTTGCAGCCAGCGACGAAGCTGTTCACGATGGATTTACCCGCCAACAGGCGGAATTGTTTGGGAAAATGGATGCAGAAATTTGTGAGGGCTTGGGCTATGCTCCTATGCGACACCTCTGCAACACCGGAGGCGTCGCCCGCTTCCCGGAGTACCATTTCGAAATGGTCAGATTGGGCATCGGTGTTTACGGCGTTGACAGCAGCAGTAAAGTGCAATCTGATTTACAAGTGGTCAACACCCTCAAAGCCACCATTTCACAGATTAAAAGCGTACCGAAGGGGGAAACGATTGGTTATGGCAGAAAAGGAATGGCACAGCGCGACAGCAGAATTGCCACCATCAGCATCGGATATGCCGACGGCTTTCTACGGAGTGCAGGCAATGGAAAATTTTCGGTGTCGTTGCATGGAAAACCGGCTCCGGTCATAGGCACCATCTGCATGGACATGTGTATGATAGACATCAGCGATGTTCCAGAAGCCAAAGAGGGAGACACAGTTGTTGTTTTCGGCCAGCATCCTACTGTACAGGAGCTCGCTGCAGCCACAAATACCATTTCTTATGAAGTGCTGACCAATGTCTCAGACCGCGTTAAGCGGGTGTATTATAGAGAGTAAAATCCATTAAGCTATCAGGTACTTTTTCTCCGCCGCCAAAATTCCACAAGAAAAAATGGAGCGATGAGGTCCCAGATGCCCCAGAAGGCGGCAATCATCGCCATTCCTCCGAGTCCGTTGAAAAAGTTGAAGATGAGCAGCAATCCGAGTCCGGTGTTATGGACGCCCGACTCGATGGCGATGGTCCTGGTATCTGCCTCGGAAAGTCTGAACAATTTTGCCGTAAGGTAACCCATCAGTAGTGCGAGCGCGTTGTGAAGAACCACAAGCCAGAAAATTTTGTCGAGATGCTGCACGATGTTGTTGCGGTTAGCGACCACCGCCCCTACCAGAAAGGCTATAAAAACGAGGAGTGAAAGTGTACTGACCGGCTTCTTAATTTTCTGAACGAGCATCGGATAGCGGTTGGTGAGCAGCATCCCCAACAGCAGCGGCAGTACGATGACTTGCAAGATGATCAGCACCATTTGCAAAAATGGAATATTGATTTCCTGCATCAGCGATTGCCGGTCGGGCACATACTGCGACCAGATACTGTACACCAACGGCGTTGAAACAGAAGCAAACAGAACCGTGATGGAATTCAGCGTAACCGAAAGGGCAACGTTCGCATTGGCGCGATGTGTCAGGTAATTGGCCATATTACCGCTTGGACAAGCAGAAACCAGTACCATTCCAAGGGCAACGCTGGTCGGCGGGCGCACCGCATAAATAATCATCAGTGTCAGAAAAGGAAAAAGGAAATACTGGCAAAAAATGCCCACTAGTACCGGACCCGGTGTTTTCAGCACGTTTCTGAAATCGCTGAGTCGGATGTCCAGCGCCACACCAAACATCAGGAATCCGAGCAGTACATTCAGCAACTGCAGACTCTGTGGGTTAAAGTGCACATGTACCAGGTCGATTTCATTCATATTGCAGTGGATTATTTTGATTATTTAGCCGATTGCAGAAAAAACAGCCATATAAAATTTTATTTTTTTGTTTTTACACCCCTTTTTGCAAAACATCATTCGGATTGGCTTCTTTTTTGCAGACAGGGTGCATAAAAGTAGAGAATTAATCTTTTTGCCGTAAAAAAAGTAAAAAAAACTTTCTCAGGAGCAGGATTTTGAATATCTTAGACCTGAAATATTCAGCGTAGCATGCAGCTCCTTAAACTTCCGGACAACTTTCTTGTTACTTCTCAATTAAATTAACCACCCACATGACAATCAGTAACGAGCAACTGTACAGTTCGCTTAACAAGTTTTTTGGTTTTGATGCCTTTAAAGGTAACCAGGAGGAAATAGTACAAAGCATACTGGCGAAGAAAGATACCTTTGTGATTATGCCTACCGGAGGTGGAAAATCGCTCTGCTACCAGTTGCCCGCCCTGATGCTGGAAGGTACAGCTATCGTTATTTCACCGCTGATTGCACTGATGAAAAACCAGGTGGATTCCATCCGAGGCTACGGCCAGGATGATGATGTTGCACACTTTCTGAATTCCTCTCTGAGCAAGTCTCAGATCAGAGAAGTGAAGCAGGACATTACCTCAGGAAAAACCAAACTGCTGTATATCGCTCCGGAAACACTGACCAAGGACGAAAACATAGAATTCCTCAAAGGGGTGGACATTTCCTTTGTCGCAGTAGATGAGGCGCACTGTATCTCAGAGTGGGGCCACGATTTCCGTCCGGAATACCGTCGTATTCGCACGATGATTGATGCCATCGATCCAAATATGCCTATCATGGCATTGACGGCAACGGCCACACCGAAAGTACAGCAGGACATCATCAAGATTCTGGAAATCAAAAACGAAGACATTTTCATCTCCTCATTCAACAGGAACAACCTGTTCTATGAAGTGAGGCCGAAATCCAATAAAGATGCGGCCATAAAAAGCATCATCCAGATCATAAAGGAAAGGAAAAACAAGTCTGGAATTATCTACGTTCAAAGCCGCAAGGCAGCTGAAGACATTGCAAAAATCCTTTGCGTCAATGACATCCGCTCGGCACCTTACCACGCTGGTCTGGATGCCAAACTAAGGGCTAAAACCCAGGACGATTTTCTGATGGAAGAAATCGATGTCATCGTGGCAACCATCGCCTTTGGAATGGGTATCGATAAGCCGGATGTGCGTTTTGTTATCCACTACGACATCCCGAAAAGCATCGAAAACTACTACCAGGAAACCGGTCGCGCAGGTCGCGATGGGCTGGAGGGTGATTGTATTGCCTTTTACTCCTATCAGGATATTTCCCGTCTGGAAAAATTTCTACGCGACAAGCCCGTCGCAGAACGCGAAATGGGTGCGCTGCTGATGCAGGAAATGACCGCCTATGCAGAGACCACTTCGTGCCGTCGCCGCTTCTTGCTGCACTACTTTGGTGAGGGCTACGACGACAAGAAATGCTCCTCCATGTGCGACAACTGTAAGCAACCCAAAGAGAAAGTGGAGGTGCAAGAAGAAGTCGTCATGGCCATTGAAGCGGTAGCGGAATTGAAAGAGAATTTCACAATGAAGACGCTAATCGACTTCCTGATGGGCAATGGCACCAAGGAAATGAAAGATTACGATTTCCACAAGCTTGAACTTTTTGGAGAGGGCAAGGAAAAAGGCGACATTTTTTGGCAGTCTATCTTCCAGCAAGCCTTGCTGGCAAGCTTCCTGATCAAAGACATCGAGCAGTATGGTATTATCCGCATCACCGATGCTGGACGCGAATTTCTGAAATCTCCGTCCTCATTCCAGATCGCCATTAACCGGGATTATTCCGGCGAAGGAAGTCCGGATTACGATGACCTGGATGAGTCACAGGGCAAAACTGCGGTGCTGGACGAACTGCTGATGAACATGTTGCAGGATCTCCGCAAATCGGTTTCAAAGAAAGCAGGGGTTCCGCCATATGTTATATTTCAGGACGGTTCTTTGGAGGACATGGCTACTCAGTATCCCATCACGATGGAGGACATGACCAAGATCCAGGGTGTCAGCCGAGGAAAAGCAGAGCGTTACGCCAAACCATTCATCGAATTGATTGCAAGATACTGCGAGGAACACGACATCATCCGTCCCTCAGACTTTGTGGTCAAACAGGTGGCCAACAAGTCCAAAGTAAAAGTTGCTATCATACAGGGCATCGATAAAAAGTTGCCTTTGGAAGACCTTGCTGATCAAAACGACCTCAGTTGGGACGAACTGATGGAAGAACTTGATTCCATTGTCAATTCAGGCACGAGACTGAATTTGGACTATTATCTCACTGATAACGTCGACGAGTACGTGCAGGAAGACATTTTCAACTACTTTCTGGAATCTGACAACGACTCCATTGACGAGGCCTTCCACAAATTGAAGGCAGATGATATTCAGCTTGAAGAAGTGCAACTAGTCAGACTGAAATTCTTATCAGAGATGGCCAATTAAGGCCCCAACCGGCACTTGTTTTATTAACTACTGCCTCTGCTCCTTACAATTTTCAAGTACATGCACCCATTACTGCCCCTTCCCTCGGGGCAGCAGATTCAGCAAAACAATTTCATTTGTTTTTTGTTAAAAATCAGTAATTAACTTGAGGATCCTTTTTGTAAAGGGGCTTTTTTTTATTACTTTTGCGCGCCCAAGCGCGTCACCGATCTTCGGAACGGTCTGAATGTATAAAAACAACTTACTATGATTCTTTTGCAATCCCTTAACAGTTCGAGAGATTTCCTTCCCATCCTGCTGATGTTTATCGTTGCCGCGGGTTTTGTATCCTTCGTGATGGTGGTTACCCAGTGGCTGGGGCCAAAGCACAAATCAAAAGTTAAGGCAGATTCCTTCGAATGTGGAATTGAGCAAATAGGCAACGCCAGGTCACCGTTTTCCATCAAGTACTTCCTGGTGGCCATCCTTTTTGTGTTGTTCGATGTGGAGGTTATCTTTATGTATCCCTGGGCGGTAAATTTCAAATCCCTTGGTGCCATCGGCATGTTTGAGATGTTTACATTTATCGCATTCCTACTGATTGGATTCTTTTATATTCTCAAAAAGGGAGCACTTAAATGGGACTAATTTGACGACATCCCAACACACTTAAAGCTAAGAGTTTCAATACTGAAAGATAAAAAATAATAAGATGGCTGTTAATATAGACCCCAAAAACACCCCTCCGGGCTACGAAGGACAAGGTTTCTTCGCAACCACGCTGGACAAGGCAGTGGGACTCGGAAGAGCGAACTCCCTTTGGCCGCTGCCCTTCGCAACCTCTTGCTGCGGAATTGAATTTATGGCGACTATGGGCTCCAATTACGACCTCGCAAGGTTTGGATCTGAGCGCATCAGTTTTTCACCCCGTCAGGCAGACCTTCTGATTGTTGCAGGAACGATTTCCAAGAAGCTGGCACCAATTCTCCGCCAGGTTTACGAACAAATGGCTGAGCCAAAATGGGTAATTTCGATGGGTGCCTGCGCATCCAGTGGTGGAATTTTTGATACTTACAGCGTTTTGCAAGGCATAGACCGTGTCATTCCTGTGGATGTTTATGTTCCGGGTTGTCCTCCGCGTCCCGAACAACTTATCGATGCTCTGATGCAGGTACAGGAAATGGCCAGAAACGAGCGTCGCGACTACAGGCAATCAGAACGTTATTTGAAAAGACTTGAGCAATACGGTATCGAGTAACAAACAAAAGATATGATCACTACAGAAATAAAGGAGAGCATTCAGTCCAAACTTGGAGATTTCATCATTGCTGTCGAACAGCATTACGATTTTCCGGTGTATATCGTCAAAAAAGCGCATTTACACGACACCCTGAGGATGCTCAAGGAAGACCCAGAGCTCAACTTTCACTTTCTCACAACCATGTGCGGCATTCACTCCCCCGAAAACGAGGGTGCTGAATTCGGACTAATGTATCAGCTGCACAACATGCCAAACAACTGGCGTGTCAGAGTCCGCACCTTCATGTCCAAAGATGATCTCGATGTACCGACCACTACGGACCTTTGGCCGGCGGCCAACTGGCAGGAGCGTCAGGAGTACGACTTTTTCGGCTTCAATTTTGTCGGTCATCCTGACCTCAGAAGAATTCTGAACATGGAGGAAATGAATTATTTCCCTATGCGACGGGAATATCCGCTCGAAGATGCGTGGCGTGATGACAAGGAGGATAAGTACTTTGGCAGATAATTGACAATTTCCTCAAAGCGCGACTAAAAAAGTTGCTGAAAGGAAAATTAATAATAAAATCAACAAGGCGACCGGAGAGAACTCAAGAAGTTTGTCTGAAGAATAATACAACCGGAAAGCCCTTCTCAAAGCGATATGACAGATACGCCCGCAACCCAGATTGCATCAGCAGACGAAAAACAATAC
>CANHEE010000057.1 GCA_947459655.1 Lewinellaceae bacterium
GCTACCATTGCTACCACCGTTACAAGAGACATTCGTCTGGCTGATACCTGCGGTCAAAGGTGATGGCTGTGAAATGGTTATACCCTGATATTTCACGCATCCATTATCATCAACAACAAATACGGTATAATCTCCTGCAGCAAGATTGGTTCTTGCTAAAGAAGTATTCGAATTGGAAAATGATCCCAGACAAATACAAATACGGTTAGCAAGATTTATACAAATAATACAGTTGTTGTTTGCACAAAACTGACCACATCCTGTGGCACTTCCCGCAGGGATACCATTTACATCAATTACATCAGTGCTCCTTACAGGAAGGATGAACGTTTCAACTGCTCCGGTACCTCCTGATGAGTTTATATCAAGTGAACCGTTAAGCGCTCCGTTACAAGTAACATTATTTGCGGTTACATTGAGCGTAATCGCAGCGGGCTCTGTTATGGTTGTAGAAACAGTACCCGTACAACCGCTCGCATCAGTTACAGTGAATGTATATGTACCGGCATTCAGACCCGTCTGTGCAGGTGCAATCGTGTATGGAGGCACTCCTCCCGTTGCAGATACTATAACACTACCATTGTTTCCACCATTACAGGTCACATTGGTTTGTGTTAGCGAAGCAACTACCGCAGAAGGTTCTGTAATGGTTGTAGTTACGCTAGTAGTACAACCTGACGCATCAGTTACCGTGAAAGTGTAGGTTCCGGCAGAAAGACCGGTCTGAGCAGGTGTAATTGTATAAGGCGTTGTACCACCTGTAGCGGTGATTACTACACTACCATTATTTCCACCGTTACAGGTTACGTTGGTTTGTGTGGAAGTTGCAAAAACTGATGCTGCAGGGGTATTGATGGTTACACTTGTACTGACAGTATTGCCAAAGGCATCATTAACTGTAACACCATAAGTTCCTGCTACAACATTACTAATGCTCTGTGTGGTAGCACCATTACTCCACAAGTAGGTATATGGCAGTAAACCACCACTTACCGTTACAGAAGCTGAACCTGAAGCAGAACCATAACAGAATACATCCTGCTTGGTAGCTCCCGTCAATGTCATTGGAGTGAGCGGCGCGTTCAAGCCAGTAAGTACATCGGGTAAACAAACAGTTAACTTGTCATCAGCAACAACTGAAATTGCAGGGTTTGTAGTGCTTCTCCAAACGAATTGAGTACTCAGAGCTGGGTTAATAATTGTGAACTCACAGGTTACCAAGTCTGTACCGGCAGAAGTAATTGGCACCAAACAGGCTGAAGCCGGACCTGTATATGCAACGTTAACACTCGCAATACCGGATGTGTAACTTGTTCCCAGTGTAGTAACATTACCATAAGCCGGATGCGGATATGCATCAGAAATTATCGTTAGTCCATTAAGCGCATTCTTATTAAAGTTAAAGCGAAGGTTGTTACTTCCAACGCAGAAAGGAGTGTTGGTACTCATTCTAATGGTAAATCTGAACTTATTACCTATTATAGAAGAGTTTACAAAAGAAAGACTGTATCTCTTCTCTACAGAAACGATGACATCATCACTTGCCTTACATCCATTGGCACCAGTAACGGTAACAGAATAAATTGTACGGTTTACTGGTGATACTGTTGTCGTTGCTGTATTCGCACCATTACTCCAAGCATATGAAACACCGCCAGTTGCTGTTAGGTTGGCACTACCACCATATGCAATAGTTACATCTAAACCTGCATTGGCTATCGGTGCTGTTTTATCAACAAAAACAACGACATTATCACTTGCCTTACAACCATTTGCACCAGTTGCAGTGACAGAGTAAGTTGTCATTACAGCAGGCGCAACAGTAATACTTGCTGTGCTCTCTCCTGTACTCCATGTATATGTTACACCACCTGTTGCAGTTAGAACAGTTGTAGGGTTGGCACATGTAATGGTTACATCAGTACCAGCGTTGACCTGAGGGGCATCCTTATCAACTGTAACAACAACATCATCTGAAGACGAACAACCATTTGGTGCAGTCACAACAACAGTATACGTGGTTGTCACCGAAGGACTAACAGATATACTTGCATTGCTTTCACCATTGCTCCAAGAATAAGAGCCCTGACCTGTCGCTGTCAATACAGCTGTAGGATTGGTACATGTAATCGTTACATCAACACCTGCGTCAGCTGTTGGAGCTGTTTTATCAGCTGTTACAACTACCTCATCAGTGGCAGTACACCCATTTACACTGGTAACAGTGACAGAATAGGTAGTCGTTGTGACCGGACTTACAGAAATGGTAGCTGAAGTTTCACCATTGCTCCAAAGGTAAGACCCGGATCCACCAGTTGCAGTCAGTGTAGCAGAAGGCGTAATACAATTTACTGTTAAATCATGCCCTGCGTTAACTGAATTGCTAAATCCATCCAGAATTGCAACTTGCTGCGTAATTGAACATCCATTGCTGTCGGTTATTGTGAAGGTATATGAGCCTGCTGGAAGGTCGTTTTGAGCTGGAATTATAGAATATGGAGCTGTACCACCTGCAACAGCGAAATCTACACTACCGTTGCTGCCACCAGCACAACTTACATTTGTTTGGGTAAATGTAGTCGTCAGTGCAGCAGGTTCAGTAATAGTAGCATTCAATGAAGTACTACATCCATTGGCATCTGTTACAGTGAAAGTGTAGCTTCCTGCAACAAGACCCGTTTGAGCAGGAGCGATACTGTACGGTGCCGATCCGCCGTTAACTGTGACAGATACACTACCGTTGTTACCTCCGTTACAAGTCACATTGCTTTGTGTTAAAGAGGCAGTCAATGCATCAGGCTGCTGAATGTCAACCGAAAGTGTAGTTGTACATCCATTGGCATCTGTTACAGTGAAAGTATAGCTTCCTGCGGCAAGTCCTGTCTGAGCAGGGACGATTGTATAAGGAGCTACTCCACCAGTCGCAATAATGGATACGCTACCATTGCTCAATCCATTACATGTAACATTACTCTGGGTATGGGTAGCCGTCAAAGCTAAAGGCTCAGTAATCGTGATACTTTGTGAAATTGTATTTGGAGAAGCATCTGTTACAGACACGGTATATGTACCTGCAGCAAGACCAGAGACGGCAGCTGTTGTTGCGCCATTACTCCAAAGGTAGCTGTACGGAGCTAGACCATTTTGGACAGTTACCTGTGCTGTACCATTTAATGCTCCAAAACACAAATTATCAGTTTTGGTTAATGATGTAATCTGGAATGGTGTCAGTGGGAAATTCAGATTAACCAACTGATCTATTATCAGATTTGATAACTTGTCATCATCAACAATTGACGTTCTTGGGGTTGTACTAACTCTCCAAAGCAGGTTACTGCTTAGGGCAGGGTTGGTAATGGTGAATTCAAGAACTGCAACGTCAACACCAGCCGGATTTATCGTTACTAAATTCGCATCACTAGCACCTGTATATGCTGTATTCACACTCGCAATACCTGTACTTTGAGAAGTCCCTGTCAATGAAGTGGCACCAAATGCTGGTGAAGGGAATATCTCTGATACAACCGTAAGACCTGATAGAGCGGCATTATTGTAGTTGAAGCGGAAGTTTGATGATCCGATACCGAAAGTCTCAGGAGCAGATAACCTCAGCGTGACCCTGAATTTGTTGCCAATAATTTGTGGCTGAACAAAAGCAAGATTAACAGTTCTTCCAAAAGTAAGCAGAGCATTGTCAGATGCTGTACAGCCATTCACTCCCGTAACTGTCACAGTATAGGTTCCTGCCTGTGTAGGTGTTACTGTATTGGAGGCTGTCGTTACACCGTTGCTCCACAAATAAGATACACCACCGGAGGCCACAAGCGTAACGGTCGGATTGGCGGCATTGAAGGTCAAATCCGGTCCGGCATTGGCTGCAGGAGGTGCTTTATCTACAATAATAGATGCAATTGCTGATGTGGTACAGGTATTTGCACCGGTAACAATTACTGTATAGTTTGTTGTTACAGTAGGACTTGCAGTAATGCTCGCTGTTGTAGCACCTGTATTCCATAGGTAGGATACTCCACCTGATGCAGTTAAAGTTGCAGATGAAATATTACAGTTAACAAGTCCGTTCGGACCTGCAGAACCACTTGGCGTAGCTTTGTCAACAGTTACAACTACTTCATCAGTCCCTTTACAACCATTAGCACCTGTAACAGTAACAGTATACGTGGTTGTCGTTAGCGGATTGACCGTGATAGTTGAAGAAAGAGAACCAGAACTCCAAACGAAACTGGTACCTCCGGTCGCAGTTAGTGTAGCTGTTGGATTGGTACAGTTGGTAGTGACATCTGGTCCGGCATTAGCGATTGTTACTTTATTGGCCACAACTACTTTGTCATCAACAGCAGTACAACCATTTGCACCTGTCACCGTGACTGTATATGTAGTAGTTACCAGCGGAGTTACAGTTCCACCTTGTTGTGTTCCGTTGTTCCATATGTAGGAAACACCACCTGTAGCACTCAGTACTGTCGATGGGGTTGTACATGTTACAGTAACATCTGGTCCTGCATTTGCAAGAGGAGCAGTCTTATCGGCTGTAACTTTTTTGCTTGCAGTGGCAGTACAACCATTTGCACCAGTAACAGTTACAGTGTAAATGGTGGTTACAGACGGACTGACAGATTCACCCTGCAGTGTACCATTGTTCCAGATGTAGGAAACACCACCTGTAGCATTGAGTACAGTTGAAGGGTTTGTACAATTAACAGAGACATCAGCTCCGGCATTTGCAATTGGAGCAGTATTATCAACGGTAACTTTAACATCATCGGTAGCTTTACAACCATTTACATCCGTAAATGATAGAGTATAAGTTGTAGTCACAGATGGTGTAACTGTTGTGCTGGCAGTCGTAGAGCCATTGCTCCACATATAGCTGCCTGATTCAGTGGTACTTAGGGTGGCACTTGGATTGGCACAGTTTACAGTAACATCTGCGCCAGCATTAACAGTTGCCTGATAGCCATCAAGTATCGTTACTTGCTGAGTTGTTGAACAACCATTTGCATCTGTAATGGTGAAATTGTAATTTCCTGCGCTCAAACCTGACTGCGATGGCGTAACAGTGTAAGGCGCAGTTCCTCCGTCAGGAGTGAATGTGACAGCACCATCATTACCGCCCAAACAAGTTACATTCTTTTGAGTGAATGCAGCCGCTAAAGCAGCCGGTTGTTGTACTGTTGCTGTTGTAGTGGTAGTACAACCGTTGGCATCAGTTACGGTAAAAGTATATGTTCCAGCAGCAAGACCTGTTTGAGCAGGAACAATGCTGTATGGAGCGGTACCTCCTGTAGCTGTTACAACAACACTTCCATTAAGTGCTCCAAAACAGGTCACATTGGTTGTGCTTGTTACAGATGCAGTTAATGCTTGAGGTTGCTGAATGTTTACAGGTACTGTCTTGGAACAGTTGTTTGCGTCAGTAACTGTAAAGACGTAGTTTCCTGCAGCAAGACCAGTTTGAGCAGGAACAATGCTGTATGGAGCTACTCCACCGCTGACGGCGAAGGTCACACTACCATTCAAGCTACCGAAACAGGTTGCGTTGCTGGCAGTGTAGGTTGCTATTATCTCTGATGGCTCAGTAATGGTTACACTTTGTGAAACAGTAACAGGTACAGCATCTGTAACCGAAACCGTGTAAACTCCTGCGGCAAGGTTGCTAACAGATGCGGTTGTTGCTCCGTTGCTCCAACGATAGGAATATGGTTGAAGACCACCTACGGCAGTAACCTGTGCAGTACCATTCATTGCTCCGAAACAAGCATTATTGGTACTGTTTAACGCTGAGATACTCACTGTTGAAAGTGGATAGTTCAAATTTGTAACCTGATCAAGTGTTATACTTGAGATTTTGTCATCGTCTACGATGGCAGTTTTAGGTGTTGTAGTCGTACGCCAAATCAAATTGGCAGTTGACAACGGGTTAGTAATGGTAAATTCAAGTGTTGCAACGTCGACACCTGCAGAATTTATCATGACAAGACCGGAATTCGTTGCGCCGGTATAAGCAGTATTTACACTCGCAATCCCTGTGGTCTGACTTGTACCAACCAATGTGGTAGTTCCGAAATCAGGTGAAGGGAAAACATCTGAAACAATAGTCAGTCCCGACAACGCATTCTGATTGTAATTAAAACGGAAATTTGAAGAACCGATACCGAAAGGATCGGTAGAGCTCAATCTAACCGTAAATCTGAATTTATTGCCAATTATCTGAGGATTACCAAAGGATAGGTTGACTTTTCTCTCCACAGTGACCAAAACGATATCTGTAGACTTACAGCCGTTTGCTCCGGTTACAGTAACCGCATAACTGGTAGTTTGAGTAGGAGTTACAACATTGGTAGCGGTTGTCACACCATTGCTCCACTGGTAAGAAACACCACCTGAGGCTACAAGAGTAGCAGTTGGATTAGAAGATGTTACTATCACGTCAGGTCCAGCATTCGCATTTGGAGGTGTTTTGTCAACTACGACAGTAGCTACATCTATTGATGTACATCCATTTGCACCTGTAATCGTGACACTGTAGTCAGTTGATACTGTTGGTATAACGGTGATTGACGCCGTTGTGGCACCATTACTCCATGCATATGTAGCACCTCCGGTGGCGTTAAGCGTAGCTGAAGAAATCACACAATTGATTACTCCATCGGGACCAGCAGAACCGTTTGGAGCAGCATTGTCAACAGTTACTATAACTGCATCAGACGCAATACATCCGTTTCCTGCTGTTACAGTAACGATATAAGTAGTGGTTGTCGAAGGAGAAACTGTGATTGAAGCAGTAGTTTCACCTGTACTCCACATAAAAGCACCCGCACCTGTAGCAGTCAACGTAGTACTTGTGGTAATACAGTTTAGTGTTACATCAGGTCCCGCGTTGGCAGAAACACCTGTATCGACAGTAACAACAACCTCATCCGTTCCTGTACAACCGGTTGCTCCGGTTACCGTTACCGAATAGGTAGTGGTCATTGAGGGACTCACTGTTATGCTTGCAGTTGTCTCACCATTGCTCCATAGGTAAGATGCACCACCTGTTGCCGTTAGCGTAGCACTAGTGGTTTGACAGTTCAACGTAACGTCAGCTCCTGCATTTGCATTGATAATAATGTTATTAGATGTAATACCAACAGTTGCAGAGCCTACGCAACCATTTACGTCTGTGATGGTAAAAGTATATTGGCCTGCTGCAAGTCCTGAAACAGTATTTCCGTTTACAGTGCCTGCGTTAGAACTCAACGCATATGGTGCAGAGCCTCCAGAAATTGCCAATGTAACCGAGCCATCGGATCCGCCGGCACAATTCACCGGAGTCTCGGTAATTACTGAAGCAGAAATTGCAGCAGGCTGAGTAATGTTCACCTGAACTGTATTGGTACAACCATTTGCATCAGTAATGGTATACTGATATGCTCCCGCAGCAAGACCTGAGGTAGAAGGTGCTACGGAATAAGGAGGAACACCTCCGGTGGTATTGAAAGAAACACTTCCGTTGTTTCCACCATTACAGGTTACATTGGTCTGCGATGCAATGTCAGATGCCATCTGAGAAGGCTGAGTAATAGTTGCAGAAACAGTTGTTGTACAACCTGCGAAATCAGTAACAGTAAATGTGTAAGATCCTGCTCCGAGACCTGTCTGTGAAGGGGTAATTGTATAAGGTGCTGTTCCACCAATTGCACTGATGGTTACACTACCATTTAAGCTTCCAAAACAAGCTGCATTAGTTTGTCCGCTAACGACAGCAGTTACTGCAGTCGGCTGACCAACAGTAGCTGAGGTTGTAACGCTACAACCTGTTGCATCTGTTACGGTGAAAGTATAGTTTCCAGCGCTCAGTCCGGTCTGTGCAGGCACAACACTATATGGTGCCGTACCTCCCGATACATTTACAGTAACAGAACCATCAGACCCGCCAAAGCAAGATGTATTTTGTGCAGTTGCATTCGCAATCAATCCGCTAGTTGAATTAACTGTAGCATTAACAGTTGTAGTACAACCACTGGCATCAGTTACGGTAAAGCTGTAAGAGCCCGCACCAAGACCTGTTTGTACAGGAGCAATGCTGTAAGGAGCTGTACCACCGGTAACACCGATGCTGACGGAACCAACGTTTTGTCCGCAATTTGCATTTGTCTGACCAGTGATAGTTGCGGCTAATGCGTCTGGCTGAGAAATAGTGGCAGATGTAGTTGTGTTACAACCATTTGCATCAGTTATGGTAAAGGTATAAGAACCCGCGCTTAGGCCGGTCTGCGAAGGCGAAATACTGTAAGGAGCAGTTCCACCCGATGCGGATATACTCACACTGCCGTTCATGCTTCCAAAACAACTTGCATTAGACTGTGCTGATATGACTGCGGCAAGTTGAGCCGGTTCTGTAATTGTAGCAGATACAGTTGTTGAGCAACCCTTTGCATCAGTAACTGTGAAGGCATATGAACCTGCACCCAAACCAGACTGTGCTGGCGAAATGGAGTATGGTGCAGTACCACCTACAGCATTAATGCTCACACTGCCGTTCGTGCTTCCAAAACAGGAAACATTCACCTGCGAAATAACCTGCGCTGTTAGTTGAGCAGGTTGATCGACGGTAGCTGACGCAGTTGCACTACAACCGGTAGCATCAGTTATTGTGAAAGTATAGTTTCCAGCGCTCAGTCCTGTCTGAGCAGGAATGATGGAGTAAGGAGCTGCTCCACCGGATACGCTCACATTCACCGAACCATCGGCACCGCCAAAACACGACACATTCTGTGCTACAGCTGAAACAGTAAGACCTGCAGATGAATTGATCACCGCATTTACTGTCGTTGTACAACCATTTGCATCAGTAACTGTGAAAGTGTACGGACCGGCAGCAAGTCCGGTTTGTGCCGGAGCTATTGAGTAAGGTGATGCACCGCCTGTTACACTTATGGTTACTGAACCTACAGCTTGACCACAATTTGCATCGGTCTGCCCAGTGACGGTTGCCACCATAGCTGAAGGCTGTGATATGATAGCTGTTACTGTCGTACTGCAACCATTTGAGTCTGTTATGGTGAATGTGTAGGCCCCCGCCGCAAGACCAGTCTGTGCTGGCGAAATAGCATACGGCGCTGTTCCACCTGAAGCGGTTATACTCACACTACCATTCATACTACCAAAACAGGTCGCATTGGTCTGACCAGTAATGGACGCACTAACTTGTGATGGCTGTGAAATCGTGGCGGAAACAGTTGTGCTGCAACCCTTTGCATCAGTAACAGTAAAGGTATAAGATCCTGCAGCAAGACCGGTCTGTGCCGGAGAAATACTGTAAGGTGCTGTACCTCCGGAAGCAGTTATGCTCACACTACCATTCATACTACCAAAACAGGTCGCATTGGTCTGACCGGTAATGGTCGCACTAACTTGTGATGGCTGTGATATAGTAGCAGAAACAGTTGTAGTACATCCTTTAGAATCAGTTACCGTAAATGTATACGACCCGGCACCTAATCCTGACTGTGCAGGAGAAATGCTGTAAGGGCCAGTTCCACCGGAAGAGGTTATGGTAACACTACCATTCATACTTCCAAAACAGGAAACATTATTCAGCGCAGTAATCGTTGCTGTCACAGAGGTTGGATTAGGGATGTTGGCAGATACCGTACCCGTACAACCATTCGCACCAGTAATGGTAAACTGATAAGAGCCTGCAGCAAGTCCAGTCTGCGCAGGCACTATAGTGTAGGGTGCCGTACCGCCAGAGGGCGTAATGACCACGCTACCATTCAAACTTCCAATACAGGAAGGAGACGTAATTGAAGAAGCTGTACCTGATATCGCCGCAGGACCGGAAATAGTGGCACTGGCCGTTGCCGTACCGGCAGCGTTATCTGTAACGGTTACCGAGTAACTACCTGCACTGAGATTTGAAATTGATGCAGAAGTGGCACCATTGCTCCACAAGTAAGTGTATGGTGAAGTACCACCCGCTGCAGTTGCTGTAGCGGTACCGTTAGGGGCTGAACAGCTTGTCTGGTCAGTTTTAGCAATCGACACAGAAAGAGGCGTTGCTGCCTGAATCAACGGGGACAAAATCAAAGCTGAAGATGGGGGAAAGGCGAATCCACAACCTGCGGGACATCCAACAGTCTGCGTAGAAGTAACAATCGCCAGCCTTGGATTTGCGAAAGTAGTACCTGCTCGCCATTCCAACTTGTTGGAAGTACTACTCAAACCTGCGGCATTGGTAACGTTCCACTCAATGGTGAGAATGTCAAATCCCGTAGTCGGTATTGGCTTTCCGGCAGTACCTGATGGAAGTGTAATATTGTAACTCATCACACCGGTTGTCAGGTTTGAACCTGTTGTTGTCGGCGATCCGTAACTAAAACCTGAACCAGACAAGTGGTTCACAGCAATTACGGGAGTTGACAAAGCACTAATAGGATAATTGAACCTGAGGTTCATATTCCCCAATTCCCAGGCATTGTTACCACTTGTCGACGAAATGGTCAGCGTGGCACGGAATTTTCCGGTTCCCGAGTTGTAGGTCGGGTTCGTAAAGCTCATCTGGCATGTCTGCGAACTGGCCTTAAACCCAATTAATAGTAAGAGGAAAATAAATGCATTTTTCATCCAAGAAATAATGGTTTAAAAACTCTGATAGAGCCGTATAATTTCCACTGAAGGCGAAAAATATACTTTGTTAGTAAATTAATTTGTTCTATGTAGTAATTAAGAAATTCACATTCAGTCTTTTCTGCATAAATCATGATGGAGAACCACAATGAACTTCAAATAGTAAAATTGAAGATCCAGAAAATTCATCAGAAAAAAGACTCCAAAACTCCGAAATATTTAATCGTAGATTCGTTATCAGAAAGGGAAAAAACCTCCATTTCAATCACGAAAACTAATCATTCTTTCGGACAAAGTCCTCACGACAAAGATTTGGCAAATATATTTATTATTGTTCTATTTTTATTTTTTTTCCCAATTTTTTTTCAAGTTACTGAAAATAAATATTGCACCATGTTTATACAAAAAAATATTAGTGGCAAATTTCTTCCGAATGCCAAAGTAAAGCAAAGTTTATTGTCTTTATTTGCATCTATTACAAATGTTTTAAGACCTGTACACCAATATTTTGCATGGATAAGATTGCAATGGGAAAACCGATGCGCACTTTGAATGGCTGCATTTTTTTACCAAAGGTTTGCAAAGTCCAAAAATACTTTTTTGAAAAGTCCATTTGCTCATTTCCACCAGCAGTAAAAACAAGCTGCACCTGTGCGGAGCGCGGAAGTTCATAAAAATTAACTGGGGTGATTTATAGTCAGATCCTGCAATACAATTCTGGAGCGAACCGTTTTCAAGTGTAGTAGCTGTGTTAAAAATGGCAAAAAAATACCCTGAATGCACTGGCAATCAGGGTATTATATGGCGGAGAGAGAGGGATTCGAACCCTCGATACCCTTTTGGAGTATACACACTTTCCAGGCGTGCTCCTTAAACCACTCGGACATCTCTCCGGAAAAAGTGTGCAAAGAAAAAGAGAAGCAATGAATTAATCAAATTTATGACCGACAAATTTTGCAATCCTCAGTTTGGCGGATTGCGAGCGGCTATTTTGTCGTTTTTCCTCAGCGCTAGCCTCAATGGCTTTTTTGTTCATGAGTTCAAAGGGCCGGTCAATGTTGCCATAGAAATCTCGAACAGGCTCTCCTGCGCAATTACCGGTTTTAAAGAAATTTTTGACCGCACGATCTTCCAGCGAATGGAAGGTCAATACTACGATGCGACCTTCCGGCTTGAGCACATCCTTGCAGGAGCACAAAAACGCTTCTAAAACCTCCATTTCCTTGTTGACTTCCATGCGCAAAGCCTGAAAAACCTGCGCCAAATAACGATGTTCATCGCCACGTATAAGTGGTCGCATCACTGCCTTCAAGTCACTTGTAGTTCGGATTGGTCTGGAGCCACGTTGTTGGACAATCGCCTCAGCCAGCGTTTTTGAATTGCGCACTTCACCGTATCTGCTGAACACATCCTGAAGGCGTGCGGCACTGTAACCATTGAGTATCTGAGCGGCTGTGTTTTCCTCTGCTATATTCATTCTCATATCAAGATCGGCCTCAAAACGGTAGGAAAAACCCCTTTCTGCTGTATCCAGCTGATGAGAGGAGACCCCCAGGTCTGCAAGTATGCCATCAACCTCCTTTACACCATGAAGTCTAAGGAAAGGTTTAATTTCTGCAAAATTGGCGTGCACAAAAGTGATTCGAGGGTCGTCCGGTAGATTCCGGGCCGCGTCAGCATCCTGATCAAAAGCGATCAGTCTGCCACTTTTGCTCAGCCTGCTGAGTATTCCCCGGCTGTGTCCACCACCACCAAAAGTTACGTCCACATACACACCTTCAGGCCTGATATCCAGGCCATCGAGGCATTCTTGTAACATCACCGGTATATGATAGGCCGCTGAATCTGAGGGGGTGGACTTTTTGTTGTGCTGCATAGGTAATGCAAAGGTAAAAAAAAAAAACACCACCAAGCGGCAGTGTCTTTTATTTCCGGATGTATTAAAGTCTTTTGCGTTTGTCGAGGAGACACATATTTGCATCTCCCCTCCTGTACGCATGGTATGCAGAGAGTTCCCTCTTCTCTCTACAAGTAATTATAGTATCTTTCAGATGTTCCCCAGTAGCTTTGCAGCAAGAGCAGACAAATCACTGCTGGAAAAATCTCCAAATTTCTCTTCATGTAAGCGGGCATCCCAGATTTCTACTTTATCAAAAAGACAAACAATCTTGAGGTCTTTTTCCAGCTTACCTTTTTCAATCAACATTTTCGGAATCAAAATTCTGTCTGCTGAGTCAAGCTCTACCTTGTTGTTGCCGCTCAGCATCAGTTGCTTTAACACCCTAGCTTCGGGATTAAAATCGCTTAGATTCCTGATGGGTTCCGTGTAGGCATCCCATGACTGAGGAGTGAACAATCGAACACAGGTGTCAAGTCCCTGCACAAGCATAAACTCACTGGTTCCTTCCTGAAACTGCCTGAGCAGGGCACTTGGTAATTTAACCCGGCCTTTGGGGTCAAGAGTTGATGGGAAAGAGCCGTTTAAATTCAACATGTTTGTGTTCCGCTTCCAAAGCTTTAGCAAATATAGACACTTTGTGACACTTTGTCCCATTTTCACCCACTTTTTTTTATTTTTTTTTAAAAAAAATATTTTCGGCGGATTAATACAAGGCAACAAGTCGGTTATGAAAACCTTCTATTTAATTGATTTTCTGTTTTTTATGATTCATTTGAAAGAATCTTTCTTCAGTACGTTTTTCCTTGAAAAAAATGAGAAAAAACAGCCTCGTCCATCATAGGCTTTGATTCGTCTCCGCTCTTGAAGATTTGGTCTATTAAGAAGCAACCAATTAATAGGTATTGCTTATCTTCAACTATTATTTCCACCATCAGAACCTTAACTATGGAGTTAATCATTGAAAATTTATCCAAAACCTATCCTAACGGTAGTCGGGCACTGCAGAATGTTTCACTTGTAATACCAACCGGAATGTTTGGATTGCTTGGACCAAATGGTGCAGGTAAATCTACCCTCATGCGGACAATTGCCACACTGCAGGATGCGGACAGCGGAAGCATCAGACTGGGAAACACAGACATACTCAATGAAAAAGATGCCGTTCGACGAATGCTGGGCTACCTTCCGCAGGAGTTCGGAATTTACCCCCGGATTTCGGCGCTTGAAATGCTGGATCATTTAGCAACACTGAAAGGCATATCCTCTTCATCTGACCGCAAAAACGTCGTGGAGGCACTACTTCAACGTGTAAATCTCTGGGAGCACCGCAAAAAAGCGGTTGCCTCCTACTCGGGTGGTATGCGGCAGCGCTTCGGCATTGCACAGGCTCTGATTGGAGACCCGAAACTGATTATTGTTGATGAGCCCACGGCGGGACTTGACCCCGGCGAACGAAACAGGTTTTACAATCTCCTTTCTGAAATCGGCGAGAGCGTGATTGTGATACTTTCCACACATATTGTGCAGGATGTCAAGGAATTGTGCTCCAAAATGGCTATAATTAATGAGGGACGGGTGCTGTTTTCAGGAACTCCTGATGATGCACTAAAGGAAATTCAGGGCAAAGTTTGGGGCAAGTCGATTTCCAAATCTGAAATGGGACAGTATCAGCAAAACCACCGAGTCATTTCAAACAAACTGGTGGCTGGAAAGCCCATTATTCATGTGCTACAGGATGAATGCCCGGAGGGATTCTCTCCTGCCGATGCCTCGCTTGAAGATGTTTTCTTTTCAAAAATTTATCAATAAGTCGCAGAGCGATACTATAATACCTATAATATGTTCAGCACATTTTTTCAATTTGAACTGAAACGCCTACTGCGGGCACCAATGCCATGGATATTTCTAATGGTTTTTGCACTAATGGTGTTTGGCGCTACAATATCTGATTCCATTCAGATCGGCGGTAGCTACGGCAATATCAAAAAAAATGCGCCTTATGTCGTCCAGAATTTTTACGCAGTAATGTCGCTGCTCAGCATTCTCCTGGTGACCGCATTTATGAATAGCGCAGCGTTGAGGGACTTTGAAAACAATACCAGCCAGCTCGTTTTCACCACTCCGCTGAGCAAGGCAGGTTATTATTTCGGACACTATACCGGTGCAGTAATCGTCGCAATGATTCCATTGCTGGGCGTTTCGCTGGGCGTTCTGTCAGGGACTGTTGCCAACGGGATGTTTCACTGGATGGATCCGGAACGTTTTGGCCCGCTCAGTCTCCAAGGTCATGCCGAGGCATTGATCTTATTTGTGCTTCCCAATATACTTTTCTGTGGAAGCATTGTCTATGCGATCTCAGCCCTTACCCGCAAAACGACGTTGTCGTATATCGCTACTTTGGCACTACTGGTGGCCTACATTGCCTCCGGCGCACTACTTAAAGATCTAAAGAATGAGCAGATGGCAATGCTGCTCGACCCTTTTGGCATCAGAACGTTTTCCCTGTTGACGAAGTATTGGACGGTTGAAGAAAAAAATACGATGGCACTGCCAATGGGTGGAATGATGCTACTCAACAGAATAGTGTGGATTATGGTCGGCCTTACTGTTCTTGGAATTTCTTACCTCAAATTCAGTTTCACGGAGAAATCCGGAAAACACAAACCTCCACAGGGAGAGCTCCCGGTTGAGGACAATTTTACAAGAGGGCCAATGAGCGAGTACCCTAGGGTCACACCCTCGGGAAGTAGCTATACAGTATTTACCCAGTTTTTTTCACAGTTCAAGACAGATTTTCTTTCTATTGTTAGAAGCACGCCATTTTTCTTGCTACTCCTGATTGGCTTGGTTAATCTGCTACCCAGCCTCTGGGCAGCAAATGAAAACTATGGTGGCAAAACGCTTCCGGTGACATATCATATAGCCGACAGCATCAGGGGATCCTTTTACCTGTTTTTGATTTCTATAATGTCCTATTTTACCGGTATTCTGGTGTGGAAAGAACGCAATGCAAGGGTGAATGAAATTTACGACACCCTGCCAACTAAAAACCATACCATCTGGCTTGGAAAATTCGGTGCAATGGCTGCTGTTATTTTTCTGTTGCTGCTCGTTGCGATTGGCGCCGGAATAGCCACACAGATGGCAAAAGGCTATACAAATATAGAATACCGTGTTTATTTATCAGAACTGCTGCTGGAGGATTTCTCGGGTTTCATTTACATGACCATACTTGCCCTGCTGATCCAGACCCTGGTGCCTAATATGTTTTTGGGCTTTTTCCTGGTTGTGGTATTTGCTATTCTGAATAGTTTTATCTGGTCTGCAGTACACATCAACAGCAACATGCTGCGATTTGGTGCAAGCGGCAGCCATATTTATTCTGATTTTTACGGCTACGCTCCCTATCTCAAAGGGAAAATCTGGTTTAACGCCTACTGGGGACTATTCTCTTCGCTGCTTGCGCTTATTTCCATTGTATTCTGGGTAAGGGGAAAAGACAGTGACTGGAAAAACCGCATCAGACTCGCCGTTAAAGAATGGAGGGGCTATAAGGTAACAGCTTTGGGCTTGCTGATCATTTGGACAGGAACCGCAGGCTTTGTCTTTTACAATACCCAGATGCTCAATACCTATAATGACGAAAAATCTTTCGAAAAACTACAGGTACGCTATGAGAGGGAATTCAAGCGCTACGAAAAAATGGCACAACCCCGTGTTTATGACCTGAAACTAAACATTGATATTTTCCCTGAAAAAAGAGCTGTTTTTGTACAGGGTGATTACCATATCACCAACAAAGGTAACCGGCCTATAGATACCCTTTTTGTGAACAAACCACGCAATGGAATTTTCAGCCTGACCAATGAGCGACTAAACAGCGTATTCAAAGATGAGGACCTTATGATCGAAATGTACAGGTTCAGTCCCGCACTTGCTCCCGGCGATTCCATAAATCTAAAGATTTCCCTTGCCTTCGAACCAAAAGGATTTGAAAACGAGGTAAAATTCAATCAGGTGGTCCAAAATGGAACATTTTTCAACAATGGCGATTTCATTCCTGTCTTTGGTTACGCCGATGAAAACGAAATCAGTGACAAAAATGACCGCACCACCTATGGATTACCTGAAAAGTCAAGGATGCCCGCGCTAAACCGGGACGACCTCGCAAACCGTCAGGATGCCTATATCGCCAACAATGCAGATCTAATCAATCTGGAAACAACCATATCCACGTCTGCCGACCAGATGGCCATTGCACCGGGATCGTTGATGGAATCCTGGTCGTCCGGGGGGCGGAACTTTTTCCGCTACAAACTGGATCACCCCAGCGCCAACTTTTCGGCGTATATATCTGCCAGATATGAGGTGGCCAAACGGGACTGGAATGGCATCAGTTTGGAAGTGTACTACCACAAGGAGCACGCATATAATGTGGAGCGTATGCTGAATTCGATCCAGAAATCGCTGGAATACTACACATCCAACTTTGGTCCGTACACCCACCGTCAGTGCAGAATCATTGAGTTTCCGAGAATTGCATCGTTTGCACAGTGCTTCCCGGGAACCATGCCTTATTCGGAAGGTATCGGATTCATTTCTGATTTCAGTGACCCCGAGGCGATAGACATGGTTTTTTATGTCGTAGCACACGAAATGGCGCACCAGTGGTGGGCGCACCAAGAATGCGGGGCAAAAATGCAGGGTGGCGAAATGACTGTTGAAACTTTTGCGCAGTACAGCGCATTAATGGTCATGGAGAAAGCCTATGGAAGAGATGCCATGCGAAAGTTTCTGGAGTACGAAATGGACCGCTACCTACAAGGACGCGGACGCGAAAGTTTGAAGGAGCTGCCGCTGGCCAAGTGCGAAAACCAAAGTTACATCCACTACCAAAAAGGATCAGTGGTGATGTATTGTTTGAAGGAAATGATTGGAGAAGACAATGTAAATGCTGCACTAAGGGCTTTTCTAGGAAAATTCAGGTACAAAGGTGCACCTTATCCGACCAGTCTCGACGCCATTGATGAATTTGAAAAGCAGACACCAGATAGTCTGAAGTACCTTATCAGAGATTTGTTCCTTGATATTACGCTATACGACAACAGATGTGTTTCTTTCAGCAGCAAAAAACTGGACAACGGAAAATACGAGGTCAGCATTCAAACGGAGAGCCGTAAATACAAGGCTGATGAGCTGGGCAAAGAGTCGGAAGTACACGTGAGCGATTACATTGAAATAGGTGCTTTTGCAAAACCTGAGAATGGTAAAAAATATGGTAAGACACTGTATCGGAGAAAAGTGCTCGTGACCCAAAAGGACAACAACTACACCTTTATCTGCGATGAAGAACCTGAAAATGCGGGAATAGATCCGTTTAGTCTACTGATAGACCGGATGCCAAAAGACAATCTGAAAAAACAACAAATGTAATCGCTGCGAAAAGCCCCCAAAAAAGTTTAAGGTTTGTAAGCCATGGTAGCGGGATTTTCTTTCGTGCGGTAAGGAATCTTACCGAGATTGACCATCACCTCATCCCGGTATTTTCTGTAGCCGGGGAGGGATGCAGCATCCATCACTTTGGCAGCCGGAAGATCGGCTTTCTGGAAATTGCACTGAACGCCATTCTTCCAAAAACGGAAACAAACATGTGGCCCCGTAGCCAGCCCTGTGGAACCTACGTATCCAATTACCTGGCCCTGGCTGACATGCACTCCCCTTCTGATGCCATTTGCGTGGCGGCACATGTGCAGGTACTGCGTTTCATATTTGTTGTCGTGGCGTATTTTAACATAGATTCCGTTGCCACCTTTCCTTGCTGCTTCTGTAACTACACCTTCAGCTACGGCCATGATTGGCGTTCCTGTAGGCGCAGCGAAATCGGTTCCGAGATGTGGCTTAACATAGCGCAGAACAGGATGCAGGCGGCGAAGGTTGAAGCCAGAGGAAATATGTGAGAAGCGCACCGGCGACTTCAGAAAGGATTTTTTCATTGGTCTGCCCTCTGCATCATAAAAACCTTTTACTTTACCATCATCGTACCAGATGGCGTAGTATTCTTTTTCGTTATCGGTGTAGTATGCAGCAAGCAAATTGCCTGTTGAGACAGGCTTGCCATCGACATAGCGGTTTTCGTAGATAAATCTGAATTTATCGCCTTGGTTTATGTGGTAAAAATCCACTGCACAAGATAGCGCATCTTCCAGGCGGTCAGCAATGTCAAAGCTCCAGCCATTGTCTACCATCGTGTTCCAGATATTGTCTTCAATGATTCCTGAGGCCGACTCTATTCTGGTCTCATAGCTGACATCTTTCTTTTGCACCTCAAGCGTTTTGAGATTGATGATGAGGTGGGAGAACAAGTCGGGTGCGTAGCAGAAATAATCTGCCCCTTTGCCCTTTTCGCGGGTAAGAATCATGAATTCCCGACCGGTTCTGAAATGTCTCACGTCAAAAATACCGCTGCAATTTTTGTTGATTTTATCGATTTGCGTAGCATTGAGACCGATTCCTTCTACGAAATCTTTGAAAGACTCATTTTCGGCAATTTTGTCTGTTTTACATTGATAAAAAGTATCCAGATCAAAACCGTACCGCAATCGGCTGTAGTCTAAATGTCGCGGCACCTCGCTGCTTTCTGCACCCAACATGCGAGTAGAATGAAAGGTAGCATAGCCGGATGCAAGCACAAAGAGCATGAGACCGACCACCCTAATGTAGGCAAATTTTAAGGAAAATATGAACGAACTTTTCTCACGAATGCGATGAAAAAGCTGTCTTGTAGATTTGAGTGACTGCACTA
>CANHEE010000058.1 GCA_947459655.1 Lewinellaceae bacterium
CAGCACTTACAGATGCAGGCTCACTGATCGTTGCAGAAACCGTAGTCGTACAACCACCAGCATCAGTTATAGTAAAGATATAGTTTCCAGCAGCAAGTCCAGTCTGTGATGGACTGATTGTATATGGCGCAGTTCCTCCTACAGGCATTACTACAACACTACCATCATTACCTCCAGCACAACTTACATTCGTCTGTGTAAGCGTAGCGCTTATACCCGCAGGCTGTGTAATTACAGCATTTACAAACGCTTTACATCCGTTTGCATCAGTAACTGTAAAGGTATAGTTTCCTGCTGAAAGATTTGTCTGAGCAGGAGATATTGAGTATGGTGCGGTACCACCAATAGGGTTAATAACCACACTTCCTGTACTTTGGCCATTACATCCTACATTAACCTGAGAAGACAAAGATGCAAACAAAGCTGCTGATGGTTGAGAAATAGTCTCATTTCCTGAGGCTGTACAACCATTGTTATCTCTTAGGGTAACTGTGTACTGATTCGGAGCCAGACCGCTGTAAGTGTGATTAGTTGTAGCTGGCTGATTATTTGCTGCAACAAAACCCGCGGAATTAATCTGATATCTGTAAGGAGTAGGTCCTCCGGAACCAATAGCGATAACCTTACCGTCGTTTCCTCCAAAGCAACTCACATCTACATGACTCAATGTCAGTGTAGGATTAGGATTAACAGTTATGCTAATTGGCTGACTAACTCCAATACAACCACTCTGATCGGTGATTGTTAATCTGAAAATGGCAACCCCTGGTCCAGTTGGAATGAATTCAGGTGTTTCTGTTGTTGGGTCATCTAATGTGCCGATTGCTGAGCCACTTACACCCCATGAATAAATATACGGTGTTGAAAATGGATCAGTGGTATTGCCTCCAAAAACAGAAGATTGTAGTATTCTGGATTCATTAATACACATTGTGCTTTTTCCATTTCTGTTGATAGAAACCTGTGGAGGACCAAATAGAGTATGCTTAACAATAAATGGTGTACCAACACAACCATTAGGTCCTGTAGGTGTAACAGTAAATATTACATCCTGGGAAGTTATTGAGTTATTGACAAGGGTAAAGTTTAAAGTATTGGAAGTACCCGTAGCACCATTTGAAAGTCCGGTAACAAAAATCGGAACCTCTGCAACCCAGCTGAAAGTCACACCCGCCATTGCATTACCCCAAAATCCTTCAGTGTTTTGCGAGAATGTCGTAAATCCAACCCCAACGCCCATTGCATCAATGTTCGTTTGCAAAGAGTAGTTCATGGGAACATTACTACAAGAATATGTACGACTGTTTGCACCCACCGGCTCAGGTTTTACTACTATCGAGGCAGTGATGTCATCACCCGCACAAAGCCCAGGAGCCGGGCCTACAGGAGAAATTGTATAAATCACTGTTTGGTCTACAATTGTTCTATTTCGTGGTGTTCCACTTATATTACCCGAACCCGAAGAAGGAATTCCGGTAACATTGGTTGTGTTGGTACGGGTCCAATTGAATGTGCTTCCCGATTGACTATTTGAAGTCCCCAAAACAAGAGTTGTTAACGCGGTATTTGAACAATTGGTTTGCCCCGAATTGGTAACAGTAGCAACAGGCTCAGGTCTGACAGAGATTGTGACTATAAATGGATTGCCAATACAACCATTCGGTGCTGTAGGTGTAACAGTGTATGTAGCCGTTTGAACTGCATTTGAAGTATTATTAAAAATATCCGTAATATTACCAGCAGCACTAACGCTTCTCGCCGTACCGCCAGTCATGCCACCAGTATTCACTGGTGCTGAGTAACTGAACGTAACGCCGGTCATGCCGTTCGTTACCTGTCCCTGTAAATCAAAGTTAATCGCAGCATCACTACAAGTCGTAGCGGTACCAGCACTGCCTACAGGCTCAGGATTAACTGTTACGGTTACTGTGAAAGCATCGCCAACACAACCGTTCGAACCAGTCGGTGTAACAGTGTATGTCGCAGTCTGCGAAACACCACTTAAATTGGTAAAGGTATCCGTAATATTACCAGCAGCACTAACGCTTCTCGCAGTACCGCCAGTCATGCCACCAGTATTCACTGGTGCAGAGTAACTGAACGTAACGCCGGTCATGCTGTTCGTTACCTGTCCCTGTAAATCAAAGTTAATCGCAGCATCACTACAAGTCGTAGCGGTACCAGCACTGCCTACAGGCTCAGGTGAAATCGGAACAGTAACATCAAATGATGTTCCGATACAACCATCTGCGCTTACAGGCTCAATTGTATAGACTACATTAACCACCGAGGTAGTATTATTGGTATAAATATCATTTGCTATAGCGGTATTTGAAACCCCATATGCGGTAGCAATATTAAGGTTTGTAACCGCAGGTATCAAACCGTTAACATTTACACTTATAACATTGTAGGTTGAGGTAGCCGCACCTGAAGCGGAGCCAGGAAGATTTTGTCCAATAATTGCATCGCTGCATACAGTCGTGTAAAGTGTATCTCCGTTCACTGGTTCAGGATTCACAACAACCGTCGCCTCATTAGTTGAAACAGGGCATACACTTGTTGTTGCTCCTACTGTCATCGTAGATGTTGAGGTCCTTTTGAAAGTATAAGTTATTGGAGCACTGGTAACATTGTTTATACCATCTGAATCGTAGTAATCTACATCGGTCCCAAGGTTTGGCAAAGCCGGCACAGCTGCAGAATATGGAGCAGTGCCTACTTTTACATACCACTGCTGAGTAACTATACCGTCACCGAAAGCAGGGCCGGGAGAGATATCAATAAAATCATCGCTGCAAAGCGGGCTGCTGGTTGATATAGTTTGCTCGGAAATATTGTTAACCACAATCAGATTGTCAACGTTTGTTGGCAACAAAAGATTAGCATCATTCCATGTATTAACGTCAAGACATCCAACATTTGGAGTATTGGCAATTTTTACTCTGAAATGCAGGTCGTTTATCATAGGTGCAGTAGTAATGTTGGTTACATTACCAGCAATATTTGACCATGTAGCATCATTAGGCGCACCGAATCCATCATCATCAGCAGAATCCCAACTTATTGTAGCATTAACTCCCTGGGCAGGATTTAGTGCCGATATTGAAAGGCTTGCCGTTGCATTTTCACAAACAACCTCATCGCGTGTTATAACCGGCTGAGAGAGTTGCGCATTGATGGAAATATCCACCGCAGAAGTGAAAGCAGAACAAGTTACTCCATCCTTTGTACTACTGACTCTTAGCCTATACCAGTTATTACCCAAAGTAGTTATGGTATTCAAATCTACACTTTGTGTGCCACCTGATCCCGAACTTGCATTGGCCGGTGAAAAACCGGTCGTAGCAGAAGTTGTGCTGTGCTCCCACAAATAAGTCGTCACACCAGATGGTTCTGTAGTTGAACCAATTCCAACCAATGCACCTGCGATAGGATCATATGCATCACAAGCCAATGGTTCAAGAGAAACATTATTAATTGTACCCGGTGTGACCTGATTCACATCTATCACAGCTGTTTTACCGGTAAAAGAAACTTCGCAACCTGTTGTCAGATTCTTTAGGTTGGTTATCTCAAGGTTTGTATTGTCATCTGCATTTTGCAGGGCAATCGTCTGGAAAATGCTCGAAGTACTGTTCACAGCACTAAGGATTGCTGTCTGTGGTGCTCCCCCATTTATAGTGTAAGTAACCTGAAAACCATCAGAGGCCGTAACACCATTTGGCAAACCTGATACAAGGAATGAACCAGATGTGTTGGTACAGGCCGCAGCCGGACTTTGTACAACTGATCCAAAGGTAACTGTTGGCTGAACAGTTACCTTTGCCGTAAAAGGAATACCGAGACAATCATCTCCGGTAGCATTGTTATCTATACCGTCGGGTCCGGCGTTATACGGTAGTACTGTATAGGTGACTTCTGCAGGAACCGTTAAGGACGTATTTAATAAAGCATTACCTGCATTAATGTTTCCTCCTGACACACCGCTCTGCGGAGTTATTCCGTTTACTGTTGCAGGAACTGCAACAGCAGAAATTTTAAATAGTGTTCCTGCCACAACAGAGGCAACTGATGTGGAAGGTATCGCCCCATCACAGATGGTAATATCTGCGGGACTGCTGTTTGTAGAAGTTGGAATAGGGTTTACATTAATAGTAATAGTTATATTGTCGCCGTAGCAATTGTCAGAACTTCTTCCTCTGATTACATATGTAACTGTCTGAACTGCATTAGAAGCATTAGTGAACTTATCTCCTGCTATAGCACTTGCAGATTTTCCAGTACCTGTGTTGGCATTTCCAGCATCAGCGTTCAGTGCCATGGGAACATTGATTGAGACAATTTCGTAGTCTACGGCAGCAACACTTGTACCATTAGTAGTCAGAGTCACGCCTACTACATCATCACTGCACTTGGTAACCAAATTTGTAAGCGCAGGATCCATAACCGGCTCGGGGTTTATGTTTGCTACTATAGTAAGTGTGTCACCGAAACAATTATCAGAGCTACGTGGAACGACAACATATTGAACAGTCTTGAAGATATTTGTGGTATTGGTAAATTTATCACCGGCAATTGCAGATGCGGCTTTCCCAATTCCAACTGTTGCGTTGCTACCATCGGGGATAAGTGCAGGATCGGCAGTTATGGAAACAATTGAATAGTCTGCAGCAGCTACACTTGTGCCGTTGGTGCTTAGGGTAAGCCCTACTGCAACATCACTGCACACAGTGACCGGACCAGCTAATAACGGATCGGCAACAGGCTCAGGTCTTACCGGAACGGTAATTGTATAGGTGTCGCCAAGACAGCCATCTGCGCTTACTGATTCAATAGTATACTCAACATTAACCGTGGCACTAGTGGTATTAGTGTAGATATCTGCAGCGATTACATTGTCAGAAACACCAAAAGCAGGAATAGCTAAATTACCTGCATTGGCTGTCAAACCATTGAGGTTAACTGCCAAAATATTGTAATTCAAGGTAACTGCACCAGAATCCGATGGAGGAAGATTTTGTCCAACAGCATTGTCACTACATATTGCATTTAAAGATCTGGAGTAAGTAACCGGCTCCGGATTTACTACAACAATGTCATCATTTGTTGAAACTGAACAGGCACTTGCTCCAATTGTTGAAGTTGAAGTCCTATGGAATGTGTACGTGACAGGAGCTGTTGACTTGTTGGTAAAGCCATCCGGATCTATGTAGTCTGATGCGTCACCTATTGGACCTGGAACAGCAACAAACGGACCACTATCTTTTTTTACGAACCATTGCTGAGTTACCGCACCATCACCAAATGCAAAACCAGGGTAGATTTCGATTAAGTCACCGCTACAAACAGGTGTAGTAGTTGCAATTGATTGTTCAACAATGTTGTTAACAACTACTGCATAATCTACATTTGATGGGGGAAGCAATACTTCATCCCATGAATTAAAATCATTACAACCCAAACCAGGAGTGTTCACAATTTTTACTCTGTAGTGAATATCATCCATCAAAGAATCAGAGGTGAAGCTAGTTACATTGCCGGCAACCGGTGCCCATTGGCTATCATCAGGCAAACCACCAAAATCAGGGGTCGATTCCCAGCTTATCACAGGGTTGATACCCTTATTTGCACCCAGGGCCGGAATGGAAAGGTTTACTGTTGATTTTTCACATACAATTGTACTAGAAAGGGTCACTATTGGTTGAACAATCTGCTCGTTTACAGTCATAGAAACAGGTGCCGTGTAGGCGTCACAAACCTGTCCCGCAACCACTGCCCTTACTCTCATTCTGTATTCATTTACTCCTTTTTCATTGGCAATATTCAAATCCACACTAGTTGTTTCACCTGTACTTCCGAACGCATTAGCCTGGTCGAAGTCGGGATAACTTGGGTTAGGTGTTGTTGCATTACGATACTCCCACAAAAACGTAGGGCTAGGATCCTCGGAACTAAAACCAGTTGCTACCAATGATCCAGGAGCAGGATCGTAAGCATCACAAACCAAAGCAGGCAAAGTATTGGTAGTGATTGAACCGGGATTAATAACATTAACATCAATGGTGCCCGAAACAGAGACATTGATTTCACATCCTGTAGTCAAATTTTTGATTTTAGTCACTGTTATGCTAGCGTTGTCATCCGAATTTGTTAGTATTCTAGACTCAAAACTACTTGTCGTTGCAGTGATAGCCGTCATATTTACCGGAGTTTGTGGGACCGCATTGATAGAGTAAGAAACCTGAAAACCATCAGTTGCTGTGACACCAGATGGCATGCCGTCTAACTCAAATACACCCTTTGTACCATTACAGGCAGCTCCAGGATTCTGAGATATGTTCCCCACCATCAACTTTGGCTGCACAGTAACCTGTACCGTAAATGAAGCACCAAGACAATCGTCTCCTGCGCCGCCCTCATCAATGGTATTAGGACCAGCATTATAAGTCTGTACAGTATAGGTAACAACTGACGGAACAGTTGAGCTGGAATTGGTTAGGGCGGCAGCAGCATTTATCGCTGCACCAGAAGACAGACCAGTTTGCGTCTGAATTCCGGTCACTGTTGCAGGAAATGCGATACCTGTAACATTCATCAACGTCCCAACACCTGAGGATGTGATTGTTGTTGATGGTACTCCACCATCACAAACTGTTTCATCGGCAGGGTCAGTGGCGGTAGGCTTGTCCAAGACTTGAACAGCTACGACATCGCTCAATGTTGAGCAAGGTTCGGATCCGTCAGGATCTGCTGCAGTCCAAGTGAGGTTTACTATCGTGTTTATCTCACTTGCAGCTGGAGTATATGTAGTAATATTTGAAGAAGCATTTCCAAATGTACCTGATCCACCAGACCAAGTTCCTGTCGTATAGACTGATCCATCTGCCCGGAGTGCACCGGCATTAAGACTTGCGCTCGAAGAGTGACATATTGTAAGGTCAGCACCTGCATTCACTAATGCAATACCATTATTAATGGTAATCGCTACAACATCAGTTTGTCCACCAAGACATGGATCTGAACCATCTGGGTCTGATGCAGTCCAAGTAAGATTTACTATTGTCCCAATTTCAGAAAACGCAGGGGTATATGTAGTTGATGCATTTGTTGCATTAGCAAACGAACCAAGACCTCCTGACCAAGCACCTGTAAAACTGCTTAAACCGTCTGCAAGCGTATTTGTTGCACTGATGGATACAACAGGAGCAACATTTGTGTAGCAAGCTGTAATATCAGCACCTGCATTCACTGATGCGATACCATTGTTAACAGTGATCGCTACAATATCGGTTTGGCCACCAAGACATGGATCTGAACCATCTGGGTCTGATGCAGTCCAAGTAAGATTTACTGTAGTGCCAATTTCAGAAAACGCAGGGGTATATGAAGTTGATGCATTTGTTGCATCAGCAAAAGTTCCTGAACCACCGGACCAAGTTCCGGAGAAACTACTTGTGCCGTCGGAACGAGTATTGATTGCGCTTATGGAAACAGCAGGAGCAACATTTGTGTAGCACGTTGTGATGTCTGCACCTGCATTTACAGTAGCAATACCATTATTAATAGTAACTGCTACAACATCATTTTGCCCACCAAGGCACGGATCTGAACCATCTGGATCGGCTGCAGTCCACGTGAGGTTAACAACTGTACCAATTTCAGATAATGCAGGGGTATATGTAGTTGATGCATTTGTTGCATTAGCAAACGAACCAAGACCTCCTGACCAGGAACCTGTGAAACTACTTGAACCGTCTGCACGGGTATTCGTAGCGCTAATACTCACAGCAGGTGCGGAACTGGAATAACAGGCAGTGATGTCTGCACCAGCACTTACACTCGCTATACCATTATTAACGGTAATGGCAACGACATCGGTTTGACCACCCAAACATGGCCCTGATCCATCTGGATCTGCAGCGGTCCAAGTAAGGTTGACAATTGTTCCTATTTCACCTGCAGTTGGGGTATATGTGGTTGAGGCATTGCTTGCATTTGCAAACACACCTGCTCCACCAGACCAGCTACCATTATAAGTGTTTGAGCCGTCAGCGAGTGTGTTGGCTGCGCCAAGAGAAATAGCTGGAGCAACATTTGTATAGCAGGCAATAATATCAGAACCCGCATTAACCGAGGCAACACCATTATTGACAGTGATGGATACAACATCTGTCTGTCCACCTGTACAAGGACCGACACCATCTGGATCGGCCGCAGTCCACGTGAGGTTTACAGTTGTACCTATTTCACCGGAAGCCGGAGTATAGGTGGTTGAAGAGTTGTTTGCATTGGCAAACACACCTGTTCCACCAGACCAGCTACCGGAAAACCCAGTAGAGCCATCGGCAAGTGTATTTGTTGCGCTTATCGACACCGCAGGGGCAACATTTGTAAAGCAAGCTGTTGCATCTGAACCTGCATTTACTGATGCGATGCCGTTGTTGATGGTTACGGCCACAACATCGGTTTGACCACCAACACAGGGGCCAGAGCCATCAGGGTCTGCCGCAGTCCAGGTAAGATTTATGGTTGTACCTATTTCTCCGGCAGTGGGAGTATATGTAGTAGCGGCATTGTTTGCATTTGCAAATACGCCCGCTCCACCTGACCAGCTACCTGTACTGAAGGAAGTTCCATCAGTCAGCAACATGGCTGCCGTGAGATTTACCGTCGGAGCAGTTCCTGTGTAGCAAACAGTTTGATCTGGGCCGGCATCTACTGACGCTACGCCAGGATTAACTGTCAGCGTTGCTGCATTGGATGCCACCTGTGCATTCGTTGGATGTGTTGGCACAGTACACTCGTTTGATATCACGACTACGTATTGTTTACCATTGTCCGCATCTGCCCTGTTGGGTGTGGTGTAACTGTTTTGATTGGTCCCTACATTGGAACCATTTTCTTTCCACTGGTAACTTAGTACGTTTCCAGATGCTGTTACAGAGAAGTTTGCAGGAGATCCGCTACAAACAGTGATATCAGCAGGATGCGCAGAAATTACCGGAATACTCCTGATTATTGCGGGGCCGGTTACAGTGGTAGGACAAGATTCTGTACCATCTGTGTACCTTGCGGTGATGCTTAAATCTGAAGTGATATTTGAACCAGATGTATTCAATGCAGTTCCGGTAAAGACTCCCGAACTTGAGTTCAGGGAGATACCGGTCATTCCGGTAACAGTACTAACAGCATCAAACGCAGTAGGAGTCTGCGTTTTGGTTGCAGTAAAGGAAATCGGATCATTTGTACAATAAGGGCCACCAAATGGCACGCCCACTTCTATTTTAGCACGGCAATTGATCAAACTTGATGCCGCTGGGAATACAGTACAACCAGAAGGACCGTTCACCTCCAACTGGTAGTTCTGACTTCCGGGGTCAGGATCAACATTTGTAAAAGTAAAGTTTGTGCTTCCCATTCCGTCCGTTGTCACGGTTGTGGTCTGTATGACCGTTGTGAGCAACCTGAGTTTGAATGTGTATGAGGAGTTGGGAGTACCCCCAAAAACCAAACCATTGAAACTAACCGTTGTAGGATTCGAACCGCCATTTGAAAAGTCACACACCTGCGAGGATGTTGCGTTCATAAAAAATGAGCCTGCGCATCCTGCTAAAAATGTGGCGGTTGTCCCAGTTGCAGATCCAGCCTTTCGCACCATTACGCTGCTCAAGGTAGCCGCTGAATTTGGCAGGGAGATATATTTGCCATCAAGGATGCCTGCAACCGATCTGAAACCGTCAAAAGAATATTCATAAATTTCGCCTGCGTTCACATTGGCTACTTCCACCCTATTCAACTTCTGGTCAAAAGTGAGCGGATGTACATCCTTTGCGAACCGATCCAAAACAGCCTGAAATCCATTGCCGGGTGCACCCACTTTCCGCTTTTGATCTTTTTTGTGCAACGACACTCCATTCCCAGTCGGATTAGGATTCTCATTGGCTGACGCAGCGAGCAATTGAAGGCTTGTCAAAATGGTAAGTAAATAAATTTTCATACGAAATTACAGAATATTTGATGAACGATTTGGGTTAATAGATTTTAAATTTCTTTATATGAGATATTCAAATGAAATTTTCAAATAAAATTCTCCACGTGTTCTGGTGGAGACTCCAAACTCAAGAGGACAATCCTCGCAGTTGGCTTGTACCATCACCACCAGTCCGGAAAGTCACGCGTGATTTGGAACCGAACAAAAACGCCCTAGACACGCAGCCAACATTGTTTCCTAAAGCCCACCCACAGTGGTGCGCTGTAAACATATTAGATTTTTTCTGTTGCTTAAATATATGCATAGCAAGGGCATCGTACGGCTTAAAAATACGATACCAACACAAAGGTAAAAATTTATTTTATTTTGACTGCGAATTATCAGTTTTTTTTTAAAAAAAATATTTGAATTATTTTGCGCAAAAAAATGCCCTAAAAAAGACCTTATTTTAGTTTTTGTTTCGCTTTTTATGGGAAAAATGGGGCAAAAAATGCTGCAAAATGGTTTGCGCAAAAAGTAAATTTTTGACTATTTTTTAGTCCGATTTGAGCTTTTTTTTATAAATTTTGCGAAAAAACCACAAAATTAATTTACATTTATACCCACTTTATCAATATTTAATTTTAATTTTTAACTGTAATTATGGTGTATATTTTTAACAATAGATAAGATTTCTCGAGGTACTAATAATTTTCTAAAAATTTACGCAAATTTTTGTAACTAATTTTTATGTATTAGTTTTGTTTATTTTGTAGAGTAATTTAATTACAGGACACTGTATATTGACCGCGATATTGACATGTGGTTGTTATTTCAAAATGACATCACTACCATATAATATTTTTCGATTTTCATTCGCAACTCAAAGTGACCTGATATTCAAATGATTCAAGTGCTATAGCTCAATAAATATTTATACAATCAGCTAATTTTCAGCAATGACATTCATGTGCCCCTTGCTTTTCATATAGAGTGCCCTTCCTGAAAAATAAATTTGCAGATGTCTAACTAAGAAAAATATCATTTTGATTACATTTTTACAACAGGCTAAATTTTTCTAAGAATTTAATTGAATGGATCAAATTTGATTCACTGAGCATTAATACAAAATTTTGGAGCTTTAGTTGTAGTGAAGCTGACAGGCAAGTAATAACCACAGAATGCTAATCAGGTCTATATGCAAAAACGCCCAGTAGGGAAGATGAAATGTGCAGATGGTTCAGTTCCATCAAATTGCCAAACAATAATTTCGGAAGATGGCACTATTGCTGATTCTTTGTTGTAACGACTAAAATCAAAACTCAGTGGAAATGCCACGTAACGGAAACGGTTGTGGTTCAATTTATGTTCGTCCAACAAACTGTATTTCAACACACGCGGAATTTCACGAATGAACTCAGTGGAGGGCCTGACCTTTTCAAATGCGCAATAATCGATAGAGATCAGTTCCTGAAGAACTACATCATCGGGATAGGAAGATGCGGCGTGGCAGAAGAGATTGTCAAATATATCTTTTACACTAAAAGCAATTCTGCCGTAATGCACATCAAAACGGAGTCCGAGTCCCATCAGAAAATCAAAAGCTGAATATTTGGTCGTCACGTACTTCAAGGTATGTATAGCCCGTGGCTTGTTCCAGTAAATCTCCAGGGCATGTTCCAATAACTCCAAGTTATGTAGCTGCTCTCGGCTAAGGTACTTACTCTCAATGATTTGGTATGGCGGATTCGGGTCATAGACAAAATCATGTTCATGCGCCTTATGGCGGACCGGAGTACCTTTCAGGAACTTCAAAAAACCCAGCTGTAATTCTGGCGCGTGCAATGAAAAGACTGATTCAAAACTGTATTTGATGTCTTCCCAATAATCAAGAGCCATACCAACTATCAGGTCGAGGTGCAGTTCAACCTTGTTTTCTATCTGGCGGATAATGGCCTTTGTTTTTTCAAAATTCTGCTTTCTGCTGACTTCCAGATTTGCATTCTGGTTGACTGTCTGGATGCCTATTTCAAAGCGAAAAAGGTTTTTCGGAACTTTTTCATTAATGAAGCGGATGATGTCCGGATGCAGAATATCGGCGGTAATTTCAAACTGAAATACATTTTCCGGACGGTGGTTTTCCAGAATAAACTGGAAAATGTCCAACGTAAAGTCCCGCTTCATGTTGAAGGTCCGGTCAAGGAACTTGATGGTTTTTCCGTACTGCATGAGGTGCAACAAGGTACTTTTCAGAGCCCGATCTGGAAGGTAGCGCACTTTATTGTCAAGACTTGCCAGACAAAATTCACATTTGTATGGGCAACCGCGGGATGTCTCAAGATACAGGACTTTGTGCTCGAGATTTTCAGGTTCTTCGAATCCGTAGGGCATGACATCTGCAAAACCGTTCAGGTCAAAGTTGCCAGCTTCACGATTACAAAAAACATCTCCGTTTGTCTTGTAAACCAGTCCCGGAACATGATTAACATTTGGGTAACTGTCCAGAAACTCAGCAAAGGGAATTTCACCCTCGCCTGTGATGATAAAATCAACCGATGTGTTGGCAATAACATCCTGCCATTCGTAGCTGACTTCGGGACCACCCAGCAGAATAGCGCAAGACGGATTTTGATTTTTGATGAGCGAACACAGCTCCAGCGTCTGCGTAATGTTCCAGATGTAACAACTGAAGGCTACGAGGTCAAATTCTGCACAGTAGATCGCAAGTTCATCCCTTTTTTGCCTAATGGTAAATTCCTTCCACTCCAGTCCTGGATGCCGCTGATGATTTAGTCCATGCAGGAGCCGTATGGCGAGATTGGTGTGAATATATTTCGCATTGAGCGTAGTAAGGAGAATCCTCATCTGATCAAAGTAAACGGGGTGCGGTATTTTTTTCTACATCTGATATTTGCAGCAGGGCGGCCAAAAGTACAGCGATTAATTGGCATTCCCATTGCGTTCCTAAGAGTAGTTTAATTTCTCACAAAACGATAAGGCCCTTTTGTTGCGCCCCACACCTGTTTGCCCGTTTTGTCAAATCCCTGGTCCCAGCTTACCAGTAAAGTATCATTTACCATTACTTTGGACGTGGCATATGATGCACCCCGAAGGTTCGACTCGCAACCGGAACCAAGGGTACCGCCACTGAAAGTGCCATCTTCCTGCAGTTCAAGAATCACTTCGCATCCATTTTTTAGTTCGATATCCGTTTCGGTAAAGTACCTAAGGTCATCAGGAGTTTTCCACTTACCAATCCATTGCTCGGGCGTTTTCAACGTATAGACACTGCTCTTGAAGGTTTTTTTGTCTGTTCGTTCCAACTTGTAGACGCGTTGCCTGTATGGTTTTGCCAAACTTTTGCTAACGGCCTGCTCAACATAGAGCCAGTGTCCATCTTTTTCCTTCCAGATAGTGCTCATGTGTAGGCTAATGTCAAAATAGGCAGAGTCAGATTTTGCCTGCATAGAGCTATCAAATGACCCGTTCATCAAAGTGATAAACCGATCCAACTCTGTTGACTTTCCGGATTCTTTTCTTAGTGTAGCACAAGAGCAGAGAAAAGCTGCCGCTAAAGAGAGGATTATACAGTTTCGAGTTAGCGTCATTTTTTATTGTTTTGGCTTTTCGTTGCAGAAAATTCTTCATAGGCCTTCTCGAGTGCTTTCAGAAAGACGGAAGGATTCTGAGCACCTGAGACACTATATTTTCCATCGAATACAAAAAACGGAACACCTGTCAGTCCGTATTTCGCCCCTACCTGAATGTCCCTTTGTACATCTGCAGCATACTTTTCTGTTGTAATGGCCTCATTTGCTTTTGATGGGTTCAATCCTGCTTTTACCGCTAGCTCTACCAATGTTTCATTACTGCCAATGTTCTGACCATTTGTAAAGTATGCCTTGAAAAGTTGCTCTTCCACTTCCGCATCAAGGCCGTTCATCCTGGCAAACTGAATGAGCTTGTGAGCCTTGTACGAGTTACTCATGACAGACTTCTCGAAATGATAGTCCAAACCTACAGAGGCGGCCATTTCAGTTACATTCCGATGCATCTGCACGGACCAGTCCAGACTCTGCCCTTTCACCCTGGCGAGATATGCGTACGCTGTTTCGCCGCTATGGGTATCCGCGTCGGGATCGAGCTGATAACTGCGCCATCGCACAAGGATATTGTCTTTGTATTTAAAATCACTGAGTGCTTTTTCAAATTTCCGCTTACCTATGTAGCAAAAAGGACAAACTACATCTGACCAAATTTCCACTTCCATTTTATCATCCGGAGTATTATCTATTTCGAAATTATTATTTGTATTGAACATCAAGCAAAATGTAAGGTAAATCAAAGAAACTAGTTGCATCGCACTGAATTTAATGAGAGACTAAAAAACGTAACACCCGGACTCCATTTTCTGTTTTACACTGAAGAAAATACATTCCATTTGCCAGCGATGAAACATCCAGAAATGAATCATTTGATGGGATCTGCATCGTGTTTCCAAGCGCATCAACTACCTGTTTCTCAATTTGTGAAACAGGGTGATTTGAGCTAATATAGATTTTATCTGCTGCAGGATTAGGGAAAATTTTAATCTTATTAGGCTCGGTATTTCCGTCTGAAATTGAAGTGCTCTCACAAATGACTTTGTTCAGTCTTTTCCATATCTCGTTGTTGTAGGTTGTTGGCACAGGAGAACCGTCTGAGTTTCCCATTCGCACAAAAACCAGGTCCAGCTCGGGCACTACGTTGAGAATTTGACCATTTTTTCCGAGAGCGGAATAGGTATTAGCCGGTGCCTCCGGTAACAGATCGCCCGAAAAAACAAATTGTGAAGAAGGAAGCATGTATCTGCTTTTACCATTGAGCCACCAAAGATAACCATATGATGGATTTATGTTTTGAGATGAACTGATTATTTCGTCAAAATAGTCTACAGGAACAATCTGCTCATTCATCCATTTCCCCTTATTGAGCATTAGCAATCCAAATCGCGCAAAACTTCTTAAGTTGCTGTAATTGACATTGTTGTAACCACTTTTAACATAGATGCCTGTCATCCCAGTTTTGACTTTAACCTTTGCACTATAGTATTGATTAAAAGTCTGTCCGGTAGAATTTTCAATGACTTTATCCAACAGAGTGTAAGGTGCATTATGATAAGCCCATCTTGTACCCGCGTCTGCCTTATACTTCAAACAAGTGGGAGTGGTACAGTCCTTATCTCCACTATCATCCAGTCCGGTTGTCATTGTGAGCTGGTGCCTTATTGTGATGAGATCTTCCTTGTTTTGAGGTAGAGCGGTCCAGTTTTTACCGAGGTATTTGGAACTTACATCACCTAGATTCAGTTTCCCCTCTGCATGCGCTATTCCGACAAGAGCAGACGTCATTGATTTTCCCGCGGAGGCCCAATACCATAGACTGTCTTTTGTGAATGTTCCGAAATATTTCTCAACCACAATTTTTCCATTTTTCAGAATGATTATCCCTTTGGTATTTGTCGATTGAAGGTAATCGTAAAGCGACGGAATTTCATCAGTACACCAACCGAGGGATTTGGGGTCAGTCTGCTCCCACGCCGAACCGGAATTGGGAGGAAAATAATAATTCTGTGCCGAGACAAAACCGGTCAGTAACATTAAACAGAAAGCCAATATGTTTTTTTTCATCGTTTGCTCATTAAGATTATTGAATATGTGATCAAATTTCCTCAATTATTCGGAATAAATTACACAATGTTTGCAGAAAAGGAATAAAAGCCCTAAGTTTGAAGGCTATTTTGCAACCTCTCATCAACTTCTACGCAGTATTCCGGCCGTTTTTTTTGACTGCAAAATGAGCGACCTGTTTAATTATGGCTAAAAGATATTTTTTGCTGGGATTTTGCGTGCTGCTTTTTCATTTGAAAGGAGTAGGACAGCTTATTGTCAATCAAAACGATCCACAATCACTCGTTGGCAATTATCTCTTCCCAAATGCATGTTACCAGGTCAGTAACATTACCTACGAAGGCAATGCAGAATCATTGGGCTTTTTCGCCAATGGCACCGGCACTATTTCGCTTGACCGCGGTGTAGTCATGAGCAATTGCAGGCTAATCCACGTTGGATACCCATCAAGTCACGCTTGCGGACTACAATTGAATTTCGGAGCCGTTTCGCGTCCCGAGCCCGGGCTGGGATTCATGGTTTTCCCAAATATCCTTGAATTTGATGTGGTTGCCAAAAGTAATCAGCTCGCTTTTGACTACTTCTTTGCATCAGAGGAATATTGCGAATACCTTCAGAGCAACAAATTCACCGCTTTTGCACTATATGTAAGTGGACCGGGAATCATTGGTGCACCCAATATTGCCCGGGTGCCGGCTACAACCAGTGTCATCAATTCCAAAAATATCAATCACAATACCAATTCTGCCTATTACTTCAGCAATGTTACAACACTGAATACCTCCGGACCCTGCGCAGGCCATCCATCTACCCCCAATTCGCCAAATGCAATGAATGCGGCAAACGGCTTTGAATTTGATGGTTTTTCCAGTATTCTGACAGCAAGTGTTGATGTGGTTCCGTGTCAGACATACCATGTAAGGGCCATTTTTACCAATATCAACGGCGTTAGCGAGCCCTCCGCGGTGTTTCTGAAAGAGCGCGAGTGTGATTTTCCGGCTGCAGAATTTGTCAATACCACCGACCCCACATCATCAGAAGTAACAGAAGGGTGCCATAGTGCAGAACTGCGTTTTTACAGGCCTACCACATCCAACCTTGCCTTACCATTTGTAATCAACTACATCGTTGAACCCAGCAGCAATGCCACTGCCGGCGTGGATTATATCGCTAATTTTACCGGTCAGATCACGATTCCGCCCGGACAAACATCCATCGCAATACCTGTCGCCATCATCAATGATGGCATCACTGAGACCATCGAGAAAATCGACATCACAGTAATCAACTCTTCCGTTTGCAACGGGGTCTTGAAAACAAGTCTTTACATCAAGGACCCAACACCTCTCAAGCTGATTGCCGATGACGTAATCAATTGCAGCCCAAACGCAACCCTCAACGTAGCAGTAACAGGCGGGTCGCTACCCTACAAGTATTTGTGGCAAAATGGAGCTCAAACAGCATCCATTACGGTACCCAAGTCAACCAATGGTGGAACCTCTACCTATTACGTAACGGTTACAGATGCGTGTGGGGTATCCAAATCCATTGGTGTGAATGTGCTTGAAACGACATTCGCCACAGCGACAATATCCTCACCCAAGTCTTATATTTGTTCGCCGGCCGACAAAGGCATTGTGATTGTCACTTTCACGGGAAATGCACCTTGGAAATACGAATACACGATTGATGGTGTCGCACAACCGATACGGATAACAAGTAAAAACCCAGATACCATCTGGGCTAGCTCTCCTGCTTCATTTAACCTACTTTCGCTCAATGATGGCACCTGTTCCTCACTGCTGGGATCCGTGCAGATCATTGACAATCCGGACCTTGGTGCATCCGTTACCACAACGCGTCTCAGGTGCTTCGGCTCCAACGATGGTAAAATGTCGGTCAACTTGCCCGCAGCAACCAAACTGCCCGTAATGTATACCTGGAGTAATGGCGCGCCAAACAATTCGTCTATTACCAACCTCAGTCCCGGGTATTATCAGGTTACTGTTGTAGATAGCAGAGGATGTTATTCGCAATTGGGTGACAACATTACTGAGCCTGAATTACTAGATGCTGGTGCTTTTGTGCTTGGTGATGAAACCTGTATCAAGAAAGGTAGTGCATCGGTATTTGCTTCGGGTGGAACAGCACCATACTCTTTTCTTTGGAGCAATGGTACCGGAACAGCGCTGGCCACAAATCTAAGTGCTGGCACAAATACCGTTACCATCACTGATAAAAATGGTTGTACAGATACAACTTCGGTAAAAATTCAGGCAAATAAAGGCATTACCTCGGCAGATCTCAAAGCCAACAGTACAGAAGTGAATTGCAGAACACCATTTGTAAGTCTACAGGCCGAGGGATTGACCATCAATCCGGTTGACTACACTTTTCAATGGGGTTCTCCTTCACCCAATCCCTCTCTGGGCACAGGCTTCAGCACCAATATTACACAGGCCGGCAACTACACGATTACCATTACGGACAAGCGAAATGGCTGCACTGTCAGTAAATCAATTAACATAACCGCCAATGATCTGAAACCGGAGGCAAAAGTCAAGCTTCCCGATTTTCTGATTTGCGATTTTGTTCCTATCCTAAAACTGGATGTAACCGGAACTTCAACTGGTCCGAAGTACACTTACCAATGGAGCGGACCATCCGGATTCAGCAGCAAAGAACTCAGTCCAAGTATTTTCATTCCTGGAACGTATTCTCTGGTCGTTACCGACACCACCAATGGTTGTACTCGGAGCGCACAGGTCATGATGACCAATACAAGTTCACCAACGATTGCAAATGCAGGTCCGGACCAGGTTCTTAATTGCAAAAACAGTACAACTACCCTGGGTCAGTATTCCAGTGCCGGGTCCACGTTTCAATATCAATGGTCAAACGGACAGACGCAAAGAGAACTGACAGTTGATAAGGCTGGGATTTACTATCTCACAGTCACCAATACAGCTAACAACTGCGTCAGGGTGGATACGGTCGAAGTGAAGGAAGACTTTCGACTTCCAACAGCAAATGCGGTGAGCATTGGATATCTGAATTGCTACAATAAAATCCTTACCATAAACGGTAGTGGAAGCGGAGGCAGCGCCCCGGAATTCAGGTGGTCAAATGGAGGATCGGGAACATCGACAGTTGTCTCTCAGCCCGGAATTTACACACTGTCTGTAACCAATACGGAAAACGGATGCGTGACAACCGACACCGTTCTTGTAAGGGGAGATAAAAACCTTCCGCAGGTTAAGGTCGTAAAAAGCAATGACATAGATTGCCTAAGGGGTACCACGACGCTGAACGGCTCAGTGAACCTGACCTCAAATTTTACTGCACTATGGATTTCGACTGAATCTTTCAGCACGTTAAATCCAATGAGCATCAGAACAACGAATCCCGGTGTTTACAATCTCAAAATTACCAATAGTATCAACGGATGTGTAACTGAGCTGCAGACATTTGTCAGCAACAATACCCAGCTGCCGGAGGTGGATTTTCCACTGGGCAAAGTATTAAATTGTGCTTCACCTGTGGTTCAACTTGGCAACGACAAAGTTGTTGCAGGATTTGCATATTCATGGTCAACAATCGGTGGCAACATC
>CANHEE010000059.1 GCA_947459655.1 Lewinellaceae bacterium
TGCTTGTTGATAAACTCAGCGTCAAATACAATCCCAGAGTTTCATGGTTGCGTGCGCCCAGTCAAATGGTGTATGCCCTGAACGAGGTATCCCTCAACGTCATGGAAGGTGAAACAGTCGGTATTATTGGACCCTCCGGCGCAGGTAAATCTACAATTGGAAGAGCCATAATGGGTGCATGCCCGTCGACCACAGGGAAAATCTTTTTCCAGGGCACAGTCTTGCAGCGCAAGAGTTTACACCAGCAACGGCAGCCAGGCAAACTAATCCAAATGATTTATCAGGATCCATTTTCCAGCTTGAATCCCTCAATGACAATAGGTAGCGCACTAATGGAGGTTTTGCAGGAACATGATTTATATACAATTGAGAGCGATCGTAGAAACAGAGTGCTTTTTTTGCTGGAAAATGTAGGTCTGAATAGGACCTCATTTGGCAAGTTTCCCAATCAGTTTTCAGGTGGCCAGCGTCAACGGATTGCCATTGCAAGGGCTTTGGCAGCCGAACCTCGTATGCTCATCTGTGATGAATGCGTTTCCTCACTGGATGCCGACGTCCGGGCGCAGATATTGAATCTGCTCGTTGATTTGAGGGAAAAATTTAATCTATCTATTCTATTTATATCACATGATCTCGCTGCCGTGAGCTACATTTGTGATCGGATTTTTGTACTTCAGGAAGGTAGAGTGGCAGAATCCGGCAGAACGGAAGAGATTTTGGCCAATCCGCAAAGTGAGTACGGTAAAAATCTGATTAGAACGATTGCGGAAGTTCAACATTTTTGAGGGCGGGATTCGATTTTTTACTTTGGCGAATGTGTCTGATTTTTCAATAAATAATAAAAAAAATTTTGACATATCAGTTAAATCATGTTATCTTTGCGTGCCGAAAGAAAAAAGCCGCTGAAATAGTTGATTTTTAGTGTTTTTAGCTTTCGTTTTGAACATTGGTTCCGTAGCTCAATTGGATAGAGCATCGCACTACGGATGCGAAGGTTTAAGGTTCGAATCCTTACGGGATCACAAAAAATCACTTACAAAGCCGGTCCTTTAAAGGTTCGGTCATTTATTAAACCACTAACATTTTTATCATGTCTAAGGTGTGTGAATTAACGGGAAAACGCCCGATTACAGGAAACAGTGTGAGTCACTCTAACAGAAAGACGAAGAGACGTTTTATTCCCAATATTCAAAAGAAAAAATTCTACGTTCCTGAAATCGGGGATTTTGTAGATTTGAAAGTGTCTGCTTCCGCTATTCGTACCATCAACAAGATGGGTGTTTATGCTTATGTGAAGAAGTTGGAGAAGAAAGGTTTCGAACCTGCAATCACTTTTATTGATTAATTATTTTCATTTAATTGTTTCATCTTTTAAAGATATATAGCAATGGCTAAGAAAGCTAAAGGCAATAGAATCCAGGTTATTTTGGAGTGTACTGAGCACAAAGCGTCAGGTATGCCTGGAACATCCCGTTACATTTCGGAGAAAAACCGCAAGAACACACCGGATCGTATTGAGTTGAAAAAATACAATCCAATCCTGAGAAGGGTAACGCTTCACAGAGAAATCAAGTAATTGATCATCATTTATAACTTAATATAAAATGGCTAAGAAAGTATCCAAAAATGCCCGTGTTGCTCAGCGTGCTGCGAACGCAGGTTCCGGTAAAGATCACGTTAAGGTAATCAGAAGCGTGAAAAATCCGGTAACCGGAACATACACTTTTAAAGAGCAAATCGTTCATAAAGATAAAGCTAAGGATTTCTTCACAGCGAAGTAATTCCTTTCCTTGAAGTTGACAAGGGTTATACAATATAAATCTGGCTTTTCTTTGGTGACAAAGGAAAGCCATTTTTGTGTTAGAGCAGTTTCTGATTTTCAATTTTTTGCATCAAGGCAGTAAACATCGACAAGTATGTCATTCTTTAAAAAATTCTTTACCAAAGAAAAAGAGCAGGATCTTGATCAAGGCCTGGAGAAAACCAAAGAAGGCTTTTTCAATAAAATCAGCAGGGCTGTTGCGGGAAAATCTACTGTAGATATAGAGGTTCTTGATGAATTGGAAAGTGCTCTGATCGCTTCAGATGTAGGACTTGAGACCACAGTAAAAATCATTGAGCGTATTGAACAACGTGTCGCGAGAGACAAATATGTGGGTACGTCGGAGCTTAACCAAATTTTACGGGATGAAATTGTGCAGATCCTGGCAGAGAATGACCAGCAGTCGACCGAAGATTACGAACTGCCGGTAGGAACAAGACCATATGTAATAATGGTCGTTGGGGTCAATGGTGTTGGTAAGACGACTACCATCGGCAAGTTGGCGTTTCAATTTCAGAAAAAAGGTAAAAAAGTGGTACTCGGTGCCGGAGATACTTTTCGTGCTGCAGCGGTAAGTCAGTTGAAGATTTGGTCTGAGCGCATCGGCTGTGAGTTTTACGATAAAGGCATGAATGCTGATCCGGCTGCAGTTGCATATGAGACAACCCGATACGCGCTGGAAAATCATTGCGATGTAGCGATCATCGATACGGCAGGTCGCTTACACACCAAAACTTCATTGATGCAGGAGCTGACCAAAATCAAGCGCTCCATTGATAAAGCTATGCCTGGTGCACCGCACGATGTTCTATTGATACTCGATGCCACCACAGGACAAAATGCAATAGAGCAGTGCAAACAATTCACTGCAGCTACAGAGGTGTCCTGTCTTGCACTGACCAAACTGGATGGAACAGCAAAAGGTGGGGTTGCCATTGGAATTTCAGATCAGTTCAAGGTGCCGATAAAGTACATCGGTGTTGGAGAGTCCATTGACAAACTTCAGATCTTCAACAAAACCGCTTTCGTGGAATCACTGTTCAAAAAGTATTAATTTTTGATTCGTACAAGCTTAGTGCGAATCAATACCCCCAAAGTATGGTGAAAATCAGAGATATCGAACTTCCAGATTTTCCATTGTTGCTCGCGCCAATGGAAGATGTGAGCGATCCACCATTCCGCAGACTATGCAAAAGGGAGGGGGCAGATCTGATGTACACAGAGTTCATCAGTGTTGAGGGGTTGATTCGTGATGCATGGAAAAGCAAAAAGAAACTCGATGTATTCGATTACGAAAAGCCGATTGGTATTCAGATATTTGGTGCCGATATTGAACATATGGAAGGAGTGGTGCCTATAATTGAGGAAGCCAATCCCGATTTGATAGACATCAACTTTGGTTGTCCTGTTCAAAAAGTGGTGTGTAAAATGGCTGGTGCAGGAATTCTCAGGGATATTCCGCTGATGGTCAAATTGACAAGCCATGTGGTCAAAGCATCAAAAAAGCCAGTAACAGTTAAAACCAGACTTGGTTGGGATGAAGATTCCATCAATATCGTCGAGGTTGCCGAGCGGCTTCAGGATGTTGGAATTGAGGCACTTACCATTCACGGCCGAACAAGAAAACAGATGTACAAGGGAGAGGCCAACTGGGAACACATCGCACAGGTAAAGGAAAATCCACGAATGAAAATTCCGGTGTTCGGAAATGGTGATATCGACAGCCCAGAGAAGGCAGTATTGTACAGACAAAAATATGGTGTTGATGGCATCATGATTGGTCGGGCAAGCATCGGTTATCCTTGGATTTTCCGCGAAATAAAACACTTTATTCAAACCGGCACGCTGATGTCTCCACCCAGCACTGCAGAGCGGGTGGATGCTGCCAGACAACACCTTTTGCACTCAATGGAATGGAAGGGTGAAAAACTCGGCATTTTGGAAATGAGACGTCACTACACCAACTATTTCCGCGGATTCGAAAACATTAAAAACTACAGGATGCAACTGGTTTTACAGGATGACCCCAAACTGATTTTGTCTATCCTTGATGAAATCGAAGAAGTCTATGGTACATCAGCAGCCCTTGCTGACTGATCTTTTTAGAATTTTGTCACATGCCCTACAGGGAAATCTTTGCAATTTCTATTTCTGTATCACGTAATTTTTGCTGACAAAACGCGACAAGCTCTGCGGCTTTCTTAACTTTTTCCGCCAGACTGTCGATTCCTACCTCATTTTTTTGCAGCAATTCCAGTATTTCATTCAATTGGTTGAAGGCCTCTTCGTAGGTCAATTTTTCAGACTTTTTCATAGATTTCTTTTAAAGTAATCTTCAATTTTCATGTAGAGGTGGATGCGATCTTTACCCCTAACGTTGTGCTCATGATTTGGGTAAGGAAAGAAATCCACAAGAGTGCCCTTCGCTATACATTCATTGATAAAAGCATAACTATGTTGTGGTACTACCGTTCCATCTTCGAGTCCTTCAATAATGAGTAGTTTTCCTTTCAACTCATTTACCCGATTCAACAAACTGGCTTGTTTATACCCATCTGGATTGGTTTGGGGTGAATCCATGTACCTTTCCGTGTACATAATTTCATAAAATTTCCAGTCCATTACAGGTCCTCCTGCGACACCTGCCTTGAAAACGTCAGGTTGCCTGCACATCATCGTAGTGGTCATGAATCCTCCAAAACTCCAGCCGAAAATCCCCATTCTGCTTTGATCCACAAATGTTTGCGCTCTCAGGAAATTTACTCCAACCATCTGATCCTCAGACTCTGCTGTACCAAGTTGTCTGAAAGTTGCCTGTTCAAATTCGCGACCGCGGTTGCCCGACCCGCGGTTGTCAATCGTAAACACCACATAGCCTTTACTGGCCATGTAGATCATAAACATGTCTGCTCCCGCCAGCCAGCGGTTCTGAACCATTTGCGCATGAGGGCCACCGTAGAGGTAGTACATTACCGGGTATTTTTTGGAGGGGTCAAAATTGGCAGGTTTAATCAATCGGGCATACAGGTCCGTTTTACCATCTGCTGCCTTTAAGGTAAATACCGAAATTTCTGGTTTGTTGTAGTCTTTTAACGGGTCGCCCTGTTCGGAGAGAATTGTTTCTTCACCGCTTTTTACATCTATTAATACTGCTTTGTAAAAAGTATTTTGACTTGACCAGCTGTCAAGCAGCTGACGCTCATCGGGTGACAAAAGTACAGTGTGCGTACCCGGTTCAGTAGTTAATTTTTGAATATTTCCATTCAGTAAATCCACTGAATAGCAGTGTCTTTCAAGCGGAGAATCTTTGGTGCCAACGATGTAGGCCAGTTTGGCATCTTTGGAAAAGCCCAGTAAATCTGTAACTACCCATTCGCCGGAGGTCACTTGTCTGACAAATGTGCCATCCGTTCTACAGAGGTAAAGATGGCTGAAACCATCTCTTTGACTTTGGTAAATAAAATAGTCTTTCTGAACCGGCAGGAACCTGAGTTCATTCAATGGTTCTACATATTTTTCGTGCTTCTCCTCAAAAAGTGTTTTGATGAACTTACCGCTTTTTGCGTCATAGGCATTCAGTTTCATGTGGTTCTGGTCCCTGTTCAGTACCTGAATGTACACAAGATCTCCATCGGGTCCCCAGGTCACGTTCGTCAGGTATTGATCTGCCGGTGTTCCTGTTTCGAGGTATCGAACTTTTCGCTTTTTCAGGTCATAAATTCCTACGGTGACATGGTGGCTGCTTGCGCCTGCCATCGGATATTTGATCTGTTTGCTTTTTGCCGCCGTTGCAGGTCTGTAGTCAGCCATTGGGTAATCTGTTACCATGCTTTGATCCATTCTGTAAAAAGCGAGCTTATCGCCTGAGGGAGACCAAAACGTACCCTTGGAAATGCCAAACTCATCTCGGTGAACTGATTTGCCACACAGAATATTGAAATCATCTCCCTTTGCGACTTCAATCGCTTTTTTGGCTCCGGCAGCCTTTACGAATAAGGTACCCTTTGCGACAAACGCAATATCGTTATTGGACGAAAAATCGTAGTGGTCCGCACTTTCAGCCCAGCTGTTCAAGACAACTGCTTGTTTGCCATTAATATCAAAAGAGATTAAAGAAGTTTCATGAACGAAGGTGAATATACTGTCATTTTTCCATGAAATTCCTGGGAACCCCTTCAAGTCGGTCTGAATCCCGATTACTTTCAAACCTGTGTTTAGTTCATCAAGGCTTAAAAGCACAGCTGCGGTTGACCCCAGTGAGCCGGCCATTATTTTGCTATTGTCAATGTAGGAATAGCGAATTGACCCCGGAATCCATTGCAGTTGCTGTAGCACTTTTGGCCTGAATGCAGGATTGGCATAATCTTCTACCCGCAGTTGTTTCTGCTGCGCGGAGACGGCTGAAAGGCATAGTATGAACAAAAGAAAACTGATTGAATATCTCATATTGATAAAAATTGTGAGCTGTTCCACTGAAATGACTGCGAAAATAATAGCTCTGATTCAGACGTGGCCTAAATTATGCCGTATTTTAATTTGCGCTAAAAATTAAGTATTTAACCTTAGGTTCAGAACCAACTAAAGGAATCAAGAAAAATATCGGCCTCGGTGTTCCTACTTCGAGCCCTTGTCGTTGCAATCTGTACCAGATATAGACGATTTTTGACAATAAAAGCTTTGTTTTTCATTACGGCTTTATCATTGTTGTAGTTTATTCTCCAAAGTTTGCCTTTAACGCCTTTCAAAGTGATCTCGTCTGTGTAAACCAATTGTCCGGCGACATTCGAAGCCGATGATTGGATGGTTTCATCAATCATGATATTTTTCAGTTCAGTCGAGTCAGGATGCATAAGACCTTCAGGATAATCGAGGTAACTGATAATGTAAACCTTGTTTTCTGCATTTGCGTCCTTTGGTTCGCATATAAAAGAATGATAGGCTATTTCGCCAATGGTTGTCTTGATTTGCTGGATACTGTGCCGCATCGTTTCACATGGTATTTTCACCGAAAACCGAGCTTCCGCATCTTTGTAAAGAGTCCAATTGGTGGTAAAATTTGAAAAAAGTGTAATGAGCAGTGTGTACGGTAGCATCTTTTTATAGACAAAGGTAGGGAATATGAAGTGATACAGGTTTCGAAATTATCAGAAAATAAATTGCTATTCTGGTCAACCACCTATAGTCGCCATACTCGAAAAAATACTTTGTCCTTGTTTCGCCATTGATTCTGCTTCCCAGCCGTCTTTTTCTTTGAGCTGAACAGCATTAATCATGAATTTTGTAATGTCCTCGTCTGAAAATCCGGAGCGCATCATGTCTTTGACGTTGAAAACCGGATTGCCATACAGGCATGTCTGAAAGCCTCCATCGGGCCTTAGTCTTAGTCTGTTGCAGCTACCGCAAAAAGACCTGCTATAGGCAGCAATAATGCCAATATTACCTTTATGGCCGGGTATACTGTAGTGGTATGCAGTCGAGTGGGCGGGGTCTTCTGTTTTTCTAATTTCCGGATATAACGCACGTATATGTTCCAGAATCTTTAAATGATTCCAGAAATTACCGGAAAATGATTTTAAATCCCCATTGAACGGCATTTCTTCAATGAACCTTACGCTGACCGGTAAATTACGGGTCAGTTCAACCATGTCAGCAATAGAATCAATGTTAATTTTTTCCATTACCACACAATTTATTTTTACCTCAATTCCTTCGCTGAGTAACCTGTTCATCGTGCTGATGACGCTGTCAAACTCGTCTCTTTTTGTGATGCTGAAAAATGTTTCCCGGTCTAGTGTGTCAAGACTGAGATTACATGAGTTGATTTTCCATTTTCTAAACTCACCTACAAAAGGTTCGGTTAGCGTTCCGTTGGTAGTGATGCTGATTTGATTTAACAGCCGGTTATTTGAAAGGCCGGAAAGAAGCAGGTCTATATCTTTTCTCAGGAATGGTTCGCCGCCTGTAATTCTGATTTTGTCTATGCCCATTCTGATCAGCAGATCCGAGATGCGAATCATTTCTTCAAAACTCATTATCGCACTCCTGTTCAGCCATTCCAGGCCTTTTTCTGGCATGCAGTAACTGCACCTGAGGTTACAACGGTCGGTAACTGCAAGTCTGAGGTAATTTATCTTTCTGTTGAATTGGTCTGTCAAATGTCAGTTTTTTACTTTGTCATTATGAAAACGGCCTAAATCTCATCCCGGGAGAATCAATCCAAAGTTTATCGTATCAGTGTGAGGTCTCCTTTCAGAATAACGGTTTCTTTATTTTTGGCCAACTCAAAAGTTAGGTAAAATACATAAACATCAGAGGGGTATTTGTCTCCATTCCAAGTTTGGTCTGCATTATGGGTTTCAAAAACAACATTTCCCCATCTATCAAAAATAATGAGCGATTTAAATTCTGCAACCTCAGGTGGAGGTAGTTGAAATACCTTGAAAAAGGCGTTATCAGTTGGTGAGCCGGGACTAAAAATAGTCGGGGCGGCCAAAGAATAGATGGAAATGCTGTCCGAACCCGGGCAGCCGTCGATACTTATTCCTCGAATCCAAAAATCTGTTTTTGCTGCTTTGGGCTTAGCAGAGTATTCAGGTCCGGTTGTATTGTCCTGCCAAACCAAACTATTTGGCTGCAGGTTGCTGTTTCCTGTGGTGCTTAATTTTATTTCCTGATTATTCAGTGTCAGAATGTGCGGACTTGCAGCAATGCTGATGGCCGGAATAGATCCCTTCCTGACATTCATGGTTCGGGTCAGCGGACAATCTCCTTTTTGGGTTTTTGCACTAATTAGGTAGTTGCCGATTTCAGTAATAATGAGTGTATTTCCTGTTTTTTCTGCCAACGGATCTATAGAAAAATCTCTAAGCAACGAATCGTTTGAAACAACAATTTCAACGGGCTCATCTTTGCAAATCCGTATACCAGCCGGCAAACCTATGGTGTCGGAAACCTGAATTATTTCGATGGTATCTGTGGCCAGACAACCATCGATGACTACTGTTGCGGTAAATACTCCGGCTTTGGTCAATACAGGGTCCGGGCAGTCTGCACAACTCAAGCCTGCAGACGGTGACCATGTCACAGTTTTCGCAGGTGAAACATTGAGGCGTGTTTCAACTTGCTCATTTGGACAAAAAACAGTTTTTCCTGCATTTATGAAGAGTCTGATTCCTTTTTCGACAACGGTTACTGTTTTGATTGCCGGACAGAATCCCGTACTGGTAGCAGTTACAGTGTAAAGGCCTCCGGACATAGTAGATGGATTTGAACAGTCAGGACATGAGAGTGCACCTGCAGGTTTCCATTCAAATTTTTCGTATTGTTCCTTATTTTTAATCTCCAGAACTGTCTTCTGACCTGCACAAATGGTATCATTGTCTACCTCCAAGTCCGGAAGTTTAGGAAGTACTTTCAGCGAAAAAGTGTCTGTGCGATGGCAGCTTGCATTGTTGGTTGTTCTGATGTAAAGTGCTGATTTTAGGGCAACGAATTTTAGATTTGCCTTGTTTACGGAGCTTAGCGCTCCTAAAACCGGATCCTGCCATTGAAAAGTGGCACTAGGGTATAATGGTAAGGGCATTGAGGCAGAATACAACAGGATGGTGTCTCCTTCGCAATAGTACGGTTTAAGAGGTACAATATTCAGCCCCGGATTTTCAGGTAAGGAGTCAACAAGGAGAAAGACTGAGTCTTTAACGGTACATTTTGCAGTTTTTATTTCAGCGTAGATCCACCCACTTTTTAATGCAGTAAGAATGGTTTCAATTGAGTCGGAAGCGGTAAACTGTGCAGCTTTGGATTGCCATGAAAAACTCAATGAGGAGGCACTGCTTCCTGTCTCGATGTCAGCTTTCACAGCTCTCTTCGTTCCCTTGCATATGCGTACGGTGTCCGGTCCTACAATTGTGACAGTGCCGCTAACTATCACGGTGGCAGTATCGTAAGCTGTGCAACTATTGGATGTCCCTTTCAGGATATACTGCTGACTGGAAAGCGCCTGAATAAATACTTCCCCCTGATTTGGGTCCGATGGGCCAACGGGAGCCCACGTAAATTTAGAGTCGGGTGCAAATGTTGCGCTTGAGAGCTTAATTTTCTCCCTGTAGCAGGCTTCAGTTTTTTTGCTGACGAATGGCATATTTATTCTGTTTACCCTGAAAGACAGCGTATCGCTTGCGGTACAGGCACCTATATTCGCTCTGACCACCACCTGGCCGGTAAATTTGGGCTTGAAAGTTACTGTATCCAGTTTGTTGTTTGGAAGAAGACTTTCAGGTAGCCATTCCAAAAACTGATTTCCAAAATTATTGTATGCTATCAGGGTTATGCTTTCACCCTCGCAGATAGAAGTTTTGCTCAGCGTGTCAATGCGCAATTCAGGCTGAATAAGCTCTACCCAAAAAGAGTCTTTGATGGTGCAATTTTCAGTGGTGCCTGTGACATAAAACCATCCGCTTTTGGACGGCTTAAAGTAGGTTTTGTCATTAAATGGGTTGCTGAAAGCACTGTCTGTCTGCCAATGGTAGCGGTTGGCTCCAGTTACAGTAAGCAATTTTCCCCTATACCCTGGTAAATCTCTGCAGATGTAAAACGAATCCTGTACATTCAGTTGAAGTGACAGATTGTCTTTGATGTATATTTTTGTCGTGGCGACAATATTCAGACCACAGCCATAGTTTTTCAGCAGTTTAATTTCTATAAATTCATCCTTTTCAGTCAGATTGTCACCAAAAACGTTTAGTGGAAATGCAAGTTCTGTGATGCCGGCAGGAAAGGTAATTACAGCAGGTACGCTACTCTCAAAATCAGTTCCTCTGATAGCCGATCCCGAAAATTCGACCTGAAAGCTCAGAGCAACATTTGCTGGACTATTCAGTCTGAACACAATCCGCTCGCCCGAACCGGAACAATTCTCAATAAGGTTCTCCAGGCCAAGTGCCGAATTGAATGTGATAATGGGGGCAGATCCCTTAATGTCTCCGATGAACACCCCGGAATCAAAATTTTCATCACCCCGGTCGGCTATGGCCAATTTCAGGCGGTAGGTATTGCAGGGTATAACTTTGCTACTCGCTGTGAGCGTTTTTTTCAGACCATTTCTACCTGTTGTGAGTCCGTTGTAGACCATTTCCTTACCATCAAAATTGTTGCGGTAGAATTCATAATTGCTCGTGGAGTTTACTTGACCTATACTGATTTGGGTTCCATTGGGTAACACCGCAAGGTTCTTTTTGGGGAATATTTTAGGGTCCCCGATTATACCGGGACCATCGATCATTAGCGCAAAAATATCATAAAAAGTGGGGTCGCTGATAAACTCGGGGTACTCTTCTGAGCCGAAAATATATTCGAAATTGATTTCATCAGTATTGGCAAAAACATCGAATTCGATTACGCAGGCATCCCTCGAAATGCTACCACCTTCTATGATGGACAGGGAATCCAGGTCGGCATCACCGCGAAGTTTGAGTGAGGTGCTTGATAAGAGTTCAGCGGGTTGGTTGATTTTGCGAATATCACCCGAAGATAGCACTATTCCTGTACCCAGGCCAAGGTCAGAATTATCGGTCGCATTAAAAGTGCCAAAATTGAATTTTCCATTTCCGCATGTGGTTTTTGTTAGCCTAACTTGCGTGCCGGGCCTTGCTACAGCAGCCTCAATCGTTTTGCTATCGGGTTCCGGAGTGAGGGTCATTCCTTTGAAGACCGGGCAGGCCTCCGGCGAGCACAGCCATTTTCCGTAAAAACCTTCGTAAACTCCGGCACTGTCAGACATGAATCTAATGGTCAGGCAGGCATCAGTGGCGTAGACATCAAATCCTGCCCCTCCTGCGTTGAAACCGGAATTGAAATCCTGCCCAATAATTTTTCGGATAATGGGTGCTGTCGTGTCCGGGCCATTATAAAAAATTATGCTATCCCCGGTCTCAAAATTGTAATTGCTGAGCGTAAAGCGGATACACTGGTGTTCGTCTTTCGGGCAAATGGTAAATAGACTGTTTTCGTTGTTTCGGTAATCCTTGTCAGGTCCGCCGCTATCATATAGTACGCCTGCACATTCAGTGGAAGAATTGTCAGTGAGGGTCAGGTTTTTTACTCCGGTAATGCATAGGTGAAAATTACCTGTTCCTTTTTGATCTGCGACCCTGACGTAGTAATTTTCTCCGTTGCTGAGTCCAAAAACATTAACTGACATCAGTCGTTCAGAAACAAACAGGCTGTCAGAACAAATCTTTACGAGGCCGCCAGGATTGCAATCACCCCTGTAAATTCCTACATTTGGCCATAAAATTCCCTTGTTTCCGCTAGATTGCACCGATATGTTATAATCTGACCCTGCCGATGCATTAAAGGTAAACCACACATCTCTGTCGTTGTTTCCGTCGGTGCTGCAGTAAGGGTTGCTATTGACCTCATTTGCTGATGGTGTAGCCATCTTGTTGCTGTATTCTGTGGTCGGGCAGGTAGGGGTTAGTCCAAGAGGGATAGCCTGGGAGCAGTTGTCATTTTGCGGAGCTTGCGTGAGTGCAGACTGCAGAAATAGACAGTGGAAAGAAAGAAGAGTAAATAATTTCCGAATCATAGCGGTTTTGGCTTCATTTCGCGGCTGTAAAAATATCTGCATAATCGGAAATGCCGCTAATTTATCGCTATAATTTTGAACAAACCAGATTTCATAGCATGAAAATGTGACAGTTTTCTGCTGAATCACATTTGAAAGTTAAATCCTGCAATTATCGCAACTTTGAAATGCACTATATTGCCTAAATTTTCTTTCTAAATCTCATTTTTTTGTTTCTTTGCTTCCGTTTAGAAATTAACTCCACGAACGATGACAAAGAATTTTTATCCTTCATTCATTTCCTTCCTACTTGTGCTCCTAATAAACAGCTCCTGCAGCAACCATTCCGATTGTGCAAAGGGTGAAAACGGAGAAAAAAGTGGACATTGTAGCCATGAAAATGATGGAAAAACTGCATTGAAAACCGCCGAAAATCAGCAATTGATGGATGAGGTTATGCAGGTTCACGATGAGATGATGCCTAAGATGTCCCAGGTGAATCAATTGCAGCAGAAAATGCTGGAAATGGCCAAATCTTCCAAAAACAAGTATCAAAAAGAGCAATATCTGGCTGTCGCCAAAGAACTAAGTGATGCTGAAAATGCCATGTTTGCTTGGATGGAGCAGTTTCCTTCAAATCTTGATTCTTTGGCTGCCCCCAACATTAAAACGATACTTGAAGAACAAAAAACCAGTGTCATCAGGATGAAAGAACAAATGGCTAATGCATTGAAAAAAAGCGATGATGTGATTACAAATATGAAATCTACCGATATATGAAGCTGCTAAAGACTATTTTTTTACTGATCATATCTATACTTTTTTTGCAGTGCAAGAAAGATGGAGTAGTGGTAAAATGCCATATCGCCAATACTGCCAAAATGAAATCTGCGCTGGAGATGGTGCTACTTAACGGTAACGTTATTCCACTTGGAAAAGCAGAGGCCGACAGTGAGGGAAAATTTAATTTTACTCTGAAAGAAAACTTGAGTCCGGGGCTTTATCGTATCATCGTTGGTAACAAACCTATATTTCTGCTTTTTGATGGTAAGGAACATGAGGTTACTGTTGAGGGTGATTTCAATTCTCTTGAGAAGTTTGAGTCAAAAGTTGATGGTAGCAGCACATGTGAATACTATGTCGATAACATGAGATCATTTGTGGCCAATCCGGCGATGCCCCAGGAAAACATTGAATCAATGCTTGACGCTGCACCCACCGCTATTTGTGCTGCAATTCTTTCCTTTCAGACACTTCCCACACCCGATTCAGCCAGTCTGGTGTATCTGAAAAGAGTCAGGGCACGTCTTGAAAAAGAGTCGCCCAATACCAATTATGCCATCCACTACGCCCAGGGCGTTTCACAACTGGATAAAGAGATTTCAGGTGCCGCCAACGCAGTGAAGGTGGGTTCAGTTGCACCTGAAATTGCACTGCCTGATCCATCCGGCGTCGTTCGAAAACTTTCTGATCTTCGTGGAAAAATGGTTCTACTCGACTTTTGGGCATCCTGGTGCCGACCTTGCCGAATGGAAAACCCAAATGTTGTAAAGGCTTACAACCGTTTCAAATCCAAAGGTTTTACAGTCTACAGCGTGTCACTGGATGGCGTGAGCCTTCAAAATAGGTCGCGAATGGACGCTGCCGGAATTGAGAAAGCACTGAAAGAGGCAAAGAGAAACTGGACGGATGCCATCAAACAAGATGGCCTGCCGTGGGAAAATCACGTTTCAGATCTTCAGCAGTGGGATGCTGCTCCTGCCGCAATTTATGGCGTACAGTCCATACCCCAGACTTTTTTAATTGATCCAGATGGAAAAATTGTAGCCATCAATCCGCGTGGCACGCTGGAACAGGAACTGGAAAAATACTTGCAGTAGTCGGTGGCATTTTCATACCCCAATGTAATTTTATTCAAAATGAATTTATGAAAAATATTCTGCTGATAGGTGCCGGGCGCTCGGCAACAGCGCTGATTGGTTATTTGCTTGAAAACGCAGCAAAACATGCCTGGAATGTGACAGTAGCCGATTCAGATCCCGCACTTGCACAGCAAAAAGTTGGTAACCATCCTAATGGCCGCGCAGTATGGCTGGATGTGACCAAACAGAATGACCGCCGTGAGCTTATTGGTAGACATGATGTTGTGATATCTTTGTTGCCCGTTTTTCTGCACATGGATGTCGCACAGGACTGCATTTTACTAAAGAAACACCTTGTTACCGCATCTTATGTTTCAAAAGAGATGTATGGATTAGCTGACCAGGTGAGACAGCACAACCTCATTTTTATGGGGGAAATGGGACTTGATCCCGGCATCGATCATATGAGCGCCGTGCAGAAAATCAACGAAATCAAAGAAAAAGGTGGAAAAATAACGGCTTTCCGTTCCTACACCGGCGGACTGGTGGCTCCTGAAAGCGATGACAATCCATGGAATTACAAAATTTCCTGGAATCCTAGAAATGTAGTGCTGGCAGGGCAGGGGACAGCACAGTACATGGAAAATTCCAAGCACAAGTACATACCGTATAATCGTCTTTTTACTTCCTACGATATCGTTGAGATTCAAAATTTTGGTGCCTTGGAGATGTATCCAAATAGGGATTCGCTCTTGTATAGAGAGGCCTACGGCATAGAAAACACACCCAATATCATTAGGGGAACCCTACGACACAGGGGATTTTGCGATGCCTGGAACGCCCTCAGAAAAATTGGGTTGACCGATAATTCATATCCTATTGTTGATTCCGATTCAATGACTTTTCACGAATTGATGGAGGCATTTGTATGGAAAAAAACGGCCGGAACCCTCAGGGAGCGGATTGCAAATTTGGTCGGTATAAGTTCCGACTCAGGTGTAATAAAAAAAATGGAGTGGCTTGGGCTTTTTAGTAAGAAGAAAATTCCGATAGCAAAGGCTTCTCCAGCTATGATTCTTGAACATTTGATGGTTGAAAAAATGACCTTAAAAGAACATGATAAGGATATGGTTATTATGCAGCATGAGTTTGAATACAAGGTTGGGCGCAGTCTTCGAAAACTGACTTCAACCATGATTTTGAAAGGTGAAGATGCGCACAACACGGCAATGGCGAAAACAGTTGGTTTGCCGGTGGGCATTTTTGTAAAACTTCTTATGGAGGGTAAAATGGATATCAAAGGTGTCAATATTCCCACCATCAAAGAAATTTATGAACCCGTGCTGGAGGAATTGAAATCCTACGGAATCTATTTTACAGAAAAAGATGAAGTCATCGCCTGATTTGCCGCTGTTGCAGTTGTTCTTTTTGTGCTGAAGGGTTTAAAATGTGACAGTACAATGCGATGTCAAAATTTTATTTGACAAATTCTGTGACAAATGAATATAAACATTATCTTTACCATGAATATTTAGGTGGTAAATACTGGCTTTTCCCTATAATATTTTGAAAATTAGGATTTTAGCTTTTTAATTTTCAGTAAATATCTGCGGTGACAATACAAATACATATTTCGGATAAATCTTGTTGTTAATGAACAGAGTTTATACATTTTTACTGCTCTTTGCTGGATTTACTGTTTCGATGAATGCTCAGGTGACTATTCTTGGAAAGGTTCAGGATGAGAAAACATCGGAAACCCTAATTGGGGCGAATATTCTCATCAAAGGGACCAGCAATGAAGGTGTTCTATCAGATTTTGATGGAGAATTTAAACTGAAAACTTCGAGGGATTTACCCCTAACGCTGGTTGTTTCTTACATTGGTTATGCAACCCGAGAGGTGGTGGTTTTGAGCGATAAAGAACGCGTAGTAGTTAGATTATCCGAAGAAAATATGATCATGCAGGAGGTTGAAATTAAGGGTCAGCGTATCAGCGATAAGCAAAAGGAATCTCCTTTGACGGTAGAGTCACTAGATGCCATTGCCATAAAACAGGCTGCTTCGAATAATTTTTACGATGCACTCGGTTCACAAAAAGGGGTAGACCTTACCACAGCGAGTTTAGGTTTTACCATCATCAATACCCGGGGTTTCAATTCCACGAGTCCGGTGCGTTCCCTGCAAATCATTGATGGTGTTGACAACCAGTCTCCCGGACTCAATTTCTCGTTGGGTAATTTTCTTGGCGCCAGCGAACTTGACGTCAACAAAGTGGACCTGATTGTCGGAGCCAGTTCAGCCTTCTACGGTCCGAACGCATTCAATGGTGTCATTAGTATGAAGACCAAAAATCCGTTCTACAACAAAGGTCTCGCAGTGAGCATGAAAGCCGGTGAAAGAAACCTCTACGAGGGAGGAATTCGATATGCAGATGTCATTAAAAATAGGGCCGGAAACGACTTGCTGGCATTCAAGGTAAATTTTTCCTACATGCGTGCCTACGACTGGGAAGCCGACAACTATGACCCGGTAACGGGATCTGATGTACCCAAAAGCAATACAGGTGGGTACGACGCCGTGAATACTTATGGTGATGAGTATAGTCCGACCTTTGACCAATCCAAATCACCGTTGTTTTCAGAATACGTTGGCATGGGGCAGTATCACCGTACCGGCTACCGCGAAAAAGACCTTGTGGATTACAATACAAAAAATTTAAAGACGAGTGCCGCTGTACATTACAGGCTTCGGCCTTCAATGAAAGATGAATCGCCTGAACTGGTTTATAATTTCAACCTCGGAAACGGGACTACAGTGTACCAAGGGGACAACCGCTTCAGCCTTCGTGACATAACTTTTTACCAGAATAGGATAGAACTGCGAAAAGCGGACAAGTACTTTATCAGAGCTTACAGCACTCAGGAAGATGCCGGACGTTCTTTTGACCCTTATTTCACAGCGCTTCTTTTGCAGGAGAGAAACAAAAGCAATGAGGGTTGGAACAATGATTACGTTTATTATTGGAGGACCAACTACGGTAAGAAAAAAATGCAGGAACTCGGTTACCCGAAAGACTTTTTCAATCCGGCAACTTTCATGGTTGAAATAGACAAGGACAAGGCAAATCAGTGGCTGAAAGATAATCAGGGCCTGCTAAGCGACTGGCATAAGGCCTGCAGAATGTATGCGGATACTGTTACGGTGGCACCTTCGCTGTCGAAAGGTCTGGGTTTTCTGTTGCCCGGAACAGAGCGTTTTCAACAAGTTTTTGATGAAATCACATCCCGGAAGTCAAACAAAAGACTAGTGGCCTCGGAAGCAGGTACACGCTTTTTTGATCGTTCAGCCCTGTATCATGCTCAGGGTGAATACAAGTTTACGCCGGAATGGACTGATGAAATAGTTGTCGGAGGTAGCTTCAGACAATACAGACCGAATTCCGAGGGCACAATATTTTATGATACTGCAGGCCGAAAAATCAGAAATACTGAGTTTGGATTTTACAGCGGAATTGAAAAGAAGTACATGAACAACCGACTCAAGGCAAATGCCACACTTCGGATGGACAAAAACCTGAATTTCGACTACCTTTTTTCTCCTGCAGCATCACTCGTTTACCAGCCTGATAAAGACAATTATTTCAGACTATCCTTCTCCTCTGCAATCCGCAATCCGACGCTAACAGACCAGTACCTTTTCCTGAATGTTGGTAGGGCCACTCTTGCCGGAAATATTGACGGGGTCCAAGGATTAATTACTGTTCAGTCCTTTCGAGATTACCTAGACAGCAATTTTGACAAGAAACGATTAACTTATTTTGACATACCTGCAATTAAACCCGAGAAAGTAAAAAGTACTGAGATAGGTTACCGGACAACACTTTTTGAAAAGATTTTTGTTGATGCCAGTTACTATTTCAGTATCTACGATGACTTTCTTGGATACAATATCGGTGTAGAATCTAAGTTTGATGCAACCACTGGCTTTCCGACAGGCGTAAAGGTATACAGATACGCTGCAAACTCTACCAATAGGGTAACAACGCAGGGATTTTCTGTGGGAGCCAACTACTACTTTAAAAAATACTATATGCTTTCCGGTAATTACAGCTGGAACAAATTGAATAAGGAGTTTGTGGATGATCCGATTATTCCTGCATTCAATACACCAAGAAACAAATTCAACATCAGTATTTCAGGAAGAGATATCGGGAAGAAAGAAGGTAAATTCGGTTTTTTGATCAACTACAAATGGATTCAGGGGTTTACATTTGAAGGATCTCCACAATTTACCGGTTTTATCCCAACTTATGATTTGCTGGATGCGCAGATGAATTACCGAGTGCCTAAATTAAATACCACCTTTAAATTTGGGGCTTCAAATGTGCTCAACAAATTGCAGTTCCAGACCTATGGCGGTCCTAGAATCGGTCGTTTGGCCTATGTGACTGTGGTTTACGATTTTGTAAAAAACTAAATTCAAATACATTTTTATTAACTCATTAAAATTATTCATGATGAAAAAGCATTTACTTTTATTGTTGGCTGCTTTCTCTATGATGACTGTAGGTCTGAACGCCCAGCGTTACCTTACCCCTCAGTTTTCTGATGTGAGCAAAACAACAACAATCTATGGAAAGAACTACACAGTGCTTGCAGTTCCTCAAATAGGCCGTACGCTTGGTCAGCCTCTGGTTGCTGATGTGTACACACCTAA
>CANHEE010000060.1 GCA_947459655.1 Lewinellaceae bacterium
CTATAGTTGATGGTGTTGGTCTGTCTGCGCATATAGGCTTTCCAGGAATCTGAACCCGACTCCCTGCCACCGCCTGTCTCTTTCTCTCCACCAAAGGCGCCACCGATTTCGGCACCACTGGTTCCAATGTTTACATTGGCGATGCCGCAATCGGATCCGGCGACCGACAAAAACTGCTCTGCCTCGCGCATGTTGTTGGTCATGATGGCTGAACTCAGTCCTTGCGGAACATTGTTCTGCATGGCTATGGCGTCATCAATTGCACTGTATTTCATGATGTAAAGTATTGGCGCAAAGGTCTCATGCTGAACAATTTCAAACTCATTTCGGGCCTCAGCGATGCATGGTTTTACATAGCATCCGCTCTCGTATCCCTTGCCCTCAAGAACGCCCCGTCCACTACAAACTTGGCACCTTCGCTTTTTGCTTTTTCAATGGCAGAGCGATAAGATTCAACTGCTGCTTTGTCGATGAGCGGACCGACGTGATTGGACTGGTCGAGCGGATTTCCGATGCGCAGTTGAGCATAGCCTTTCGCCAGTTTTTCCTTTACCTTGTCGTAAATGCTGTCGTGTATGATCAGCCTACGTGTAGTGGTGCAGCGTTGTCCCGCGGTTCCGACCGCACCAAAAACCGCCCCCGTGAGCACGATGTCCAGATCTGCACTCGGCGTTACGATGATGGCATTGTTTCCTCCCAGTTCCAGAATAGTCCTTCCCAAACGGCCGGCAACCGCTTTTGCCACGATTTTACCCATCCTTGTACTTCCCGTCGCAGAAACCAACGGTATCCTGCCGTCCTGACTCATCCATTCACCTACTTTGTAGTCGCCGGTGATGATGCAGCTGATACCCTCCGGTAGATTGTTGTTTCTGAGCACTTTCATCAAAATATTCTGACAAGCTATCGCACAAAGCGGTGTTTTTTCTGATGCCTTCCAGACACATACATCTCCGCAGACCATGGCCAGCATGGCGTTCCATGACCATACGGCCACCGGAAAGTTGAATGCTGAAATGATGCCCACAATGCCGAGCGGATGCCACTGCTCATACATGCGGTGAGCCGGACGTTCAGAGTGCATAGTCAAACCGTAAAGTTGTCGGGAGAGACCCACTGCAAAATCGCAGATGTCAATCATTTCCTGAACCTCTCCGTAGCCCTCCTGCAGACTTTTTCCCATCTCGTAGGACACCAGCTTGCCGAGCGCGTCTTTGTTTTTCCGGAGCTCTTCTCCGTAAAGCCTTACGATTTCTCCCCTTTTTGGGGCCGGCATTTTCCTCCAGATTACAAAAGCTTCCTGTGCTTTCGCAATGACAGCCTCGTACTGCTCACGGGTAGTCACACTGACACTTCCGATAAATTCGCCGTCGACAGGAGAGAATGATTTGATGTACTTGCGGGAACTGAATGATTCCAGTCCGGTACTGGTACCGGCGTTGTTGCGCTTCAGTCCCAGTTTTCTCAAAAAGTCTTTTTCCATTTATTTAATGCTGTTTGAAAATTATTTATTTGCTGATGTTGATGTCATGTTGCTTTAATTCGGAGAAGCGCTGTTGTTTACATCGCCTGTTTTTATGCCAATAAAATCAAGGTCATTGCGCACAGCATCCAGCTTTTGAATGACAATCGATGAAGGCGCATTGAACGGCACAAGCGGATTTGGGAAAACGTACAATTTTGGAACAAAACGCCAGTTTCTCGGCAGGGTGTCCAAAATAGTCAGAATCACCTTCCGCAAAAGAACAATATCCGCCGTGCTTACGCTGCCAGAAACATTGGCATCTGAGGCCATAATCCTGTAGGGGTCATTTAGCGGCAATACGCTCAACACGTGCTTCTGAATCGCCACCACATCGGATGTGGAAACCCCATTTGAAGGACTGAAATCTGTACGCGAAGGCGTAATGGTCACTTTAGAATCAGCCGGAATTCGTCCCGATAGCACGTATACACCATTGTTGTCGGCATCTACTACCTCAGTAGTGTTTCCATACTGAATGCTCACTTTCACCCGCTGAAGTGGAGTACCATTGGGCAGCGTAATTTTTCCGCTCACTGTAAAGGTAGGTGCGGGTCTGCCGGTAATGGAATCAAACGGATAGGAGAAAACACTTCTTCCATGAGTAGCCGCAATCAATAATCTGCTGACTGAGTCGACTGCGAGTTCCTAAACAGGTACCATCTGCATATTTTTTCCAAGTCGCTGCCAGTTGCGCCCCCTGTTTTTAGTGCCGAAAACACCAGCGTCAGTTGCCACAAAAAGGATGGAATCGTTCTGATTCGGCAAAATGGCCACATCGTTCAGCGCAATATCGGGCAAGTCGCCCTTGATGGGTTTCCAGCTAAAACCTTTGTCCGTAGAAACGTGAATCAGTGGTGTATTGTCATTGTCCTTGTAACCGGAATGGGTTACGTAGACCGAATTTGTTCTTGAAGGCGACGTCCTGATGCTGGTGACATAGCGATTCGGCAGACTGTCGCTGATCTTAAACCAGGATTTCTGCTCGTAAATCCACACGTTACCGTCACTTGTTCCCGCGTACAGTAGTCCCTCCGTCTGTCTGCTCTCTGCAAGCGCTGTGACCACATGAAATTTATCGCCATATATATTTCCCTTGGTCAGGTCGGCACTTATGTTTTGCCACACCGGAGAGGTACTTCCTGCACTTCTGAATACCCGGTAGGTTCCCGCATACATGTTCTGTGATGGAAATGGGCTGATGAAGTAGGGCATATCCCAGCTCTTACGCTCAGAAACCTGCATACCCAGGGTTGCCCCCGTGAACGACTGCCCGCTATCCCTTGTGACCATCAGATTGCCCTCCTGCAGCTCTACGATAAACGCATTTCGAGGTGACCTAAAAAACTGTGTTCTGAAGCCATCTCCTGCAAGCACTGTATTCCACTGATTCGCAGTACTGCTGTTTCCGACCGTTGTACCATTGTCCTGTGATCCTATCCAGTACTTACCATTCGCATGCGGACTAATGGAAACGCGGTAGCACTGTGTAATACCGAGATTTTCTATTTTTGACCAGACCCCGCTGTTTACTTCCGTTTTGTAGGCACCGCCATCGGTAGCGAGATACATAAAATTGCCGCTAAAGGTCACGTCGTGCATGTCTACATGAACCTTGTCTACAGCCTCGGTCAAGTTTTCCCAGTTGTTGTTTCTATACCGCCACAAGTCAACTCCAAGCGCATATATTTCGCCATTGGCAGTTATCGCCACCTTGCCAAAGTACCAGCCCATTCCCGAAAATAGATTTTGAGAAATGGATGTAGTAGCCAGGTTGGTCCATGTTGAGCCGCTATTGGTGGTTCTGTATATGCCCTTTAGATCGCCCGCAGCGTTGCTTGCGATAGCCACAAGTGTCGTCGGTGATGTCGGCGCAAAAGAAAGTCCGATGCGGCCGATATCTGTAGTCGGAATGCCCCCAACTACATTCCAACTGGTCCCCCCATCAAGTGAGCGGTACACTTTCGAAGAAGGGCCTGCGATAATGCTTTCTCTGTTGGTTCTTATCCTGTCCCACGAAGCAAGATAGAGCAGATTTGGATTCTGTGTGGAGAGTATTACATCGATAACGCCCGCCTGCGTACTGGCAAAAAACACTTTAGTCCAGGTGAGTCCGCCATTGACGCTTCTGTATAACCCGCGGTCTTCGTTGCGTTCAAAGGGCGAACCCATGGTCGCAGCAAAAACGATGCTTGGATTGGTAGGGTGAACCACTATTCTGGAGACAATCCTGGTCTCTTTCAGTCCGCTGTAGGTCCAGGTGAGTCCGCCATCGATACTCTTGTACACACCACTGCCTACGAATGGATAACCACTGATGTTGGGATCGCCGGTGCCGGCAAAAACGATATCGGGATTTGAAGGCACGAAGGTTATGTCACCGATTGCAAGCGTGTTCTGGTTGTCAAAAACAGGCGTCCAATTTTTTCCGCCGTTGGAGGTGCGAAACATTCCGCCGGAAGCAGTTCCCAAGAGGATGATATCACTATTGATCGGATGAACGGCAATGCAATTTATTCTTCCACCCACATTGTTGGGACCTTCAGCGTTCCATGATCCGTTAAATCCATTGAAAGGACCGCTTCTGAGATGCGTTTTTTCGCTTACCTGATCCATTGCCTTGAAATATCCGCTAATATTGAAACTGCGTTCGGGGTAGGTCCTTTGCTGGTAAAACAACTCAGAAGGCCGCTGCTTATTTTCGTGATCTTCTTCTCGATGTTTTCGGGATGAGCTGCAACCTAAAACAACGAGGGAAAATAAACTTAAGACGATTAGCTTGGCTTGGGAATGTGGCATTTGCTCTTTTTTTAATGAGAACAAAAATAGGATTAAGAATGCTATAAAATATCCATTCGGTGTAAAATTTAGTATATTCATTTCATACCTTTGCAAAAATGAATAGGTTTTTCAAACGCATCTTCATTCTTCCGGTTCGTTTTTATCAGATTTTTATTTCACCGATACTGGGCCCAAATAAGTGCAGATACCAGCCGACCTGCTCGCACTACATGATCCAGGCCATTGAAGAATGGGGAATCATCAGAGGTATCTGGCTCGGAATGAAAAGAATCGGTCGTTGTCACCCCTGGGGAGGACATGGCTTTGATCCTGTTCCCAAAAAAAATAAACTACAATGAAAGATATACTTGATCTCGCAGGAAGGCTTTTCCTAGCTTCTGTTTTTGTTTATCTTGCAGTTGATAAAAGCACGGATAAGACCTTCACCATGAAACTCATGGCCGACTACGGATTTACCTGGAACCCCGAATTTCTCTACCACGCAGCTATCGTCGCCCTGTCACTCGGTGCAACATTGATTGCCATCGGATACCGGGTTGGAATTGGTTCTCTGCTGATCTGCATCTACTGGATTCCCTACACATTCGCCGTATATCAATTCTGGGATTCAGACCCCGAAAACGCGTACTTTCAGCAAATTATGTTTATCAAAAACATCGCTATCGCCGGTGGACTGATGATTTTGTCGGCCAATGGCGCAGGTAAGTACAGTGTGAAAAGACTGCTTGCCACCACCAGGGTAAATTAAAGTTACTCCCTCAACTTGCCATAAACCACATAATCAGGATTTCTCAGACTTTCCTTGTTGTACCTTATCGAACAACCATCCATTTGCAGAACTTTCCCTCCCGCCTCTTCAACAATAATCTGTGGTGCCGCGGTATCCCATTCCATCGTACCACCAAATCTCGGATGCAGGTGAACACTGCCTTCGGCAATCATCATCATTTTCAGGGCACTGCCTCGTGCAAGAATTACCGGTTGCTGAAATTGCCGAAGATAATCGGTCGTTTCGTCGTTGGAATGAGATAATGAAACGGCAATGACCAGACCCATCTGCGACATTGAAAATGATGCGGCGCTCAACTTCACAGACTGTCCGTTGGCTATTTTCCAGGATCCCTTCCCAAGACATGCCCAATAGGTCTCCTTTTTTGCAGGCAGATGAACCACGCCCAAAACAGGCTCATCTCCTTCCATAAAAGCGATATTTATTGCAAATTCACCATTCTTTTTGATGAACTCCTTGGTGCCATCCAACGGGTCAATGAGCCAGTACTGCCTATACCGTTTACGCTCTTCAAACAGCGGCATTTCGTTTTCCTCAGAAATCAAGGGACAATCCGGTGTCAGCGCGGAAAGCATTCTGCAAATCAGTTCGTTGGAGGAACGGTCAGCCCTGGTCAGGGGAGATTCGTCAGACTTCGATTCCACTCCGAAATCAGCCGTTTCATAAACCTCCATAATAACTTTTCCAGCCAGCTCTGCTATCCGGATAACTTCCTCAATCAGTTCCTCAGTACCGTAGTGCATTTTTCAATCTATATTGTGTTGCGTGAAAAAGCCCGTACGATTTGTTTAAGCAAACAGAAAGGTACGGGCTATAAGTATTTATTTCATCGATAAATGCCTTTCATCAGGCATATTCTTCCATCGGTGGACAGGTGCAAACCAGATTTCTGTCGCCCTGCGCGTTGTTGACCCTGCCGATTGAAGGCCAGAACTTGTAGCCCTGTCTGAGGTATGGCAGCGGAAACGCAGCCTTTTCCCTGGAGTAAGATTTCTCCCAATTGTCCGCACTGATGACGGCCAAAGTGTGTGGAGCATTGTGCAACACATTGTCCTCTGCATCTGCTTCACCGGATGCGATTTCATCTATCTCCTTTCTGATTTGAAGCAGGGCATCGCAGAATCTATCCAGCTCTTCCTTGTCTTCGCTTTCAGTAGGTTCAATCATAATCGTTCCTGCAACCGGAAAAGACAATGTAGGGGCGTGAAAACCGTAGTCCATTAGTCGCTTGGCAATGTCCTCAGCACCGATGTTCAGTGCTTTGAACTGTCGCAAATCCACAATCAATTCATGCGCTGCCCTTCCTTTTTCACCGGTATACAGAATCTGATAGGCGCCTTCCAGCCTGGCTTTGATGTAGTTCGCATTCAGGATGGCATATTTTGTCGCATCAGTCACGCCCTTTGCACCGAGCATCCTGATGTAAGCATAAGAGATCAGAAGAATGCTGGCGCTACCGTAGGGCGCCCACGATACCGGCAAAATCGCTTTTTCACCGCCGGTCTTATAATTGGGATGCGTTGGCAGAAATGGTGCCAGACTATCATTTACACAGATTGGTCCCATTCCGGGTCCGCCGCCTCCGTGCGGTATCGCGAAGGTCTTGTGCAGATTCAGGTGACAGACATCCGCACCAATGAGTCCCGGTGATGTTAGTCCCACCTGGGCGTTCATGTTTGCACCATCCATGTACACTTTTCCGCCATGGCTGTGAATCAGGTCACATATCTGTCTGATTTCCGTTTCAAATACACCGTGCGTAGACGGGTAGGTAACCATCAGACAGGAAAGGTTTTTACTATGTTCTTCCGCTTTGGATTTCAGATCAGCGAAATCGATATTGCCCTCGTTATCACAAGCTACCACAACCACTTGCATACCGACCATCACTGCGCTAGCCGGATTGGTGCCGTGCGCAGAGGAAGGAATCAGCGCAATATTGCGGTGCCCCTGACCATTTGCATGATGGAAAGCACGGATGGTCAATAGCCCTGTGTACTCGCCCTGGGCGCCTGAATTCGGCTGCAGTGAGCAAGCGGTAAACCCGGTACATTCGCATAACCAATCTTCCAGTTCGCGGAAAACCTGCGCATAACCCTCCCACTGGTCTGCCGGTGCGAAGGGGTGCATGTTGGCAAATGCAGGCATACTTACGGGAATCATTTCCGTTGCCGCATTGAGTTTCATGGTGCAGGATCCGAGCGAAATCATGGAATGCACCAATGAAAGGTCCATATTCTCCAGACGCTTCAGGTAGCGCATCATTTTGCTTTCTGAATGATACCTGTTGAAGACAGGGTGTGTCAGATAGGTAGTATGACGCTTCATTCCATCCGGCAACATCAACCCTGAAGGTTCTTTCACAGTGTTATTGGTCGCTACTCCTTTCGCTGAGGCAAAAATATCACTCAGTGTTTGTATGTCCTTGATGCTATAGGTTTCGTCCAGACTAATCTGTACGGAGGTTTTTCCGCGGTAAATATTGATTCCTGACCCAACGCAGGCGTCCGTCAGTTTTTTCACGGTATCAACATCCAGATTGCCAATTCTCAGGGTATCAAAATAATAAGAATTGGTTTGTGAATACCCCAGTGCTTTCAGCTGCTCATCGAGCACCCGTGCCAATAGGTGAATTCTATCTGCAATTGCGCGTATTCCTGCAGGTCCATGGTACACAGCGTACATGGCTGCCATATTTGCCAGTAACGCCTGTGCTGTGCAGATGTTGGATGTCGCCTTTTCACGTCGGATATGCTGCTCCCTTGTTTGCAAAGCCATTCTCAGCGCGCGATTACCATGGGAATCGACAGAAACTCCGATAATCCTACCCGGAATTTGTCTTTTGAATTCGTCTTTTGTAGCAAAATAGGCTGCATGCGGACCACCAAATCCCATCGGAACGCCTAAACGTTGCGTGGTTCCTACAGCACAGTCGGCTCCGATTTCACCTGGTGGAGTTATCAGCGCAAGGCTAAGTATGTCGCAGGCCAGCGTAACATAAACCCCTGAAGATTTGGCGTTGCTGATCAGTGATTTATAATCGATGACATTGCCCTCCTTGTCAGGATACTGCAAAAGCATACCGAATACTTTATCGCCGAAAACAAATTCATCGCTTTGCTGCACCCTTACCTCAATACCCAGTGGCTCGGCTCGGGTCTTCAAAACAGCCACGGTGTGTGGGTAAACTTTGGCAGATACCAGAAATACATTTGCCTTGTCTCCCTTTGCTCTAGCATTTTTTTCGTGGTAAAAAAGGGTCATTGCCTCAGCGGCAGCCGTACCTTCATCCAGCAATGATGCATTGGCAATCGGCAAGGCGGTCAGGTCACTGACCATCGTCTGAAAATTAAGCAGAGACTCCAGTCTTCCCTGTGCAATCTCTGCCTGATAAGGGGTGTACTGCGTGTACCAACCCGGATTTTCAAACAGGTTCCTCAAAATAACGGAGGGCGTTACCGTTCCGTAAAATCCCATTCCAATGGCGCTTTTCAGCACCTTGTTCCTTGAGGCAATGTTGCTGATTTCCGTCAGGTATTCGTACTCGCTGAGGGGCTCGGGGAGATTCAACGCTCCCTTTCTTCTGATAGCGTCTGGAACGGTCTGATCAATCAATTCATCAAGGGAAGAGGCATTAACGGCTGCCAGCATTTCTGCCGCTTCAGTAATGTTGATACCAATATGTCTGCTTGAAAATTTATCGTAGGAAACGAGTTTGCTCATACTAATCTACTCCGTTTAATTATTTGAAAATGGAAGCGTAAAAGGGTGCTTTTTGCGACGCAAAAGTACTCATTACTTTTCAATTAACGGCGCGGTAGGGAGATTAATTTTGAGGTGGGGAACGGCGTTATTTCACCTGATTAACTTCAGGAATGTGCCCAAGAACCAGTTGGAATCTGCATTGACAAGAGTGTCGAGTGTAGAGTCTGCTTTACTGGTGAAAAGCTTGATTTCGCGGATGGTTTTGCAGAACTCTTCTGATTTTTCGCATTGCGGATTTACATCAGACAGTTCGTTCAGCAGTTTGACAATGGGATCAAGTTCTTTTTTCTTGCGATGCAGGATAATTTGTCTCACAACCGTCCACATGTCCTTCTCAGCAACAAAATACTCCTTGCGGTCGCCGGGCTTGATTTCCTTGTAGATCAATCCCCAGTCGAGCAGTGAGCGAAGGTTCATATTGGCATTTCCCCTGGATATCTGCAGTTCAGCCATTATTTCATCCGCACACATTGCAGCAGGTGCAATGAGCAGCAATGCATGCACCTGAGCCATCGTCCGATTGATACCCCAGTCGGAGCCCAGCGTACCCCACGCATGTAAAAATTTTTCCTTGCCTTCCTGAAACTGCATTGTACTGCGATTAAGCGAGGTATATACAACTGAGTCAAACATTTGTTTAAAAAACAGACTGATTTTTTACGGTAAAGCATGGTTTAATCCTTAATATCCTGAAAATCTCCGCTATTTTCACACCTCCGGAAAATTTATTTGACAATCATCCCATTGAATTTATTTTAAACTACTTTTGTCTGAAAATGGCTACTTTATCCTAAATTTACGCACATTTAACATTAATCATTCAAAAAATGAGCAATACCTACAATAAGCGGCTATCCGCGCTCAGAGCACAGATGACGGCCCATAAGATTGATGCCTGTATCATTCCCAGCAGCGATGCACACCAAAGCGAATATGTTGCAGATCACTACAAATCAAGAACCTGGCTTACGGGTTTTACCGGCTCCATGGGCACCGCAGTTGCCACCCGGAATTTCGCAGGCGTATGGGCAGATTCACGCTATTTCATACAGGCAGAAACGGAATTATCGGGCAGCGACTGGAAACTACAGCGCATGAAGGTTCAAGGTGCTGCTGAGCACATAGACTGGCTTTGCGAAAACCTTGCTCCGGGTTCGACAGTAGGCGTTGACGGCAGACTTTTTACAGTCGGACAAGTCAGACAAATCGAACGCGCATTCTCTGCCAAGGGAATCACCCTGCGATATGACCTGGATCTGATTTCAGAAATCTGGACAGAAAATAGACCTCCTGTCCCCGGAAAGCGCATTTTTGAACATGCTGTCGACTATGCTGGTCGTACAAGAACCGAGAAGCTGCAGCAAATTCGTGAAAGCATGAAAACCGCAGGTGCAGACTTTCACCTCATCAGCACGCTCGATGACATTTGCTGGACGTTTAACCTTAGGGGCAGTGATGTAGAATGTAATCCCGTTTTTTATGCCTATTCCATCATAGGCATGGAAAAAGCTTTCCTATTCATAGACGGCCGGAAAATACCTGCATCACTGAAAGTTGAACTCGAAAATGACGGCATAACGGTGAAGCCCTATGACTCAGTCCTCTCTTTTCTCGAAATATTGCCTGCTTCCAAAAGTATTGCAGCGGACAATAACACGACCAGCATTTATCTTTTCAATAGAATCTCACATGCAAAAGTCATTGAGTCCGAAACCATTCCTATTGCCCTGAAAGCGGTAAAAAATCAGACAGAAATTGCGGGTACTAAAAATGCCATGGTGAAAGATGGTGTCGCACTGGTAAAAGCTTTCCGCTGGTTGGAAAAAGAGGTGAAAAAACGGCCTGTCGCAGAGACGGAAATCGCAGCTAAACTTGCCTATTTCCGCTCGCGAATGCCCCTATACTACGGCGAGAGTTTTGATGCCATAGTTGGTTACAATGCCAATGGTGCCATCGTGCACTATCGGCCCGAAGTAGGTAAATGCGCCTATGTAGAAAACAAAGGCATACTGCTGATTGACTCGGGCGGACAGTACCTCGACGGCACTACAGACATAACCAGAACAATCGCATTCGGCGAGCCAACACACGAACAAAAAAAGGCCTACACGCTGGTCCTCAAAGGTCATATCGCACTGGCCATGCTCAAATTCCCTAAAGGAACAAAGGGCGTTCAGATGGACACGCTGGCGAGGATGTACCTGTGGCAGCACAACCTCAACTATGGCCATGGCACAGGGCATGGTGTTGGATGCTTTCTAAATGTACATGAACCGCCACAGGGCTTCATCACGGGACTCGCCTCAAGGGGGAGTGTCGCCCATGAACCAGGTATGCTCAGCTCAAACGAACCCGGATACTATAGGGTCGGCGAGTTCGGTATCAGAATTGAAAATCTTATTTTTGTGGAAGAAGCTGAAACATTTGAAGGCACTACGTTCTATCAGTTTGATACAGTCACCCTGTTTCCGATAGACACAACGATGATTGAAAAATCGCTGATCAGTCCGCAGGAAAAAGCGTGGTTAAACCACTATCACGCCAAGGTTTTCGAGGCTCTTTCACCACAACTGAATCCTGCAGAAACCGGTTGGCTGAAGCGCAAATGCAAACCAATTTGAATTTAAGTTTTCCCTTTTGAAAATACCTACATCAAAATGCCTGCAAAATTCGCAGGCATTTTTTATTCACTTTTCGCTTTTTTGTAGATGGGTACTGTTGAGCAAGGCTCGCCATACATGATACTCTGTACCACGGGATGCAGTCTTCGGGTCAGTGAAAGGTAAGCAGAGGGTGGTACCGGTTTGTCACTGCAGCCTTTCACAACGACGCGTTGATGTTCGTACACGCTGATGTCCAGATCACTGATTACTTTTTCGTAGTGCGCCTTCAAAAAATTCTCGGCGTCACCCTGAAAAACAGCGTTGGCAAAAGGCGCGACATGTACGGCTACAAGCATATAGGCCCACACTGGAATTATCGCGTCAGCTGAGCAGAAAACAACGAGATTTTTCCCCTGGTATTGTGACCAATCATGTGTCTTCATAGCCTCACGAAAGTCTTTCTCTTTCAGGATGAGTTCCATGAATAAGAAAGGACGGAGGTCAAATTCAGCGATTTCTCCCTTCGGAAAAAAATCTTCCAGCTTGATGGTTATCAAACCGCTGGAGGCCACTCTGTTGACAAGTACTTCACTCATTTCTTTTTTATTTATGAAAACACAGCGATTAAAAATTAGTTTTCGCTGATACCATCCGGCAGAGTTTCTTCGATAGGCAATTGCTCTCCAATTTCGCTCTCAGGTTCTTTGAAGTCTTTTGTTTTAGGAAGGTCCCGGAGACTTTTCAAGCCGAAATAATCCATGAATTTCTGCGATGTAGCATAGAGTAGGGGCCTTCCCGGAGCATCACTTCTGCCACTGATTTCGATCAGTTCCTTTTCAAGTAACTTCTGGATAGAGTAATCGCAACTTACCCCCCTGATCTGCTCAAGTTCGCTCTTGCTGATGGGTTGTTTGTAGGCAATGATCGAAAGTGTTTCAAGCGCGGACTGTGAAAGCCTTTTTTTTGTCGTTTGCTTGAGGTGAGTGCCCACAACAGCATGAAAAGCTGGCTTGCTCATGAAATGAAATCCATCAGCAATTTCAAGAATTTCAAAAGCATAATCACCCTCCTGATAGCGCTGAATCAACTTTACTATCGTTTCCGTAATTTCATCCTTGCTGATATTGACCTCAAAAGTGAGGTCGAGTGCGGACTTAATTTCCTTCACAGATATCGGATGTTCTGTTGAAAAAATCAAAGCCTCAATATGCTGCGCTAAAAACTCCATTGCATTTGTTTGGTGCAAAGGTAGAAATTTTAAACAATAGTAACCGAATCTAAAACTAGCAGAACCTTTTCCTTTCAGCATAAAAAAAGCGGCTGACGTAATATGCCGGCCGCTTCAAACCAATAAATTAATCCTATAATACTAATTAATCCAACTCTTCGTATTTACCATTATTGTTCTCCCAGGTGATGGAATCAATGGAGTCAACTGATCCATCCATGTTGTAATCAGCGTTGTTTTTGTAGTCATCAAACAATCCGTTCTCTGTTTCCCAGTTGATGCTATCTACCGCATCCACAGATCCATCATAGTTGGCATCACCTCCATTCATTGCCCATACAGAACCAACCTGTGATTGTGGGAATGAACCGTTCAGCGCAACGGAGTTATCTGTAAAATTCAAGGTAATCGGGAAACTTGTAAGTGCGTAGGCACCACTTGTTCTGAATCCGGTGTGATTTCTGTGTCTTACAGCGATGTAGTATGTTCCTTCCGGTGCATTCGTAAATTCAACCGGTGATACCCCGTCTGCTGCGCTTACAATATCACCATCTGACTGCAGCAAAGCTGCCTGCGTGTAAACCACTGAAGTAGCTCCCGGTGCGCCGGATCTAAGCTCAAGGAAAATCCAGTCTGTTATCGGATTGGACGTTACCGCCGACGGAGTAGTAGTTTGTACCGGACCATTGTTAACGTGAGCAAATCTGGAGTTCAATGGTGCTGTACTGTACGGATCGCTCATCGGGAAATTCCAAAGTGCTGCCGGAGGTGTCTGTCCTGTGGTCGTTAAATAAACGCTCATTAGTCCACCATTGACATGATTCAGGAATACTTTACCTGAAAGCGTTGGCGGAGGCAAAGTACCGAATTCGTAAGCTCCTGCATCCGGACGGTAAGGACGTGCTGTTCCTCCCAGGTCTGTGGCTACGGCAAGTCCTGTAGCACCTCTGTTGTTCATAACATTGTTTGAGGGTCTGAAGTCAATACCCGGAGCAACAAACATTGGGTCAACATTTGTACTATTCTTGTCAAAAGTGCCAAAATTGACCGTTTTCCAGGTAGCAAAAGAACTCACGTCTATTTGACCAGCTTTACCGATGTAATTCACGGCAGATGTTGAATTCACATAAATGTTGTTGTAATCACAAAGCTTTCCAGCCATATCAAGGAAGTGCAAACCATAGTTGGCAGCGCCTGATCTGGTGATGAAGATATTGTTGTTTCTGATATCAATTCCTGAATTACCGTAACACATGATACCATAACCTGTATTGGCAGTTGCTGACTGTCCATCCAACACAATGGTATTGTGCCAAACGGTATTGTTTGTCGTGTTGCTCAGCTGTATACCATACAACTCTGCGTTACCGGTATTCATGTTGTAAATCAGGTTATTGATAAACTTGTTGTCACCACCCAAAGAGTTGTTCATAGTACTATAGATACCATTACAACCACTCTGATTTCCTGCAGAACCGCCACCAAATGGGTTTCTGATGATGTTTTTCTCGAAATTACTGTAAGTAACTCCCGACAAGTAAATACCGTAGAAACCATAAGTGCTTGTTCTTGAAGGTTTCTCCATTGTACAACCTCTGATCAGAAGGTTGTTCTGATTTACATTGTAGGACTGATAAACATAACCTTCAGTGATCGCACAGTTGATTAGTTTATTGTTGACATCAGGTGAAGCGGCAGTTCCGACAAGTGCACTGGCAGCATAACCACCTCTCATGGTACATCCGGTCACCGTATTGTTGCTTCCGCCCGGCACACCGGTTGAAGACAACCAGCTCAGTTTGGATGGTGTAATAGAAAACGGAATGTCTGCAGTACCATTGCCAAAAGGAATTTCGAAGCTACAGTTGTTGAATTTGTTGTAGTTTGAACCATTCCAAAGGTGACAGGTCATCGCATCGTTCGGATTCATGCTTTTGAAAGTGAAGTCGTTGAACGTGAAATAGTCTGCACCTGAGAGCAACAGTGTGTGTGAGCTGAACTGTGTAGCATTGTATTGTAGGGTTGCCTGACCATAACCGTTGAAAGTAACGGTGTTTGTAGCACTAGTTCCCAGAATTTCAGGAATATCAATTTGCTCATTATAAACTGCAGCTGAAACATTGATGGTAACCGGGCCGGCAACACCACCACATATCATCGCATTAACAGCATCTGTGAACGACGCGAAGTTGAATCCTCCTGTCGGAGTAAACTGATCGATGGTGTATGTTCCATCCAATCCGATACATACGTTTCTGGTAATGGTACTGTTCGCAGGAGTCGGATCATTGATATTGTTCACCTTACTCTGAATCACTGTGATGACTACACTACTCGTAAAGTTATAGGAAGTACTGAAGCTGATGTTCTGGTTTGTTGCAGTCGCAATGTTTAGTCCGTTGAAGGTCTGACTTACATTGTTCACACCATCGCTGTATGACATGGTAAGTGACGTAATCGCGTTCAATCCAACATTGGCTACATTTATTGTGATAATTTTCGGACCAGGACCCATCGGACTTGTCGGCGAAACCCAACTGATTGCCGCATCAGAGTCTGCAGGCTCAAACTCGTAAGCTCCTACGTCCGGTGCAGTCGGATTTCTGGTAGCTCCGGTGTAGTCGGTTGTAATACCAGTAATCGGCGTACCGGTATTGTTCATTGCAGCAGATATAGGCCTTAGGTTACCGACAGCTGCATTTACAAATAACGGATTTACGATGGTACTGTTAAGGTCCTTGCCAACAGACTGCCATCCGGCAAAAGTAAGCTGCGGGCTGGTGGTTCCTGTTGTGGTACCATAGTAGTTGGTTGTTCCGGTTGTAGCACCCATGTGCAGGTTGTTGTAGTTGCAAACAGGAGCAGCGCTAGCAAGGTAGATGCAATACTTCGAGCCGGTACCTCCTCTGGTGATGGAAACAATGTTGTTTCTGATGTCAATACCAGAACCGGTTGTATTACTCGCATAAATACCATAGGTTGCACTTGATGTCGTTGTGGAATTCACATCACTCAGGTTTACGGTGTTGTAGTAAACCTTGCAGAACTGTGAATTCAACAAAAATACACCAGACTGCTGTCCATTACCCGACATCCCGTTGATGACGTTATTGGTAATGATGTTTTCATTGTTCAGGGTTGCAGTCGAACTGTTGTTGGCAATTCCATTACCTTGATTGGTGTGAATCGATGGCGTAGTTGGAAGTGCCACAAACAAATCTCTGATAAAGTTCCTGTCAACCACGCTATTAATAGATCCAGTGGTTATGAATATACCATAGGAAGTGGCTGCGCTCGTTTTCGTCGGACGCTCCAAGATGTTGTTTCTTGCTATAAATCCATTCTGATATCCAATGTTGATACCTGTTGAGTGGAAATCTTGTACAAGTGAGTTAATCACCTGGTTTCCGGTTGCTGCAGAGCCTGCGTTTGTATTGTGGTAGAAAGATGCACCATAGTAACCACCCTGGAATGTACAACCATTCAGGATATTACCATTTCCGCCTGTATTACCCACAGTACCTCCGGTCGTTGCAGAAATATCATTGCCACTAATGGAAAAACATGCAGATGCAGTCGATGATGTTGCACCCTGTGGCACGATGAATGTACAGTTATTAAACTTATTGTTGTCAGCCCCACTCCAAAGGTGACAAGCAAATGCATTTGCTGAAGCTCCGGTGGTAGTGGTTTCTATAGTCAGGTTGTTGAACGTGATAAAATCAGCACCATAGAACATCACTGTACTTGGTCTGATGGCATCTGTTGCATAGCTGATTTTGTTGCCATTTCCGTTGAATGTAATGGTATTAACGGCAGAGGCACCATTGATGGCCGGAATTTCAATACTCTCATAAAAAGTAAACTGACCCGGAGCAACATTGAAAACAACAGGACCAAAAACACCACAACTCAATGCTTTGACCGCATCGGTGAATGTTGCAAAGTTTGTTCCTCCGTTTGGAGCTGAAAAGTCTATGGTGTAGGTGCCGGAAAGGCCTACGCAGAAGTACTGCACTATGGTATTGTTACCGTCAAATGCGTCAAGACCCAAGCCATTCACGTCCAGAATACTTACCGTCATGCTTACCGATGAGGCGAGATTGTACTGCGTTACGAAACTAACAGGTGCCGTCGCACCAGGTGCAATGTTCAGTCCGGTGAAAGTTTCCTGCTGGTAAATACCCAGACCATCATAATATGCAAGAATCAAAGAGGTAATATTACCTGCACCAACATTTGCAATGTTCACAGTAATTGTCTTCATACCCGCAGTCTGCTGGCCATTTGGAGATCCCCATGAAATAGCGGCATCAAGTGCCGAGACTGTGTATTCATATGCCCCTACATCCGGTGTAGTCGCACTTCTGGAGGCTCCCGTAATATCTGTGGTTGCAAGACCTGCGGCACCCTTGTTGTCCATAAGACCATTATTTGGTCTGTAATTACCAAGGGAAAGACTGGTGTAATAAGGATTATAGTCGTTGCTGGCTGCATCGTATGTTGAACCCGACTTCCATGTTGCCAAGGTGGCGTAGGTCGTAGTACCTACAGTGCCGATGAAATTTGTACCGGCAACAGCTCCCATGAAGAGGTTGTTGTTGTTTGAGATTCTCGCAGCTGTAGTGGCACCATAGGTAAGGCAATTTTTTGTACCCAAGCCACCACGTGTTATTGTGATAAGGTTGTTTCTGATCTCAGCAACCGCTGTTGTCAATGTTCCCGTGTGGTTAATACCTGTTGTCACCGTAGCACTTCCCGTTGCTGCTGTATTGTCAAGTGAAATGGTGTTGTGGTAACATTTTACGAAGTTGCCATTTCCAAGATTGATTCCTGTAACGGTTCCAAGACCTCTGATATCAGATATCACGTTGTTCACGACTAAATTCTCCTTACCTGAAGCACCCGCAGGTACAGTAATTCCAACAGCGGTGCTGGTGTTGGTCGGAACTGCCCAAAAAAGTTTCCTGATCGTATTTTTCTCTATCAGCGCTCCTAATGAATTGGTTGCCAATAGAATGGCATCGACAGTTGTCAATGCTGCAGTTGTGGTTGGCTGTTCTATTGTACATCCGCTGATGGTTATACCATCCACGTTTTGTGTGAAAACACCATAAAGTCTGAAGTCTGAAATCGTGCAGCCAATCAATTTATTGTTCAGCGCAATATTTCCTGTAACTCCTGCAATCACAACACCTCTTGAGCCACCAATCATAGTACAATTAGTGGCAGTGTTATTGCTTCCGGATATCTGCGGTACACCACTGCCCTGAACCCTACGATCCTGGTTGGAAATGGAGAAAGGAGCGAATTCACCGTTATTGTTCGCAATTTTAGGCGAAATAAAAGTACAGTTATTGAAATTGTTGTTGTCAGCCTGTGCCCATAGGTGACATGCCATCGCATAAGGATTGTTGACATTCATGTCAGCACCCTCCATTACGAGATTATTTATGGTTACGTAGTCGGCACCACTCAACAAGACAGTACTTGGATTATCAAAGTTACCGACATTTGTAATCTTGTGGCCGTTACCATTGATAGTAATGGTATTTACAGCTGATGTTCCCGGCACACCACTTCCTGTAATGACTCCGGTAGTCGGATTGGTTTGCATGTTACCGAGCACAAACTTATCCGTGTAGGGACCACTGTATACATCAATGACCACAGGTCCGCTGATACCGCAATTCAGTGCAGATGCTGCTGCTGAGAAGCTTACGAAATTCGTGGCACTGGCAGGTATCGAC
>CANHEE010000061.1 GCA_947459655.1 Lewinellaceae bacterium
ATCAGGCGTGTTTTTCAGGATTGCCCGCCTTGCTTATACCATCGAGATAATCCGTAAAAACACGCCTGATACCAGCCTCAACAACAACTGGATGGTTGGTGCGGAGGCTGGTATCAGGCGTGTTTTTACGGATTATCTCGATGGTATAAGCAAGGCGGGCAATCCTGAAAAGAAAGACTGGATTGGGACTGCAAATCTGGTATTGGGTTATCGCTTCGCAGCATTCCGTGATAAGGATGGTGATGGTATTCCCAATAACCTGGATGCCTGTCCACTTGAGGCCGGCACAAAAAAGACCAAAGGATGTCCTGACAGGGATTTGGATGGTATTGCCGACAAAACGGATCGATGTCCGGAAGCTGCCGGAACAGCAGTCACAATGGGCTGTCCGGATGCAGATGGCGATGGCATTGAGGATAGTGCAGACGACTGTCCCGGAGAAGTAGGGGCAGTTACGCAAAAAGGTTGTCCGGACACCGATGGAGATGGAATTGCGGACCGGTTTGACAAATGTCCTGGACTGAAAGGATCCGAAATCAATTCCGGTTGTCCGGATACTACAGTCATAACAGCAGTTGAAAATAAAATGGCTGATAGTCTGTTCAGGGCAAAAGCCAATGCTCCTGACAAACCAATCAACGTCACAGGCAATGACTCCCCAAACAATGAAAACGCAATCAGTTTTGTTTTGGAGTCCTTCGCTGCGCAGCAAGCGGGAGAAAAACTCCTTTCTGATGCCGCAAATCTGAAAATCCTCAAAGAGGCTGAAGAGGGAATTTTGTTTGATAGAAATCGTGCTCAACTGAAGGATGAGTCCGGGCTACATCTCAATCGCATTCTATTGCTGATGCGTGAGCATTCCAACCTCCGTCTTCGCATCATTGGGCACTCGGAAAAAACTGGGGTTGAACTGCAAAATGTTGTGCTTTCAGTGGCTCGGGCGCGTGCAGTGTACGATTATCTGCTTCGAGAGGGTATTGATTTCAGAAGGTTGGTTATTGTAGGCAGCGGTAGTGCAAGAACCACTTCAAGAGTGGAAACGCCCCCGCCCGGCGTAAAAAAGAAAAGTACAAAACGGAACTGAGCACACAGTTGGAAAAGCTCAGACGGTGCCTTTGTTGATTTGCCGCCACACAGAAATAATCATCCTTAACGGAAAAGCGACAGCGGCGATGATGCTGCCTACGGCAAAAAGGGTGAATTCACTTTTGATGTAATTGGCCATCGCCAGAACCTTACTGTCTTCCACTCCTGCCGTAACGTATTCCGGACCAATATTGTCCAGATTGGTCTGGAAGGCCTGGTGCTGCTCTACCAGGTAAAAAATGCATGGGGTGGCGACCAGAACCAGAAACACTTTCAGGTATTTGAAATTTGCTAGGTACGTGTACTTCAGTAGAAAAATATACCTTGTCAGCGTGATGAAAACCACAATGAACATGATGTTTTCCTTTAAAACTGGAAATCCATCCGTATAGGGCCAGATTGGGTACATGATTGCGCATACTACAATTGCGGTAATCATCCACCAGGTAAGCTCCAGAAAAAGTTTGTACATTATCAGGGTGTTTTAGAGGAGCTTATTTTGCGGAAGACTCCATTTCTGTTTTATTTTGAGCCTCAAATTGTTTCACCAGCTCTTCCAGCGGCACATCGATGTTTTTGATTGCCATGCTGACATCATCTGTAAGGTCATGACCCGGGTAGAGGTTAAGGAATTTCAGGTAACACTCCCTGGCTTTATCCGTGTTATGGATGTCATTTTCATAGGTAAAACCCTGCATGAATAGCGATTCTGCGGCATATTTTGATTGCGGATAATTGTGTTGGATCTCATTCCACATCTTCATACAGTTGGGGTAATCAGCGATACTTCTGGAAACATCAGCAGCCCTGAACAGTATTTTCGCGCAGGTCGTATCTTCAGGATAAGTGACGGCGTATTCCTGCGATTTTTTTATCAGTTCGGCTGCCTTTGTCTTATCCATATTCGCTATGTCTGCCAGCAGTGCAGTTTCCAGTTTTTTTATCTCCTCCAGTTTCGACTGTTGTTTATTACAGGCAATGCCCGCAAAAATGATGCATGAAAGAAGCAGAATTTGTCTCATTTTCATATCTGACGGTGCTTTTTTTTGCAAAAATAGCAAGAAAAAAACGTAAAACGAACAAATAAAAAGATTTGCCCGCGAAATTATATACCTGCCTGCTGAATAGCGTTTTTATGAAGTTTTTTCCCTAATATTGCGACTAAATAACGGATTTGTTATGCGTCCAGACTTTAAAAATACTCCATTTGATGCAACATTGCGAAACTTCGCATCTGATGGGTCAGAACAGTGGGAAACACCGGAAAAGATTGCAGTAAAAGCTGTTTTTTCTGCTGAAGATACCCGCAATATGGAGCATCTTGGCTTCGGCGCAGGTACGCCTCCGTTTCTGAGAGGGCCGTACAGTTCCATGTACATTACTCAGCCTTGGACCATTCGCCAATATGCGGGTTTTTCAACAGCGGAGGAAAGCAACGCGTTTTACAGAAGGAATCTGGCGCAGGGACAAAAAGGTCTATCAGTGGCCTTTGACCTCGCAACACACCGTGGTTATGATTCGGACAATCCGAGAGTAGTGGGAGATGTGGGGAAGGCTGGTGTGGCCATTGATAGCGTTGAGGACATGAAAATTCTCTTCGAACAGATTCCCCTCGATCAGATGTCGGTTTCTATGACGATGAACGGTGCAGTCATTCCTGTAATGGCATTTTACATCGTTGCAGCAGAGGAACAGGGAGTGGCAAGGGAATTGCTGACGGGAACCATCCAGAACGACATTCTGAAGGAGTTTATGGTTCGCAATACCTATATCTATCCTCCCGGACCTTCGATGCGGATTATCGCTGACATTTTTGCCTACACGGCCCAGTACATGCCAAAATTCAACTCCATCAGTATTTCCGGCTACCATATTCAGGAGGCTGGTGGAACGGCAGATATCGAGTTGGCTTATACGCTTGCAGATGGTCTTGAATACCTTAGAACGGGTGTGGATGCTGGGTTGGATATTGACAATTTTGCGCCTAGACTTTCTTTTTTTTGGGGGATTGGAATGAATCATTTCATGGAAATTGCCAAGATGAGGGCGGGAAGGATGCTGTGGGCGAAAATCGTGAAGCAGTTCAATCCCAAAAGCCCAAAATCGCTGGCATTGCGCACACATTGTCAGACTTCAGGCTGGAGTCTCACCGAACAGGATCCATTCAACAACATCGCAAGAACCTGTGTTGAGGCGTTGGCTGCTGCATTGGGTGGAACGCAGTCACTCCATACCAATGCCCTGGATGAGGCACTTGCGCTGCCTACAGATTTTTCTGCCAAGATTGCCCGAGATACACAGATTTACCTTCAAAAGGAAACCGAAATTACCAGGGCCATTGATCCCTGGGGTGGTTCGTACTATGTAGAATACCTTACCGCCAAACTTGCAGAGCGGGCATGGAGCCTGATTGAAGAAGTTGAAGCATTGGGAGGTATGGCAAAAGCCATCGAAAAAGGCGTACCAAAACTCCGTATTGAGGAGGCGGCTGCAAGAAAACAGGCCAGAATTGATAGTGGTAAGGATTTTATTGTTGGCGTAAATATTTTTGGTGAAAACGATAAGGCGCCGATTGACCTTCTGGAAATTGATAACAAAGCAGTGTTGCAGTCGCAGATCAACAGGTTGAAACAGATCAGAAGCAGTAGAAATGAATACCAGGTAAAAGATGCGCTACAGATGATCAGTCACTCCGCTGCCACAGGTGAGGGGAACTTGTTGGAACTTGCGGTGCATGCCGCGCGCCACCGCGCCACATTGGGTGAGATATCAGATGCTATGGAAAGTGCATTTGGCAGATTTACCGCCACCACCAGACTGGTTTCAAGTGTTTACTCTAACGAAATAAAAATGGACGAGAGTTTTAAAGCAGCCAAGGCTTTGGCAGACCAGTTTGCTGCCCTGGAGGGTAGAAGACCAAGAATTATGGTGGCAAAACTCGGACAGGACGGCCACGACAGGGGTGCAAAAGTAATCGCCACCGGATTTGCAGACCTAGGATTTGATGTGGATATGGGACCTCTTTTTCAGACACCTGAAGAGGCGGCCCGACAAGCTGCAGAAAATGATGTGCATATTCTTGGTATTTCGTCGCTCGCTGCCGGCCACAAGACCCTTGTTCCGCAGGCCATCGAAGCGCTTAAAAAATTGGGCAGAAGTGACATTATGGTTGTCGTGGGAGGGGTAATTCCCCCACAGGATTACGAATATTTGTACGAACATGGCGTAATCGGCGTTTTTGGTCCCGGCACTGTGCTGAGTAAGGCCGCAGTGCAGTTGCTTGAAGTGATGATTGACAATCTGCAGTCCTGACTGCAAGTGTAGGCGGCTATTTACCGATCCAAATTCTTTCAGATGAAAATAAGAAATACAATAATTGCGCTCGCATTTTTTGTGATGCCGCAACTGAAAGCGCAAATCAATTTCATGGTTGGTTATGACCAGGGATTCAGGTCGCTTGAGCAAATCAATGATCAGATCAGCCGTTTCAACACTGAGAATGCATCTGTTACCCGAAAAATGCGTCCGATTTGGAGTATGGGCGGCTTGGATTTGGGACTGAAATACCGAATCAGGGCTGTTTCTCTGGAGGGGCATTACATTACACGGTTTAAAGTCAGCAGATCTCAGCAGACCATCATTGATGAGGTATTTAAAAACGATGTGAAGCTGAACGATCAGGGTTATAACTTCGGACTAACTTTTAACAGGAAGAAATTTGGCTTTGGCGGCAGCTGGGAGAACCATAGTTTCCGTTTCTCCAGGAAGTTTTCTGATGATAAAAAATTCATTGAGGCCTTTGATCCCGCGCTTCGTTATTCAACACTTAATTTCTTTCTCGACTTTAGATTCCGGTTCAGCGAACTGGTCGGTTTTCATATCCGCCCCTACTATCAGTTTCCGTTGGGTGGCGGCGATCAGATCATAACCTCCACTATTGCGACAAACATGAAGTTGAATCCTTCAGCGATTGACAATCCTACCACCAACTGGAGACTTTTTGGTGTGAAATTCCTTTTTGCCAATGGCAGGCAGTAAATATCCCGTTGGCAAATCCCCTATTTATGCCTGAGTTGAAAAAAATACTCATTGTACGCTTCAGTTCAATTGGTGATATTGTACTGTCTACCCCGGTTATCCGCTGCGTGCGGGAGCAGACCGGAGCAAGAGTTGATTTTCTTTGCAGGAAAGCATTCCGTGCCGTAGTAGAAGGAAATCCTTCAGTTCACAAGGTATTTGCCATTGACAAAAGCTATATTGAGGTAATTGAACAGTTGAAAGGTGAAAAATACGATCTGGTGCTTGATCTGCAGCACAACTTGCACAGCTGGAAACTTAAAAGGGCACTTGGAGTGCAAAGCCACTCGTTTCCAAAGCTGAATATTGAAAAATGGTTGCTGGTCAACATGAAAATCAATGTACTGCCTGAATTGCATATTGTCGATCGATACATGACCACCGCGGCCACTCTTGGTGTTAAAAATGATGGAAAGGGTCTGGATTATTTCATCCCGACGGATCAGGAGGTCAATCCTGGAGACATCGTTTCCGGAGCTGTTCCTTATATCGCGTTTGTCACCGGAGCTGCCCATTTCACCAAAAGGCTGCCCGAAGAGAAAATCATTGAGGTATGTAGGTTGATTTCGCACCCGATTGTTTTACTGGGTGGCAAAGACGAAACCGCCTCCGGTGAGCGTATTGCCACGGCTGCCGGGCAGCATGTTTTCAATGCCTGTGGCAAATTCAGTCTGCACCAGTCTGCGAGCTTGGTGCGGCAATCGGCGCTGGTCATCAGTCACGACACCGGACTAATGCACATTGCTGCAGCATTTCAGAAAAAAATCATTGCCATTTGGGGGAACACCATGCCGCAACTGGGCATGTACCCGTACTATCAGAACGGGGCAAATCTTCATTTCAGTGTACAAGTCAGCGGTTTGTCCTGCAGACCATGTTCAAAGATAGGTTACGACAGGTGTCCGAAAGGGCATTTCAGGTGTATGAAGGATATTGACGTTCGCCTGATTGCCGGAAAAGCAGCTGAAATGATGGGGCATTAATTGCCCGGCAGTTGGTCATTCTGCTATATTTGTAAATCAAAAGAGCATTTTACACCAAAATCAGAGACAATGAAAAAAATCATGCCCATTCTGTTCTGGGGTTTGTTTTGTGCGGCCGCTTTTGGACAGAAAACCCTGAGTTACATTAGCGACCGAAAATTTCACGATCCCACTGATTTGTTGGGTTATAATTTCAGGCCTGCTGTGTTGGAAATCAGGGATGTGAAAAAGCAGAACCTCGTGCCTGGTAGCTATGCTTTTGGTATCACTCAGAATAATCTGTTCGTTGAGGGTGAAGGTATGGCAGGTGTTTTTAATGTAAACAACATCAACAGCACCGAATATGGATTTAAGCTAACACTGATGAATGCCCGCGATCCTACATTGCAAGGGCATCTGAAAATTATTCTGAACAAAAGAGGTGAAGCGGAAGCACTGGTCTTTCTGAGGTCACCAAAAGAAAAGGAGGTTATTTTTTACAATGCCCCGCTTCCTGCTGATCTTGCTAAAAAGGAGTCTGCCTATTTTACCGACAGGAAAGAGGTGGAGTTGCCACACAATGACAGCATATGGTCCAGAATCATCCGTCCTTTTTTGATCATTCACCAGGACAAGGCGCTGCAGGACAGAATACAAATGAAGGATAGTGTCTCCTTTATGTTTGTAGAAAAAATAAAGATCATTGATAAGTCCAAAAAGAAGGACGGTAAAGCGGCGAAAGACAGTATTGAAATTGCTGCAGATACCCTTAAAAAAGCAGATACAACGGAACCCGTTTCCAAAAAGCCGGAAGCAAAAAAAGATATAAAAATTATCAAAGAGCATTTTGTGTATTTCCGCTCCATTTTCAGATACGATGATGGTACCGAGGAGGACAAGGAAACGGAGTATGCCATCAAAAAATATACCCTCAAGGAGGATAAAGAAGCAGATTTTGAGGAGGATCGTTATTTACTGCAAATTGAGACCAGTAAAGGAGATATGAACCTGTTTTTGAACGGATTAAAACAGATTAATTCAATACAATTCAACAATAAAATGTACCTGATGAGGGGATTTTGAGAAATTTCACATGAAAACGACTTCAAATATCGCATACGAATTGCAAGAAGGAGATGGTATTCCTCTTGTTCTGCTCCACGGCCTGTGTGAAGATCACAGCATCTGGTCCGATTTCATCAGCTCTTTCCCTGGTAGACGCATTATCAGTATTGACTTGCCGGGATTTGGCCAGTCGGAAGTTTACGGCAATGGAAGTCTGAGGGCCATGGCAGAGGCGATTCACAAGGTTTTGCAAAAGGAGCAGGTCAGACAGAGCATTATGATAGGCCATTCGATGGGTGGATATGTGGCACTTGAATACGCCAAAAAACACGGTGCTGAACGGCTGGCGGGACTGGGCCTTTTTCATTCCCATCCATATGAAGACACACAGGAACGGAAAGATATTCGCCGTAAAACCATTGCACATATTGACAATTATGGTACGGCACAATATGTTCAGCAACTGTTCCAGGGCATGACGACGCAGCGGTACAGCCAGTCAAATCCCGAGATCATCGCCTCGTTGACAGAGAAGGGTAGGCGTTTTTCTGCCTCCGGCGTGGCGACAGCCATAGAAGCCATCCGCACCAGAAAAGACAATTCGGAAGTTCTACGCGAACTGCACTGTCCCGTATTGTTTATCGTTGGTGCAGAGGACCAGATCATTCCGAAAAAGATGTCCCTACAGCAGCTGGTTTTGCCTAAAATCGGCGATATTCATATCTTGCCGGAAACAGGTCACCTCGGCATGGTTGAAAAGAAGGAGCAGACGCAGGGAATAGTTAATAACTTTATTGCGCTTTGCGAAATGTATGTCTGAACGCAGTTTATTTGTCGCGTTGAGACTCAATCAGCCACTTTTCAATCGCTGAACGGACGCAACGCTCTATAGTGCTGTATGGCATTTCTTCCCTGGATGTATAAATCCACATAAAGCCATAAGATTTTGATGTTTCGCCGGAGTAAAGAAGGTGTTTGTGCAGTCTGTAGGCCTCTCTCATTCGTCTTCTGATGGTGTTCCTACGGGTAGCTTTCCTGAAACTTCTCTTGGGGACGGAAAAAGCCGATTGTACTTTTGCAGATGCGGCAAAAGGAAGATCCACCCATACCAAGCGGATTGGATAAACGGCAAAAGATTTGGATTTTTCTTTTTGGAAAAGAGAGCTTATTGTTTTCCGGCTTTTAAGGCGTTCGGTTGCCGGAAAGGAGAAGTCGTGCATGTGAATACCAAATAGCGGACAAAGAATGATGAGCTTTACACTATCTTTCCTTGTCCGTTATTCAAAATATTCGAAAGGGAAAGGAAAGTTATTTCGGACCTTTTTCGTCAGATACGGTTAATTTCCAGCGACCTTTTGCTCTGCGGCGCGCCAATACTTTGCGACCGTCTTTAGAACTCATGCGCTCACGAAAACCATGTTTGTTTACGCGCTTTCTTTTGGAAGGCTGGTATGTTCTTTTCATCGTCTGTAAGTAAAATTAAATAAATTTGAGAAACTCGCTAAAAAAGCGGTGCAAAGGTAAATTTAAATCGCTGCTTATGCAAGTTTTTTTAAAAAAAATTAGTAGAGTAAAAAAATACGCCTAAATGCAGCTGCTTTTATCCACCAATAGAATAGTTTTTCATAAATTTATCCGCTTTTTTCCAAATTTTTATTTCAAATAAAACCCTTCTACAATGAAAAGAATATTTATTCTTTTGTTTACAACCATTTTTATTTTGCAGGTACGTGCGCAGCAAGTTGAAGAGGCTGTGGTCAGCTTTCCCATAACCAAAACATGGGATGAAAATGCCGGTCCGCAGGATCTGAGAAATAATTTTTCGAAGTTCAAATTACTGGATTTCAACCTGAAAGACCTCTATAATTACTTCCAGTCTGCTGACAGAAGTGGGAAAATAAAGCTAATGCTTCCTCAGGCACCGATAACGGTCTCCTGGGTTGAGAAGGAACTGGTTTCTGATGACTACCAGCTGATTGCACTGGGCGACAACGGAGAAAGAAAAATTATGCGCAGCATGCTGAAGACCTATGAGGGTTATATCCTGGATGCTCCTCAATATGCCGTGGCCATCACTATTTCCCCCGATTTTATCAATATTATGATTGAGCAGCCAAATGGCAACTACTATATTGAGCAGACAGAGCGCTTCAGTAAATCTGCCCGGGAGCCGTTTATTTACTACAACTCATCCGATTTTATTGACAAGGCTGTACATACCTGCGGTAATGTAAATTCGGAAGAAGACAAGACAAGACAGCAGATAGAGCAACAGGTAAACGGAGGTGATCGTATCGCCGGAGTGTGTTATCGTGTGGAGGTATCGGTTGCTTCAGATCAGCTGATGTTCAATCGTTATGGGTCTGTTGCCAAAGTAGAAGCGCACAATCTCGCCGTGTGGAACAATGTGACAACCAACTACAAGAAGAATTTCAACAACGATTACGAATTTAAAATCATCAAGCAACTGGTAGCAACCACAGGGGGAGCCCTGCCGGTGAATGGTACGACAGATGCAAGCACGGTTCTGGGTTCATTCCGGGACTGGGCCGTAAAAAACAATGGATTTGGCGACCAGCGCTTTGATATCGCGCAGATGTGGACGACGCGCGACATCAGTGGAGGCGTTATTGGTATTGCATATGTAGGTGTGGTCTGTACCGAGAGCAGAGCACAGCTAATCGAAGATTTCTCTACAAACTCGGAGTTGCTGCGCGTAGTAGTGGCCCATGAAACAGGTCATAATTTCAGCATGCAGCACGACGCACAGGGCAGTCCTTACGTCATGGCTCCGACTGCGCAGATCACGAGTTCCTGGTCTTCTCAATCAAAAGGGCAGCTCAACACTTACGTAAATGGCCTATTTACCGCAGGTAAAAATTGTCTTTCTTCCTGTGCCAACCCCGGACAGAAGCCTGTGGTAGATTTTACCAACTCCACCTCTGCAGTCTGTACCGGATCCAAAGTGAGTTTTTCCGATAACAGTACCAATGATCCCACTGCATGGCTTTGGACTTTTCCTGGAGGGACACCTTCACAGTCCATCTCTGAAAATCCGCAGGTGGTGTATACCGCACCCGGTACCTACGATGTGACGCTGAAGGTAACAAATGCGTACGGCTCTACCACTTTGGTGAAAAAGGCGCTGATTTTTGCAGGAGCCAACAATGGCAATTACTGTAAATCAGCCGCTTCGCAAAATTCCAAGGCGGGTATCAGATATTTCAAGCTTGCTAACATGAGTAATACCTCAGGTAGTGTTCAGGAAGATGGTAACCGTTACAAGGACTACAGCTGTCAGAAGATTGCCACCCTCCAGCCATCAACGGAATACGAGTGCGAACTGACGGTAGGTGATTGTAGTGCAAGTCTATATGAAGGCATTCAACTGTACGCCGATTACAACAACGACAATGACTTTGATGATATCGGGGAGTTTCTTGGTTACAGCAGCTTCTTGTATTGTGGCGCTTTCAATTTCAAAATCACCACACCTCCGAGTCCGGTAGAAAATACCATACTCAGACTCCGACTGATTTCTTCCAGCTCCAAAACGTTGATTCTAGACCCGTGCAATCCGCCGGCAGAAGGCCAGGTAGAGGATTACGGCATAATATTCCAGTGTCCAACGCCATGTGGACCGTCAGGAAAACTTCCGATTGCCAATTTTGCATCAGACCTGAATGCTGTTTGTCAGGGTGGTACAGTTCAGTTCCGCGACAGGTCAACCTATAATCCGACCCAGTATGAATGGTCATTTCCGGGTGGTGTCCCTGCCACCTCAACGGAGGAAAATCCGAAGGTCACCTATAGTGCTAATGGTACTTACGATGTAAGCTTGAAGGTGACCAATACCACAGGTGAAAATACCATCGTAAAGAAAAAATTCATTTCCGTAGATGTGATTAACAATGTCTTTTGTACTGCTGCAGGAACGTTGAATTCCAAAGCCGGATTGAAAAGTTTCAAACTTTCCAACATATCCAAGCAGTCAGGCGGTGCCCAGCAGGATGGTAACAGATATATGGATTTTTCGTGTACGCAGGTAGCCATTCTCTCACCTTCAACGACATATGATATCGAACTAGACCTGGGCGACTGTGCCTCAAACCTGAAAGAGTCGTTCCGTATTTACATCGATTATAACAATGACGGCGATTTCAATGATCCTGGTGAATTTGTTGCCGGTAACCAGAATTATCTGCTTTGTGGTGTGCAAACCTATGCCAGCAATGCGCCAAACAATACCCTGCGTTTTACAACACCAGCTAACCCGGTTGAACTGAAAGTACTCAGACTTCGGGTAATTACGCAGGCATCTACCCTTTCTGGTGCCGATGGTGGAAATCCATGTTATGTTCCAACCAATGGCCAGGTGGAAGATTATGGTGTGCTCTTCAGATCCTCGTTTGCCATCAATGCGGATGTAAAAAATTCGGACTGCAATAAATACGACAACGGACATATCAAACTGAACCCAAGTGGCGGAACACCACCTTACAATTTTGACTGGAATATCAACGCTTACGATGGTAAAAGCGAGGCGCTTAACCTAAAGCCGGGTGATTATACCGTAACCATTTCAGACAATGGTGGGTTGTTTATTTCCAGGAAATTCAAAATTACCGAGCCGGACTCCATCGTTTATGGCGCATTGGTCTCGCGCGCTATGTGTAGCGACTCTACCGGAAGTATCGAAATGGCACCGGTCGGCGGTGGCGGTGGCGGACCGTATTCCTTCGCCTGGAGCCACAATCCGAATGCTACCGGACCACTTGTAGAAAACCTTTATGGCGGGTTGTACGGTGTGACCATTACTGACGGGACGGGATGCAAGATTACAACAAAAGTACAGGTGGATTCTACCATTATGCCGGATGTTTCTCTGGTGGAAGATATGGTAGTCTGTAAGGGCCAGTCGGTTACACTGACCGCCCGTAAGGGAACCAAATACATATGGAGCACGGGTGCGACGACGCCTTCTATAACCGTTACAACTGCGGGGAAATACTATGTAACCGCTACCAATGGAGAATGTGAAAACAGCACCTCGGCAGACGTCGGATTCATAGATTTCAATCCAAGAATTATTGGAGATACAAAGGTCTGTCAGGGTAATGAAGCCATAATGATAGCCAAAGATGCCATTACCTACCTCTGGAGTACGGGGCAGACCGATGACAGAATATCGGTTTTCCCACAAATGACCACCACTTACTCACTGACAGCCACCTACCTTGGTTGCTCGAAAGTCTTACCATGGAAAGTTGATGTGACGGATTCCAATATACGAATCAACGCTGCGAGATCAGAAATTTGTCCAGGTGAGTCTGTGGTACTCAGTTCATCTGACGGAAAATCCTACACATGGAGCAACGGCCAGACGGGAAGCAGTATCACGGTCAGTCCGACATCAACAACGACCTATTCATTTGGCATTCCCGGAGGGCCATGTCCTTACAAAGCTGCCAAAGAAATAAAAGTGGGTACGGTTCTGACTGCTCCACAGGTTGTGTCGATAGGAAATGTAACTTTTTGTAAGGGCAATGAAACCGTCCTTGTTGCGCCACCCGACATGAGTACTTACAAGTGGTCCAATGGTTCAACAACCCAGACAATCACAGTCGGTACTGCCGGTTTTTACGTTGTCACGGTCACAAAAGATGGATGTTCTGCAGTTTCCACTCCAACGGTCATCACAGTTAATCCGCTCCCACAACCAATCATCAATTCCGCTTCAGGAGCGACTGCCATTTGTGACGGATCTGCACTACAGCTCAATGTGTCCGCTGCCTTTGATGCCTATTTCTGGAGTACGGGAGAGATTAGTAGGGGCATAACTGTAGGTTCAGCTAACGCATATGTTGTGACGGTTGTCGATGGCAATGGCTGTGCCGGCTCGTCAGCACCGTTTAATGTAATTACCAGTGCCAAACCGAGCGTCAACGCCGGGAACGATGTAACCATCTGTGCCGGTGACAGCAAAACCATCACTGCAACGGTAGGAGGAGGTGCCGGTTCGTACATTTATGAGTGGAGTCCTATACCTGGGTTGAGTACCACCAATCTGGTTTCTACCACGGCCAGTCCGACGGTAACCACTACGTATACACTGAAGGTTTCCGACGCAAAGGGATGTACAAACAGCGATGCTGTAGTGGTCAATGTTTCTCCGCTACCAGGGATTCCTGCGATTTCGGTCAACAAGAATGTACTCAGTTCTACGGCTTCAACAGGTAACCAATGGTATCTGAACGGGCAACCCATCCCCGGCGCGACCGGACAAAACTACACCATTACCAAGGATGGAAAATACTCGGTTAAGGTTACCAATGATTTCAACTGTAGTTCAATTTCTCCGGAGGTGAATGTGAAATTCATCATCGGTACGGAAGATTTGCTGGGCGAGCAGCAATTCAGCATTTTCCCTAACCCTGTTGAAGATTTCTTCGTGTTGAGACTACAGTCAAAAGACGCAAAACTATTGGAAATTTCTGATGTACTGGGCAGGATTATTACGGCCATTCCGATTGACGCAGCAGAGGCTTTTGAACTCAGAGTACCTACATCGCTGTGGGCGAAGGGTACGTACTACATCAATGTTAAGGACAAAGAGCAATCCATTATTGGTATCAGAAAAGTAATCAGATTGTAACCAAATTTTCAACTAAGTTGTCAAAAGCCCTGTCGGAATCCTAGCGTTCCGACAAGGCTTTTTTTATACATGAATCAGGCCGAGGTTGCCTCTACTTATATAAAAAAGAAATTCTGCGGTGTAGTAAACAGCGCAGAATCTGTAAAAAATTATGGGTTTGAGTATAAACGAGGATAAATGGATGAGGCAAAAAAGAATTAACGCGAATTTTTGGAATCAGACCCGATTGTTTTGCAGAGAAGTTTTTGTTTTTAACCGTTCATTATTCATTGCTTCCACAAAACAACTCCACCGAGTCCGATCTTTCCTAATCAGAGATTAAGCAAAAATCCGCGTTAATGCATAATTTTAATCTTACATTAATTGGTAACAAATTGATAATGCAAATATGGAACTATATTATTTTTAAAACCATTACAAAAAAGGCAAAAACTTCCATTTTGCGTAAGCGAAAAAACAAAGAATTGTGATGATTGTTGATTGTCAGTTAGGCAGTGGCTGTAGGGTATAAACTTTAACATAAAATTGGGGTCTTATTAGGCTACTTTTAACGATTATTTTCGTCTATAGTAATAACTTTATGTTGATAATATTTCTAATCAAGAAAATTTAAATTGGTTACCTATGAAACGTCAGTATGTTCCTGTTGCTATGTTGTTGTTCCTGGTTTTCGTAGCCATTTCTGCAATGCATGCGCAGCATTATGACGATTTGTATTATAATCCTAAGACGGATTATGCGCACTTTTATGGTGGCAAATCGGATAAGTTCAAATCTGATGTGGACAATGACCTCGCCGGTCAATCTGATCAGTCCGAAAGAGAGGACTATGATGACGACGATGACGGATACTTCTATTCTTCCAGAATAAGGCGTTTTCACAGACCTGCCAGATTTCACTATTATGAAATGTGGAGCGCTCCTTGGGGATTTTACGATCCATGGTACATGGGGTCTGGTATGGGAATGTTCAACAACTTTTACCCCGGTTATGGAATGAATTCATGGAACAGTTGGAATCCCTATTGCTTTGGAGCCTATTGCAATCCATGGTCGTTCAACAGATGGAATAATGGATATTTCAATACCAGGGGGATGGGCGGAAACGTCTTCATAAACAATTATTACGGTAACGGATGGTTTGGTAATGGTTGGAGCCCATACTACACAGGCTGGAACAATCCGTTCTACAACAACTTCCACCAAGGTGGTGGTAATTGGGGCGGCGGCAAACCCGCTAATCCCAAAGGAGTCGTGACAGGTCCGCGACAAACCGGCGGAATCTCAACTCCGACCCCACCTAAGAAAAACCAGTATAGGGAAGCCGAATCAATTAAAAATGGTCGCAATCCTCGGGTGGATGCACAGCGTGCCGAAACCATGAAGTCTGAGCAACCTACGCAGGAAAGGAACATCAGAGGTCGCGACAATAAAGAAAATCCGGTCATCAAAGACCGGACAAATGACAACGTTCCGCAGGCGGAACCTCAAAAACGCCAGGAGCCAAGGCGACAGCAAAATCTTACTCCGCAGTCTGGACTTCCGAAGCGCGATAATGAAACCAGAAGTCCGGACAGAAATTCAGGTGACCATCCACGCAGGAAAAATACAGCAGAAAATGATGGATACCGCTACACACCACCAGCGAGAAGTAATGATTATGACAGACAAAGCAGGCAGCCCAGATACGATACCAGATCAGAGCCGCGCACCTTTGATAGCGGCTCCCGCATGAATAGCAGTCCGTCCAGATCCTCTTCCGGAAGTGGTTCCGGTTCGCATAATGCAGGTGGAGGCCGCAGAGGCAGGGATTAACAATTTGCTTCTGAAAAAAAGTACCTTATTAGCAGGCAGGCAACAACAAATTCATGAGTTGCCTGCCTGTGCTATTGGCAATAAATTGGATAAATTTTACAAAAGTTATGCCTATGAAATGGAAAATCATCACCTGTGTCAACCTGATTGTTGTTGCCAGTCTGAATGCACAAACGCCTGCTGACGCGCTCAGGCTATCCTATCAGACGCTGGGTGGCGGTACCGCAAGATCTATGGGGGTGGGCTCCGCGATAGGTGCATTGGGTGCAGACTATACTGCAGTAGGAATAAATCCGGCTGGTCTGGCCTCATACAGAACTTCGGAAATTGTCCTTTCTTTGGGGCTTTCTCAGTCAAGGACAAATGCCATTCTGAAAGACAAGACAGTTGTAAATGCATCCAACCAGGATCAGAGTACAAAGTTTTTCATCAGCAATCTGGCACTGGTGGGCTGTATCAAACCCAAACGGGGCAATTGGCTGACGCACAATTGGACGGTCGGCTTTAACAGGACCAACAACTATGCAGGTGCCTACTACTTCAAAGGGGAGAGCAGGGGGTCCGTTGTCAACCGTTTTCTGGAAAAAGCCAACAATGGAGGTTCGCTCAATCCTTTCGAGGAGCAACTTGCCAACGAAACAGGTGCCATATACCGGAAAAATGCTTCAGTACCCTATAAAAGTGACTTTGACGGATACAATGATGTTCCCATAACAAAGTCCCAGCGGGGTGCCACATCAGGAAGGGTAAATGAAATGCTTTTCGGCTATGCAGCAAACTACAGGGAAAAACTACAGATTGGCGTTGCGCTGGGTGTGCCGTTCATAAGGTTTTTCGACAACAGAATTTATAAGGAATCAGACACGGAGACAGCTACTGATATTGGAAGGATTCCATCATTCAAAGAGTTGACATTCCGGGAAATCTACAACGTCTCCGGGACCGGTATCAACGCGAGAATCGGACTTATTTACAAGCCTGCATATGCTTTGCGGTTTGGCCTTTCCGCACAGACGCCCACGCGCTTTTTCCTCAGTGAGGGATACAACAACAGTTTCAACTATCAGTATATCGATGTCAATGCCTCCGGCGGTCTGGTTGAAGGCAATGAAACATCCCGGTCACCTGATGGCACTTTTGACTACAAAATCAATACGCCTTGGAAATTCACGGCCTCCTCCGCTTATGTAATCGGAAAAAATGGTTTTGTCAGTGCAGATATAGATTTTATCAACTATTCCAGAATGAATTTTGAATATGGCATTGAAGATAAAGATGCACAGCAAAGTGTCAATGATGATATCCGTGTCGATTATGCTTCAACAGCCAATCTGCGACTCGGAGCGGAAATGGCCTTTGATATTTTCCGGTTTCGTGCCGGATTGGCCACTTTGGGTCTCCCTTCAAGAGCATCAAATACAGGATATTTTGAGAATGCCGCCAAAATGATGAGTCTTGGAGCAGGTCTTCGGGAAAATCATTTTTATTTTGATATGGCATTTCAGTTTATCAGAACCTCAGATGTTTTCAAGCCTTACCAAGTTTCTACCGATTATGAACAGACGGTGGTCAACAGAACCAGAAACAGCAGCCTGATTGTAGCTACAGCCGGTATTAAATTTTAAAAAAAAGCGTTGCACTTTTGCAACGCTTTTTTTTAAAACAGATATGAGGTGTAAAAACTCACCCAATGCTCCAGGAAATAGGTCTTTGGTTTTGGAGTGCCCGGTGGAGGAGCGTTGTATAGTTTGTTGATTGCCCTGCTGTAGCGTATGCCAAAGCCGAAATTTCTAGTCCTGAAGTAGGTCGCTTCTGCCAGCCAGTTTACATTATTTACATTAAAATAGTTTTCATTGCCTGTGAAGCCCGGTACCAGTACCGCCTTTGCACCAATCAATCTTGAATAGTTCAGTCCCAGGCCGGCGTGCATACGGGAAAAACCCGGTGACACTTCCAAATCGGTGATGTGAAAAATAAGAGGAACTTCCACAAAGTTGAGTTTGATGGCCCATGCCGTTGCGCTATTGATGAGTCCCGGTGCAGAGCCACGCTGACTGAAAATGAAAACTATTTTAATGTAAATAATGTAAACTGGCTGGCAGAAGCGACCTACTTCAGGACTAGAAATTTCGGCTTTGGCATACGCTACAGCAGGG
>CANHEE010000062.1 GCA_947459655.1 Lewinellaceae bacterium
GTGAGGGCAAGACTGCCGATGAGAATCAGTATGCCCGGAAAGCCATCCATAAACCGCGCACCATAACGGAATCCGAAAATTCCGAACTGGTACATCGCAAGACCAAGCGCAAAGAGTATCCACAACAACAAAAACAGCTCCCAGCGCAGGTAACCCCAGTGTGCTACCAAGTCTGCGGTAGATAAAAATTTGAGTGCGAAAGCCAGTTCAAGGAAGCCCAACGTTACCTTTATTGACTCCATCCATCCACCCGATTTCGGAAGTGAATTCAGCCAGCCCGGAAACATCGCAAACAATGCAAACGGCAAAGCCAACGCAAAAGAAAATCCAAACATTCCCACAAGAGGCTTCACAGGCACCACCCCAAATAGGGTTTGGCTTACGTTCTGGGAGGTTTGCACAAGCAACGAACCGATAATCGGTCCTGTACAACTGAACGAAACCAGTGCCAGCGTAAACGCCATAAAGAAAATGCCTACCAGCCCGCCTTTGTCGGCCCCTTTGTCAGCCGCATTCGACCATGAACTTGGCAGGGTAATTTCATAATACCCGAAGAATGAAAGCGCAAAGGCAATAAAAATCAGGAAGAAGGCTAGGTTCATCCACGGATTAGTAGCCATCTTGTTCAAAATGTTTGGCCCAAACAATCCGGTAATCACCAGGCCAATAAATACATAAATGGCGATGATGGATAGTCCGTAAATCAAAGCCTTGGTAATCCCCTCACTTTTTGACTGCGCCGTTTTGGTAAAAAAGCTCACTGTTAGCGGTATCATCGGAAATACGCATGGCGTCAACAAGGCTACCAGTCCACCCAACATAGAATACAGAAACACTATCCAAAGACTATCGTTGTCGGCTGCCTGCACGGTACCACAGTCCTGTCGAATGAACTGCTCCTTGTCCAAACCAGCCCTTTTGGAATCAAAAACGCCCTGACAGTTCGGGTCGTCCGGCGGACAAGCGCGGGTGCTGGTTTCGGTAACCACCTCTGCCGCTGACGTTGCGCCACTGAAATCAAAACGGAAATCAACATCTGTTGGCGGCAGACACTGGGTGTCGTCACAAGTCATGTATGTCAAATAACCCTCCAATGGTTGGGCTGGGTCACTTATTTTTATACGCTGGGTAAAGGTTGCATCATGCTTGAATTTTGAGATTTTCATCTGAAACACCTTGTCGAAAATCTCTATTCTATTTTTGCTTTCACCGACCACACCTACAAGAGCGATGCCCTTGTTTTCTTTAAACTGAAAACTGGTCGGCACCGGCCCGTCATCTCCGTTTTTTTGTTGCGAATAAACAGACCAGCCTTTGTCTATGCTGGCCTTAAACAGGAGATCATACTCTGTATCGCTGATTTTTACAGCCTCATAATGCCACTTGACCGGCGATTCCTTTTTGCCCGGACCGATATTTTCCGGCTGGGAAATAATCGGTCCCGAAGTGGCTGTGGAACTTCCCTGTACTTCTGTGGCCGTCGTTGCAGAACCTTTACTTTCACAGTTAGGCAGAAGATACCTGAAATCGACATCACGAGGCGGAAGGCACTGGCTATCGTTGCAGGACATGTAGGTCACATAACCGGTAATCGGTTTTGTAGGGTCGCTCACCTTTACCTTTTGGGTGCAGACAAAGCGGTGCTTGTATTTCACAATGCGCATGTTGTCAAACATCGGATCGTTGAGTTCCATCCGGTCGCCGCTCTCAACACTTTTGCCTTCAAGCGAGAAATGACTGCCCTTGACATACTCAAAACTGGTTGCACGAGGCCCATCATCGCTGCTGAGGAACTGCGAGTAAGTGTAATTGCCATCCTGTATTGTGGCCGTGGCAATCAGTGAATATTGACCTCCTCCGAGACATTTCGCTTCGAAAGTCCATTTGACAGGACTCTGGGCAAAAGTGATTGCGGCAATTAAAGACAGGAAAAGCGACAGTATTGACCTGATCATATACAATTCAGCAGTGTGTTTTTTAAAGTTTCTGTTCTCAAGCAAAAGGCAAAAATAAAGGAAAAAATCGTAACAAATGAGCACATCAGATACATTTTATGCCGAACCGATACTGCGGGCATTTACCACTCCCGGACGCGGTTTAATGAATTATGCAGGCGCAAAAATTCCGACTTTTTCAACACGATGACTATTCGTACAAAAATAGTCATGAGCGATAACTATGTCGGCGGGATGAAATATTAAGGCCCTACACAAGACTATCTTCAATTCTGTGGTTTTTTGAATAAATACTCCAAAATGCCTATTTTTGGACTTGGATATGGAAAAACAACATGCAAAATTCGAAACCGAATTTACGGCCAAATACCGGACACTCAATGCTGCACAAAAGCAGGCGGTAGATCAAATTGATGGTCCCGTCATGGTCATAGCAGGTCCAGGGACCGGAAAAACCCACATCCTCGCCATGCGTATCGGCAACATCCGCCTCAAAACAGATGCACATGCTGCGAATATCTTGTGCCTGACTTTTACCGATGCAGGTGCAGTAGCCATGCGAAAAAGATTGCTATCGCTGATTGGTCCCGAAGCACATAAAATCCACATTTTCACCTTCCACGGATTCTGTAATCACGTCATCCAGAGCAACAGCGAGGTGTTTGGAGGTGTCGGATATGAAGCCCTCAGCGATCTGGAGCAAATAGAAATCATCAGGGCTTTAATTGACGAACTACCTGCCGGAGGACTGCTGAAAAAAATATTCGATCCCTACTATTACCTGGACCACCTAAAGCAACTTTTCAAGGTGATGAAATCCGAAAACTGGAATGCGGAAACAACCACGCGTTTGCTGGAAGATTATGCACTCGGATTGGAGTCCGATCCCGCTTTCTGTTTCCAGAGGGGCAAGGAAAAGGGGCAGCCGAATATGAAGTCGATCCGGGAGGAGCGAGAAAAAATTGCTTTACTGAAGGAAGCTGTCCTCCTTTACCCCGGTTACCGCAATGCGCTCGCTGAAAAAAAACGTTACGACTACGATGACATGATCCTATGGGTCATAGAGGCCTTTTCCAAAAATGATTATCTGCTCAGCAAATACCAAGAGCAGTACCTGTACTTTCTGGTAGATGAGTACCAGGATACCAACGGTGCTCAAAACACCGTACTGTCGCAGCTCATTAGTTACTGGGATCTGCCAAATGTTTTCATCGTCGGTGACGACGACCAGGCGATTTACGAATTTCAGGGCGCCAGATTAAAGAGTCTGCGCGATCTCCGAGAGCGATATAAGAATGATATCCACACCGTAATTCTGAAAGAGAACTACCGATCCACGCAGCAGATTCTGGATGCTTCCATGGCGCTTATTGAATACAATCGGATCAGAATCATCAACGAACTCAGGGAATTTGGCTTTGATAAAAAGCTCACCGCGATGGGTGGAGATGAGAAAAAAAACGGTGCGATACCGGAAATTGTCGCCTACCCCAACATCATGCACGAATACGGTGATGTGGCCAATCAAATCCAATCGTTAATAAATTCGGGCGTACCACCTGCAGAGATTGCGGTCATCTATGCTCAAAACAGACAGGCCCAGCTGATGATGGAATTGCTCGACAGAAAGGGCATTCCTTATTCCACAAAAAGACCGGTCGATATACTCCAGGAAAGGCTCATCCGGCAAATCATCTCCATAATGAGGTATGTTGATGATGAAACCCGACTTCCGGGTTCGGGTGAGTACTCACTCTTTGAGATACTGCACTTCCCCTGCTGGAACATCAGAAGCGCATACCTCGCGATGCTGGCACTGGAAATCAGGAAATACAACAACGCAGACGAGGCAGAAATCGGCTGGCGAACGGCCATCGGAGACCGCGAATTCCTCGCAGCCAATGCCATTCCGGATATTGAGAAAATACTGCAGGCCTCTGCAGTTCTTGAGTACCTGATGGACAGCAAAAGTGCACACAGCGCGTTGAAATTTTTTGAGTTGACCATCGCTGAAACAGGCATTCTGGCAGAGGCGCTAAAGTCTCCGGCTCCAGCCGGAGATTTACAGTTGTTGCATACTTTTCTCGCCTTTGTAGGAGATGAAATGCGCCGGAATAAGGAGCAAAGCCTCTCCGCTCTGCTGAAAACCATCTCTATGATGGAAAAACACCAGATTTCTGTTCCACTGAACAAAACCATAACCTCTGACAAGGGTGTATTGCTGACCACAGCCCACAGTGCCAAAGGACTGGAATTCAGTCATGTCTTTATGGTCGATTGCTCCGAGGACAAATGGAATAGAAAATCGGGGTCCCGCGGACAGTTCAAGCTGCCACCGGTGTTGACCAGTACGATTGGAGAAACCAACGGAGAGGAGGCACAACGCCGATTATTCTACGTGGCAATGACCAGGGCCAAAACTGCACTGCACATCTCCTATTCTGAAGAAAATCGGAAGAACAGGGTAAAATTCATTGACGAACTTCTGGAACAAAAGGAGGTTGATTTTCAGGTCAGAGAGCAAAACAATGAAAGCGCAATGGCAACACATACGCTGCTGCTACAGAAGTCCAGAAGTGAAGCAGAAGGCATCAGCGAAGACTTTTTAAAGGAAAAACTTAGTGAATTTAAACTGTCTGCCAGCAGTCTGAATGGCTACCTCCAATGCCCGCTGGGCTTTTACTACGAGCAAGTTCTGGGTATCCCGCAGGCCCATTCCGAATACCTGAGCTTCGGTATTGCGGTGCACAATGCCCTTGAAAACACGGCAAGAGAGCAGAAGCGTACAGGGCGGTTACCCGATTTGTCTTTTGTAATTGCTGCTTTCCGAAGAGATATGGCAGCCAAAGAGTTCTTGTTCAGCAAAGAACGGTTTAGACAATTCAGTGAAACCGGGGAAAGTGAACTACAGTTTTTCTATGAAAAAGAGATGTGCAACTGGAAATCCAGTGCTCAGGCCGAGTCGTCCTACAAACTTGGGAGAATTGAAAATATTCCGGTGACAGGTAAGATAGACCGGATTGAATACCTTGCCGATGGAAGCGTAGACATCATCGATTTCAAAACCGGATCTTTTAAAAAAGAAAACTCAAAACCAATTACTGAAAAGAACGGTAATGGAGGAATTTACCGCCGACAATTGATTTTTTATAAGCTGCTGTACGAACAAAATGAGGTCAACAGTAAGCCTGTACGCAGCACACGACTACTGTACACAAGGCCCGGAACTGGGGGTGAATTCCATCAGGTAGATGACCCCATCTCAGAAGATGAAATCAAACGATTCAAGGAGCTGATTAGGTCAACCTATCAAAAAATAATGAATTTGGAATTCAGGCCCGGCTGCGGTAAGAAGGATTGCAAATGGTGCAATTTTGAAAAGCACCAGATTGCCCCGACTGATTTTAGCAACCCCGAAACCGAAGGACTTGACGATCTGTAAAGATTAATCTTTCCCCATCTGATCTTCGTCGTAGAGCCTGTCAAACAGGGCCTGAACCCTGTACATTTCATCAACAGTATCATCGATAAAAAAATCGAATTCGGGTATCCTGCGCATCTGCGATTTCAAGCGTTGCGCCATAACCTGTTTCACGCGGTGATAGTTCTCCCGAATTTCCAGAATAGGTTCCTGCTTGTTTTCGGTGTTGTAAATGCTGAGGTATATCTTTGCCTGCGCAAAATCAGGTGTAATTTTTACCTCGGTAACCGTTACGAGAACGCTGTTTCCATAAATAAGCCTGCCCTCCTCCTGTAGAAAAAGGCCGAAATTGCGCTTGATGAGTTCTGCTATCTGCCGCTGTCTTTTTGTTTCCATTATATTGATATTGCTCTACGGACAAATTCCGGATCAGAATTGATCGTAAACAGCCTTCAGCTGCGGATTGCTTTCCCGTGATTTTATCTCTTCGATTATTTTTCCGATTTCCTCGGTCTTTTGAACATTATTCAGCGCTTTGTATAGCACCTTCATGTCCGAAAGTGCTTTTACCGCACCATATTTTCTCCACGGCGTATCTCCTGCAGATGAGCCGATGGTCTGCAGATTTCGGATACAGGTTTCCTGAACAGTGTCTTCTAGGCCTGAACACATGGTCGCATAGCTGTTGAAAAACTGGATGGCGTCCATGCCGTTTACGGTACCCAATTTTTTCTCGAAAAACGTAACACGTTGCGGGGTAGGGTTTTCCGAGTAAATAATGCTGAGAGCCATAACGATATTCTGACTCTCTTCGTTCTCCAGTTTTGGAATATATTTTAGTGCCGCCTCCTTGTCTAGTGAATACAACGACTGTAATGCTTCAGATATGACAGCATAAGCGCGTTCGCTATCAAGTACTTTTTTGAGTACTTCACTATATTTCTTGTCTCCGGTTTGTCCCATCTTGAAAACCGCTGCAGCGCGAACTTCTGAGTGTACATCCGTGTAGGAAGCCTTCTCAATCAGTGGACCTGCCACAGGATCATTGATATCTAGGAAATTAATGGCCGTTCCTCGGATGCTGAAATGCGGGTCGCCGATAGCTTTTAGCCAGACGGCCCTCGTTGCATCATCCTGACTTTCCAGCTGCTGCAGACCTTCTATTGCTTCAACCCTGTCCAGATATAGCGCTGCATTGTTGTATTGAAAAACATATTCCTCCCTGGTTTTTGGGTAGGACATTTCGCAAAGCAATACCCGGTCAGCATCTACATTGACAAGCAGCGGTTCTTTATCCACAGCAAAAGCAAATGTTTCCTTTCTTCTGCTAGTCATCACATTGAAACGCATTGGTTTTTTACCGTTTTCAACATAAATATCCACTGCCACAGGCAATTGATAAACCGGCAAATTGTTGTCGGCATCCTGCTTTTGGGCGATTGTCAGCAGGACTTTTCCACTCACCTTGTCGTATTCTTTGGTCACCTCCAGCGTAGGATGCCCGGCATTTAAATACCACTGGTTAAAAAACCAGTTCAAATCCTCCCCGGTTATTTCCTCGAATGCCAGTCTAAGTTCGTGTACTTCAACATCGGTGTAGGCATTCTTCTGAAGGTAAAGTTTCAACGCAGCGAAAAAAGCTTCGTCTCCAATGTAGTTTCGGAGCATGTGCAGAACAATTCCTCCCTTGTTGTAACTATGCGCATCAAACATTTCCTCACGATTGCCATATTCAAAATGAATGAGCGGATGGCGACGCGATTTGGATTGCCCTATGTAGCCGTTCAGTTCTTCGCGCCAATGCGCCTGAGCAGCATCCTTTCCGTACTTGTGTTCTATCCACAGGTACTCAGAATAATTGGCAAACCCCTCATTTAAAGTAAGATTTGACCAGCTTTCTGTCGTGACATAATCACCAAACCAATGGTGAAACATCTCATGGGCTACAACATTCTCGTTTGTCTCCACATCAATCAGATCTCGTTCGGCATTTTGCATATACTCCCCGAAGATGACGGCAGTCGTGTTCTCCATAGCGCCCGAAACATAGTCGCGCACAATAATCTGGGAATATTTGTTCCATGGGTATTTTACACCCAATCTTTCCGAAAAAAAGCTAAGCATCTCTGGTGTATTGGGAAAAATCGCCTTGGCATCTTTTTGGAATTTTGGTTCGACATAGTACGCCAGTTCAATATTTTCCCATTTTTCTTTTACCACCGCATATTCTCCGACCGCTATCATAAAGAGATAAGGTGCATGTGGCTGGTCCATTTTCCAGTGGTCCGTCCTACTTCCGTCGGTATTTTTTATGGACGAAACCATCGCACCGTTTGACAGGGTGACAAATTTATCCGGGACGGTCAACTTGATTTCACCGGTACAACGCTCATTTGGTTTGTCAATGGTTGGAAACCAGCAGGAATTGCTTTCGGTTTCGCCTTGTGTCCAGATCTGCGTAGGTTTTTCTTTGTCCTCACCCCTTGCGTTAATAAAGTAAAGCCCTTTATCTGAAGTAATGGCTTGGCTTCCACCGATGTCCTTGCGCTCGCCAGGTTTGGCAACGTACTTTATCACAACAGTATAGTCCTCGTTTTTACTGTATTTCCTGTTGAGGTGTATACTAAGCTGTTCGTTATCGTAGTCGTACTTCAATGCTTCATTGCTCTTGCCTAAGGTTACCGAAGTAATATCAAAGTTCTTGGCATCGAGGACCAGCAAATCAGATTCGTAAAAATATGGTTTCAGTTTTAACTCTGCCACACCAATAACGTGCTCCTTTACCCAATCAAATTTCAAGTCAAGACCGGTGTGAATAAGGTCATGGCTGCGGGTAGCCGTAGCACGAAAGGTCGGAATTCCAAGGTCATCAGAAATCGCTACCGAGTCCTGTTGTCCTTCAACCAATGGCGGAAGTTCAATCGCCGTGTCGGTGGTCTTTGGAGCAACATTTGTTTTTTTTGCCTGTTTTGAAGTGTCGCAGGCAACCAGAAAGCAACAGATTAGCAGCGAAAGGAAAATTGTTTTTTTCATGTGATTTATGTCGTAAAAGTTGTGAAAATGTATAAAAACCAGTCTTTTCGGTTAAAAACGGTTTTTTCCGGGAAATATTGGCAAACTGTCATGCACCAATCATACCGCCACACCATAATCCCTCAACGCTCCGTTTAGTGACACTTTCTTATCGGTACTCTCTGTCCTTTTCCCGATAATCAACGCACAGGAGACCTGGTAGTCACCTGCGGGAAATTTCCTGGTGTAGGAACCCGGAATCACGACCGACCGTGCAGGAACCCTCCCCTTGTGAATGACAGGCTCAGCGCCGGTCACATCAATGATGTGTGTGGACTGGGTAAGCACCACATTGGCTCCGAGAACAGACTCCCGCTCTACCACTACTCCTTCCACAACGATACAACGGGAACCGATGAAACAATCGTCTTCAATGATGGTCGGAGTAGCCTGTGGTGGTTCCAGAACGCCACCAATACCGACACCACCACTCAAATGCACGTTTCTTCCAATCTGTGCGCAAGAGCCTACAGTGGCCCATGTATCCACCATGGTTCCACTTCCTACATAGGCGCCGATGTTGACATAACTTGGCATCATGATCACGCCACTCTCGAGGAATGCACCATAACGGGCAACGGCATGCGGAACGACCCTCACACCCTGCGCAGCATAGTCCTTTTTCAACGGAATCTTGTCGTGAAATTCAAATGGTCCGACTTCGGTTGTCTCCATTTTGCAAATAGGAAAGTACAAAATCACAGCCTTTTTTACCCACTCATTGGCTTTCCACTGTCCTTGGGAAACCGGCTCTGCAACCCTGATTTTCCCATTGTCCAGCAATGCAATCACTTCGCGAATGGCATCCTGTGTACTTTTTTCATTCAGCATGGCACGGTCATCCCATACTTTTTCTATAATTGACTGTAAATGATTCATATGTGTTCTGATGTTTGAGGCGCAAAGATAGGAAAGAAAAACCAATTGCTGCGACCCGCAGAGAATTACCATTGTACTGCCGCAACCGCAATTGTCCCTACGTGAATTCCTATTTGCTTTCCAGAGCGTTGGTGTATTCTACTGTACCCAGTCTGAAGCGAAAAGGCAATCCCGTCCGCTGCTCGAGCCGAAACTCTGCCCTGCAAAAAAAGGCCTGTGGACTAGTAACATGAAATGCGGGAACAGGTGTCGTTTTTTTGAACGTAGTTTTATGTGGAATCACAATCGGAGAAAATAACCTGAGACCCTGCGATGGATTGTGGACAGTAGACCTGTCTGAAACAGCACGATGCTGGGCAGAAGCACGGCAGATTGCGCAGCAAACAAAGAAAGCGCACAGGACATTTTTCCGTATTTGAAGTCTCATTTACCTGTTTTTACTACTGTAATTCGGCGATTCCTTTGTTATCGTGATGTTGTGAGGATGACTCTCCTGCATTCCTGCAGCGGTAATTTTTACAAACTGTGCTTTATTAAGGTCTGCGATAGTTGCAGCACCACAATATCCCATTCCGGCTCTGAGTCCACCGATGTACTGCACCATAACCTCTGAAAGTGAGCCTCTGTAGGCAATTCGACCCTCAATTCCCTCCGGTACGAGTTTTTTGATGTCGTCTTCCACATCCTGGAAATAACGGTCTTTCGACCCCTGTTCCATAGCACCAAGTGAACCCATTCCACGGTAGATTTTGAATTTTCTGCCCTCAAAAATCACCGTTTCACCTGGTGACTCGTCTACACCTGCAAACAATGAACCTGCCATGATGCTGCTGGCACCTGCTGCCAATGCCTTAACAATATCGCCTGTGTAACGAATACCCCCGTCACCAATCACAGGTACACCAGAGCCGATTAGGGCCTGGGATGCGTCATAAATGGCCGTCAGCTGCGGCACTCCTACTCCGGCAACAATTCTGGTGGTGCAGATGCTTCCCGGGCCTACGCCGACCTTTACAGCATCTGCTCCTGCATTTGCAAGCGCCTTCGCGGCCTCTCCGGTAGCAATATTGCCACCGACCACCTGCAATGCAGGATATTTTGTCTTAATTGCTTTTACCATTTCAAGCACTCCTCTTGAATGACCATGTGCAGTATCAACACATACCACGTCTACACCGACAGCAACCAGTGCTGCAACACGCTCCATCGTATCAGAGGTAACGCCAAGCGCAGCGCCGACTACGAGACGTCCCAGGCTATCCCGGCAGGAATTGGGATAGTTGACCACCTTCATGATGTCCTTGTAGGTAATCAAACCAACCAGCTTGCCATCGTCTTCGACCACAGGAAGTTTTTCAATTTTATTTTTCTGAAGAATGTCTTTCGCCTGCGACAGATTGGTCCCTATCGGAGCCGTAATCAGCCCTTTAGTGGTCATCACCTCGCTTATTTTACGATTGAGCTGACTTTCAAAACGCAGATCCCTGTTGGTCAGAATCCCGATGAGCTTGTATTCTGCGTTTACGATAGGAATACCTCCGATGCTGAATTTTCGCATCAGTTCCAGTGCCTGACCGACAGTCGCATCATCGTGAAGGGTCACGGGATCCACAATCATTCCGCTTTCGGAGCGCTTAACGCTACGCACCTGTTCTGCCTGTTCGGCAATGGTCATGTTTTTATGGATAATGCCAATTCCTCCCTGACGCGCAATCGCAATAGCCAGATTCTTTTCGGTTACCGTATCCATGGCAGCCGAAACGATGGGGACATTAATGCGAAGACTTCTTGTAAACTGAGTGGAAATATCTACTTCGCGGGGAAGGACTTCCGAATAAGAGGGGATGAGCAGTACGTCGTCAAAAGTGAGGTACTCGCCCAGAAATTTCCGATCGTTGTTTGAATGCTTTAATTCCATGTGCAAAGGTACGGCGCAATCTCCTATTTTCAGATAAATTTATTTTAAAAAAAATTCCTGCATACTTTTTTCAGATAAAATGCAGTTTTTTGTGCATCAAACAATAACTCCTGTTTCTATGCATTTCAAATTGCTTTTCGTCCTGTGTTTTGGCGTGTTTTTCAACACCATTGCCCAAAATGCCGATATTCGCGGCGAGTACATTCAGCGCTTCAAAGACGTGGCCATGAAAGAAATGAGGCGAACAGGTGTTCCTGCCAGCATCAAACTGGCGCAGGGAATCTTGGAGTCAGCCTGTGGCAATAGTGCGCTGGCCAGAAATGCAAACAACCATTTCGGAATCAAATGTGCTCCCACATGGAAGGGCTCCACATTTATGCAAAAGGATGATGACTACGATGAAAAAGGCCAACTCAGGGAATCCTGTTTCAGGGTATATGAAAATGCGGAGGCTTGTTATATCGCACATTCTGAATTCCTCTGCGATCCACAAAAAATCGGGCGGTATGGTTTTCTCTTTCAACTGGATCCATCAGACTATAAATCCTGGGCGAAGGGTCTGTCAACTGCCGGTTACGCTACCAATCCCAGCTACGCGGATGCTTTAATCAGGATAATTGAGGAGTGCCGCCTATATGATTTTGATACCGCGCAGCCCGCTGCAGAACTGATTGAAATCATCAATGATGTAAAGATGGTCACGGCACGAAAAGGTCAGACTCCTGAGGAAATCGCTGACCGTTACCACCTCAGCGCAGGAAAAATTCTGGCCTACAACGAGGGCTTTCTCGGCGCGAAGCAAGCCTTGGCTGTGGGAGAATACGTGTACCTTGAACGGAAAAGAGGGTTTTTCAGAGGTGGAATAAAATACCATACCGTACAGGCAGGTGACAACATGTTTCGTATTTCGCAGCAGTACGGTATAAAACTAAGCTCCCTGTACAGAAAAAATAGGATGAAACCGGGTACGGAGCCTGCAGCAGGACAAAAAATAAGGCTCAGGGGCAGGGTCAGTAAAAAAAATATTCCTGTGTTGAGAAAGCATGTCAAAAATGAAAAAGCGAATTCCGGTCCTACAGAAAACTCATCGCTGATGGACAACTCAAGAGAGGTTGACCCCGAAGAGCTACAGGTAAAAAAGTCAGCCGGTATGGAAAAAAAACTTTCTGAATTACCGGGAACTGCAAATGATAACCGCGCTGAAAGTTCTGAAACTGACGACCAGAATAAACCCTCAGCCAAAAAGAATAATCCAGGACCTCAGGATGATGATGACACTGAATCGGGGACAGGCACCATTGAATATACTGTAAAAGCAGGTGATACCCTTTACGCGATTTCAAGGCGCTTCAAGATGAGTGTAGCAGAAATAAAATCACTCAACCCGGGAATAACGGACAGCATTAAGGTTGGACAGGTGCTCATTTTGGTGCAATAAATATTTGATCATCTCCTCGAGGCGATGTCGCTAAGAAATTTTTCCAGCTCCATAATGTCGTAGATGAGGACCTCACGGGCCTTGCTTCCGTCCTGCGGTCCGACCACACCCATTGCGTGCAACTGATCCATGATTCTTCCCGCACGGTTGTAGCCAAGTTTCATTCGGCGCTGTATCATCGAAGTTGATCCAACCTGGCTTTCCACCACAAGGCGGGCTGCATCTTCAAACATATCGTCCAGATCCGAAGGGCGGATGCTGTCTTTACCGCCAAATTCACTATCTCCGCTATTGTACTCAGGCAACAGGAAGGGCGCGGGAAACCCTCTTTGTTCGGAAATAAATTGATTCACCTTTTCTACTTCCGGAGTATCCACGAAAGCACATTGTAACCTCACCATGTCGCCACCGATACTCAGAAGCATATCTCCTCGTCCGGTCAGCTGATCCGCTCCTCCGTAGTCCAATATCGTCCGAGAATCTACCTTGGAGGTTACCTTAAAGGCAAGACGGGCAGGGAAATTGGCTTTTATTAGCCCGGTAATGATGTTCACCGATGGTCGCTGGGTAGCTATTATCAAGTGAATACCTACAGCACGGGAAAGCTGTGCAAGCCTACCGATAGGGGCTTCAATTTCCTTTCCGGCAGTCATAATCAGATCCGCAAACTCATCAATAACCAGGACAATGAATGGCAGGAATTCATGTCCCTTTTCGGGATTTAGCTGTCTCGCTTTGAATTTATCATTGTACTCCCTAATATTTCTTGAAGCAGCTTTTTTCAACAAATCATAACGCCGGTCCATTTCTATGCACAGCGAATTGAGCGTCGCCACTACTTTACTCGTGTCCGTTATAATCGGCTCATCCTGATCGGGAAGGAATCCGAGAAAATGGTTTTCCAGCACCCCGTAAGGATATAACTCAACTTTTTTCGGATCAATTAGAATCATTTTCAGTTCTGAAGGGTGCTTTTTGTACAGCAACGACATCAGAATGGTATTGATACCGACGGATTTACCCTGTCCAGTGGCACCTGCAATCAACAGGTGGGGCATTTTTGCCAGATCGGCAACAAACACCTCATTGGAGATGGTTTTTCCCAAAGCAATGGGGAGATCCATATCAGACTTCTTAAATTTATCGCTTTGCAAGACTTCGCGAAGCGAAACCATCTGCTTGTTTTTGTTCGGCACCTCAATACCAATGGTACCCTTGCCCGGAATAGGGGCAATAATCCTTATACCAAGTGCAGAAAGGTTGAGCGCGATATCATCCTCGAGATTTTTTATTCTGGAAATACGCACACCTGCTGCAGGTACTATTTCATACAAGGTGACCGTTGGCCCAACAGTGGCCCTGATTTTGGTGATTTCTATCTTGTAGTTCAGCAGTGTCGCAATAATCTGATCCTTGTTTTGCTCCAGTTCAGACCGGTCTACTTCGATTTTCTGATCAGAATAATCCTGTAAAAGCGGCAAGATTGGATAGGTGTATCCCGACAAATCAAGTGTAGGATCGTATGGACCCTGTGATTCCAACGGATGTTGCACGGGAGGTTCAATCACCTCATCGGTGTCCTCAACATGCTCCGGAGCCTCCGCGGCGGATTCGATTTCAAAGAAATCAGATTCCCCGAAAGTTCTATCCTTATTGAGGTCCATCGCCAGCTGGCCTGTATCTTCTACTATAGCCTTGTCGTCCGGTCCTTTTCCTGAAGCCGACGCCGAACCTTCACCACTATTAATCGCTTCGATGGAAGTGTACACTTTTGACTGGGTAATAACCCGCTGCGAACCCTCACCCTCATCCTGTACCCCAAAAGCTTGTACTGCAGTAGTTTTTCTGCCACGTCTGAATCGTCCCACGAACCATTCCCGGGTGTTTTCAAGCGCTTTTTCGTAAGTCAGATCTGCATAGTTGGGATTGAAAGTCCAGGTAATGTAAGCAACAGTAAGCAGAATCAACAGTAAAATCATGCCCAGGTTGCCAATAAAATTGGTAATCCAGTCGCAGATGTTTTGTCCAAAAACACCGCCAAAAGGGAAACCGGTGTGGAGACCTTTTGTGAAAAAATGCAGTACGACGGAGAAAAATACCATTCCCAGGATTGATTTACGCAATGCCCAGCGAAGTTTTCTCAATGGCTCCTGACGGATCAGCGCCATTCCGTATATGAAGGAAAGGTAAACAAAAGTTATGCAAGGCAATCCAAATGTCCAGTAAAAGAACATATTGGATACAATGGCACCAAGCCTACCAAGCCAGTTGGCCATTTCCATTTCGCCCATAAAAAGCAACTCCCATGAAAAGCGTAGCACGCTGTCCTGGTCCTCTTCCCATGTAAACAGATAGGAAACAAAAGCGATGCTCAGGTAAACAGCTAGGAACAATAGCAGTGCTCCCAGCAATTTGGGAACACGCTCGTCATGTAAGTATACGCCCACAGAATTGCTGCGTTTTCGAGCCATATGGTATTTTTTTCAGGGTACTTAATACAAATAATCGTGAATTATTCATTGAGGCCTAAACCAAGGCTCATATGTAAAAGATTCACTACACAAAGGTAGAAATTTTTTCATTCCAAGCTCAAATAAAAACGACTGTTCTCCTTTTTCAATATATCGAACTGCAATAGTTGAATTTCTGCGCAAGAACCCTTAATTTTGCTGCCTAAAAATAAATTTTAAATTAAACTAACTTCACAATGGGTAGGGGAGATAAAAGATCAAAAAAAGGCAAAATTGCTCGCGGTTCTTATGGCAATTCAAGACCAAAGCCGTCTAACAAAAAAAGGGTTGTTGCCAAGGCGGCATAAAACCAGCCAGTTTTCCTTTGCGTTGTCTGAGCCCATCAAGCCGGTCGACGCAAAGGTCTGTTTCTTGACTGGTTTAGCGCCCGCTCTTCACAGGGGAATACATTAATCGTTTTTCACTGTTGGGAATTCGTTTAGACACCAAACATTTCAGCATGTCAAAAAAAGACCTCAGTCCTTTACAGGGAGCATACTACGAGGGTGGTGCCAAAGCGATGGACGAGCACGTCAAGCAGCATCTCGTTTATCCCAAATTAGCTTTCGAAAATAAAATTGAGGGAACTGTTCATCTTTTTCTGGACATTGATCACAAGGGTAATGTTGTGAAAGCCAAAGTCGTTTCCGGCATCGGTCACGGCTGTGATGAGGAAGCCGTAAGAGTGGTAAAACTGATGAAATTTAAGGTGGAAAAAATCCGGAACATGCACGTTGTCCACCATCACCGACTTCAAATACATTTTCGACTTGGAAAAGAAGCAAAGGTTCTTAGCAATCCGGAGCCACAATTGACAGCTTCACAGGCTCCTGCGGTCGGGGGCGATATGGTCTACAATTTCAGGCCTAAAGCCATAAAGCCGCCGGTAGAAGTTCCCGCAAAAAAGGTATTCACCTATCAGATAACCCTGTAAATTCGGGAGCCCCAGTCTGTAGACTTAGATTCCAAACCTATCTGATGTTTTCTATTTTTTCCGACGAAAATTATATGCGCAAGGCCATTGAGGAGGCCAAACTGGCAGAATCCATGGGTGAAGTACCTGTAGGAGCAGTAATAATCTGTGACAATCAGATTATCGCCAGGGCGCACAACCTTACAGAGCACCTTTCCGATATTACAGCGCATGCTGAAATACTCGCCATTACCGCCGCTTCAGAATTTCTTGGATCTAAATACCTGACGGACTGCACATTGTACGTGAGCCTTGAACCTTGTCCGATGTGCGCAGGTGCGCTTGCCTGGTCTCAGATCGGAAGGGTTGTGTATGGTGCTGGTGACGACAAAAGGGGATTTATGCGTTTTGGAAAGGAGCTTCTACACCCCAAAACTGAACTTGCTTTCGGTTTATTCCACGATGAGTGCGCCGACCTCATGAAAAATTTCTTTAAAGCAAGACGTTAATAAAAATGCCGCTTCCGGAGAAGCAGCATCTTCACACCCTATCAGATATCGGCATGCAGTCACCCGGAAGGAACCGCCTCATGCAAAGTATTGAAAAGGGTATCTCAGCTTTAACTGGGGTAAAAGCCTCGTGTCAAAAAATGCTGGTTTAGGAAAACGCACACACAACAGATTTACATCACTGTCAGAGGCCATCCATTAACCGTAATATTTTCCGTTCTACGATACAGCTTCAGCTAAAATGTTAAACAGACGTAATCTATTTGGGGTTCCCAAGATTCGCATTGTTCCGTTTTTTTCGATACCGTTGCCGTTGAATTGCCAGATGTACATACCTTCTGAGAGGTATTCCGGCAGCTGAACGTATACTTCATCTTCACTGATTATCAGTGAAAAAAGGTATTTATGGTCGTATGAAAACAATGTAAAGCGGCATACATCCGGAGGGAGGTCAGCAAATGCGTTGATAAAGACAGCAGTGCTGAAATTGTGCGTTATCATTCTCTTTGTTTTTCATGGTTTATCAGGAATCCCGCTCTGTATAATGTTAGATATACTCGAAAAGCGGCATGATTTGAAACAAAAATACTGCGTAGACACTGCACAAACAAGTGAAAATGAGCAGAACAATAATTTGAGTGAGTGAAAAGGGAAAAAATGGCTGTGAAGCTGACAGAAACTGCGGCATGAGGTGAAAATCCGGCAATAAAAAAAGTCCCTCATGCGGATGCACGAAGGACTAATTTTAGATTGGCAGCGACCTACTTTCCCACACTCAAGGATGCAGTATCATCGGCGCTAAACGGCTTAACTTCTCTGTTCGGGATGGGAAGAGGTGGAACCCGTTTGCTA
>CANHEE010000063.1 GCA_947459655.1 Lewinellaceae bacterium
AGGTCTTCAATATCTACCCTCCCGGTGATAAGGCCCAGCTCGTATAGCGCGTTGCGGATATCCATGGCGATAAAGTCCGAACTGACGTCGGCAGCGATGCCTTCCAGCACTTTGTTCAGCGCAGCGTGGGCGTTCTGTAGCGCGTCGAGATGCCGGGCATTGGTGATGACCGTGCTTTCAAAATTGACCTCGCCGCCCGCTATCAGCGACAACAGAGTTTCCTTCAAATAGGGAATATTCATGCCCTCTTTCGCAGAGAGAGTGATGACCTGATCTTTCTGCAGCGCACCCACCGATTCGTAAATGGCGCGAAAGGCCTCCACATCGCCATCGGCGTGCAGGATGTAGGGCGGAGCATCAGATGAGAAAGGTTCGTAAAGCCACTCCGGTCGGAAATAGGGGTTTCTGTCCATCTTGTTGCACAACACCAGCAACTTGAGTTCTTCATGCTGCAATCGGCCAATGTCTTCGTAAACCTCACTGATTTTCATCGTAGTGACATCCCAAACATACACCAGAATGGCCGCCTGACGAACTTTCTCCAGCGTGCGCTCCACCCCGATCGCCTCGATCTGGTCCTGTGCCTCGCGGATGCCCGCCGTGTCGGTGAGCCGGAACAACACCCCACTGATGTTCAGCACCTCTTCAATGGTGTCGCGGGTGGTACCCGCAATCTCGCTCACAATGGCGCGTTCTTCGTTCAGCAGGGCGTTCAGCAATGTCGATTTGCCGGCGTTGGGCCGACCCGCAATCACGGTGGTCACCCCGTTGCGGATGGCATTGCCCAGCTGAAAAGAGCTGATCAGACGCTCAATGTAACGTTGTATGGTCAGCACCAGCGCAGTCAGCTGACCGCGGTTGGCGAATTCTACATCCTCCTCCGAAAAATCGAGCTCCAATTCGATCAAACTGGCGAAATTGATGAGCTCAGTCCTGAGCTGCGACAGCTCGTTACCGATGCCCCCGCGCAACTGGTGCATGGCTACCTTGTGCGCAGAAGCACTCTCGCTCGCAATCAGGTCGGCAACAGCTTCCGCCTGACTGAGGTCAAGCTTGCCGTTGAGAAAAGCGCGCATGGTGAATTCGCCCGCCGTGGCGAGGCGCACGCCGTTCCGCAGAAACAATTCTATCAGCTGCTGCTGTATGTAGGGCGAACCGTGGCAGGAAATTTCGACCGTATCTTCTCCCGTGTAGCTCTTCGGATTGCGGAAAATGGTCAGCAGCACCTCATCAATGATGTTATCCTGCTCGTCGCGGATGGTGCCAAAATGAACCGTGTGACTCTTCTGCTCGACCGGTTTTTTCCCGTGAAAAAAGCGGTCTGCAACCGTAATGGCCTCCGGACCGGAGATCCGGATGACGCTCACAGCCCCGATTCCGGGTGCGGTAATGGGTGCAATGATGGTATCCTGCAACAGGAGCTTGTTCATGAATCTTCTTTTTTAAAGGTCGCGGTTCAGGATGCTTTTCAGCAGTATTTCCACATCCAGCCAGGGATGGTAGTCTTTGGCGTACAGGAAGTTTAGTCTGTTCACAGTCAGTTCGCTGAGGTTCTGAATACCGAGCCCGTCTGTGGTTTTCAAAATCCCACGCTTTAGCGCAGGCAGATCTTTTGGTCTGGCATCCGATTCGGCATAGCCGACCCAACTTTTTCTGCCCAAAATCACGGAAAACAATGCTGCCGCCAAGGCAAATTTCCTTTTCGTGAACAACACCAATAGCGGCATAAATGGCAGCAGCAGCAGTGAAAGCAGCACATCGAGTGCACGCTTGTTGCGCCCCTGCATCGGCGTGGCGATATTAAACTGGATATCAATGGTGTACAGTTCGCCACTGTGGTTTTTTGAATTGCTGCCGATGATGCTCAGGCTCTCCTCCGGCACAATTTTATAGTCGATTTCTGCCCCCAGCCGCGACATCTGCCGCATGATTTCCCTGGAGGAAATGTCCTTCGAACAGAAAATAATCTCGTTTACCTTGTAAATCTGAATCACCTCGTCCAAACGGCCAATTTCATTGAGGAACATGTCGGGATCGTGTGGCGCAGTGGGCGATACGGTGCCGATAAAATTCTGCTGTACCTGCGCCTCAAACATCAGCTGCCGCACCCGCTTGCTTTCGCGCTCCGAACCGATGATGATGTAGTTTTTGGTGCTTCGCCTGTCCAGGTCAAAATTGCGGTAGCGGATAAAATGTCCGGCTATCCGAAATCCCACGGTGCTGACCAGCGCCCACACGGCTCCCAGCAGCAGAAGCATCCTCGATGAGCGGTATTCCGATGGCAGCAGTCCGTAAATCGCCATCAGCAGCACCGATGCCACCACCAGTCCCTGCACAACCGATTTGATGGTATGTCCGCGGTCGTACCCTCCGTAAAAATAAATGCCGCCCAGCCATACTGCCGTGTATAGCGGAATATTCACTTTCAACAGCGTATCGGAGTAGTAATGGATGTTGTTGAAGTTGCGGACGGCCCAGAAATCTCTCAGAAAATACATCCCGCCAAAAATCAGCGCGGCATCCAGTAGCGGTCCCGACCATTTTTTCCAACCGTTGAAAAGCAGGGTCATGAAGGCTCGGAGGTAAATGGCCATTTTGAGCAGGAGCACGAAAAATCTGCCGTCGCTGCCTTCAAAATGCTTTTGGGCAAAAATAATCATGGCCTGGTAAAAGGTGCGCACATAGTTGAGGCTGCCCTTTTTTGTGCTTTCACCCTTGTAGTGTATGATGGTAGTCTCGGGGAAATAATAATTTTTGTAGCCCCCTTTTTTGATGCGGTAAGAGAGGTCTATGTCCTCGCCGTACATGAAAAATGTCTCGTCCAGTAGTCCGACCTCATCCAATGCTTTTTTCCTTAAAAACATAAAGGCTCCCGAAAGCACATCGACCTCGTGCACCTGGTGCTCGTCCAGATACCCCAGGTGATAGCTGTTGAAAACCCTTGATTTCGGGAAAAGCGTACTCAGTCCGAAGGTCTTGCAAAATGCCACAAATGCCGTCGGAAAGCCCCGCTTGGATTCCGGCAGAAATTTTCCGCTGCCATCGATCATCCGCACGCCGAGTGCACCGGCTTCCGGATGGGCTTCCATAAACTGCAGGCATTTTGAAAAGGTCAGCTCCTCAACGACGGTGTCGGGATTGAGCAGTAGCACGTATTTTCCCGTCGAAAGGGCAATGGCCTGGTTGTTGGCGACGGCAAATCCGCGGTTGTCGTGATTTTCGATCAGTTTTACTTCGGGAAATTTCTGCCGCACCATGGCCGCCGAATCGTCAACCGAGTTGTTATCGGCCACGATGACCTCGACCTCCAGTCCACCCGAAGCGCGGCGCACCGACAACAGGGCCTGCTCCAGAAAGTACTTGACGTTGTAATTGACGATGATGACCGAAAGTTGCATGAAATCTGGGTTCTGTGGGGTTTGCCTTCAGGCTTAACTGACCTGATAGGGAACGCGGGCGACAATCGACCTTCCGAGGGTTATCTCATCTGCGTACTCCAGTTCGCCGCCAAAGGAAACGCCCCTGGCAATGGTGCTGATGCGTACATCTGTGTGCTGCAGTTTGCGGGAAATATAGAAAATGGTGGTCTCGCCGTCTATCGTCGGACTCACCGCCATGATCACTTCTTTGATTTTACCCTCTTCAATGCGCTCCATCAACCGGTCAATCGTCAGGTCGTCGGGACCGATTCCCTCAATCGGCGAAATGACTCCGCCGAGGATGTGGTACTGTCCGCGAAACTGACCCGTTTCCTCAATAGCCATCACATCACGCACACTTTCCACTACGCAAACGACCCCACTATCGCGATGGGTGTCGCTGCAGATGCTGCAGCAGTCGGTGTCTGAAATATTATAGCAATCGCGACAGATTCTGATGTTTTGGCGCATCTTCGAGAGCGCGCCGGCGAAGGCTGAAGTGTAGCTATCGTCCTGGCCCACCAGGTGCAGTACAAGCCTTAGAGCAGTCTTTTTCCCGATTCCCGGCAATGTCGCAAACGCTTCAACGGCTTCTTCAATGAGCTTGGAGGAAAATTTCATAACGGACCTTGAAACTGTGAACAACAAAGATAGCAGTAAATATTATTTTTCAACTTTGATTGAAAGGCTTATCTGATAAAAAACCTATTTTTGCGTATTCTCCAACCAAACAATCTGATTGTTAAATGCACGACGTTAGCGAACACCGGCGGCTCACCGATTTGTCCAGAAAACTCCTGTCAACAAACACAGCAAACACAGAAGATGAGGCTTCGCTGCAGGTTCGCGACCTCCGGGAGGTCATTCGTTTTCACGAGTGGCGCTACTACATCGCCAACGAACCGCTCATCAGTGATTTCGAGTACGACAAACTCTTCAAAAAACTGCAGGAACTGGAGAATCGCTTCCCGAATTTACTGGCAGAAGACTCGCCTACGCAACGCGTTTCTCCCGATTTGACCGAAGGTTTTCCCACCGTGCAGCACCTTACACCGATGCTTTCACTCGAGAATTCGTACAACGCCGATGACTTGGCTGATTTCGACGCGCAGGTGCGGAAATTGTGCATGATTCCGGCCGACCGCGACATTGAGTACTGCATCGAGCCAAAATTTGACGGTGGCACCATCGCGCTCGTGTATGAAAACAATGCGCTGGTTCGAGGAGCCAGCCGCGGCAATGGTATCGAGGGGGAAGAAATGACCAACAACATACGCGCCATGCGCACCATACCGCTCAAGGCAGAATTTTCCCGCTACGGTATCGTAAAAGCCGAACTCCGGGGAGAAGCACTGATCAGAAAAGATGTTTTTGATAAAGTAAATGCGAAAAGAGGCAAAGAGGGTCAGCCCCTTTTTGCCAATCCACGCAATGCCGCCACCGGCGCTTTCAAGGTAAAAGATTCAAAAGAGGTCGAAAAACGCGGATTGGAGGCCTTCATCTATCAGCTCGGCTACGCTGTGGATGCCAACGGAAACGATGTGCGCGTGCAGTTTCCTACCCACGACGACACCATTGAAGTGCTGGGCAAACTGGGCTTCAAGATTCCCATCCACGGATTTGACCGCATCGTTTGCAAAAACATCGCAGAAGCCATAGATTTCTGCAACAACTGGCAGGAAAAAAGAGATACCTACGATTACGAAATTGACGGCATGGTATTGAAAGTCAATAGTTTCGAATTGCAAGAAAAGTGCGGATACACCAGTCACCATCCGCGCTGGGCGGTGGCTTTTAAATTCAGAGCCAAACAGGCCACCTCGAAACTGCTGAACGTAGAATTTCAGGTGGGAAAAACAGGGGCCATCACCCCTGTCGCCAAACTGGAGCCCGTCGCTCTGGCAGGGGTAATGGTGTCGTCGGTGTCGCTGCACAACGAGGATTTCATCAGCTCCAAGGACATCCGCATCGGCGATACCGTGCTCGTGGAAAGGGCCGGAGATGTGATCCCCTACATTGTCAAACCGCTGGATGAATTGCGCGACGGCACAGAAATTCCCGTTGTTTTTCCGAAAAATTGTCCGATGGACGATAGCGGCTCCGTCAAACTGGTGCGCGCGGAAGGCGAAGCTGCCTGGCGTTGCCCGAACTGCATCTGCGGACTGCAGGATTACCAGAAATTTGTATTCCACTGCTCTAAAGACGCGATGGACATTGAGGGACTCAGCAAGGCCACCATCGAGCGATTCCTCAACCTCGGATGGCTCAACACTCTGGCTGACCTCTATCGCCTCGACTACCATGCCATATCAAAACTGGACGGATTTGGCGAAAAATCGGCCGAAAACCTCAGAAAAGGCATTGAAAAAGCCAAAAGCAATCCCATTCACCGACTGCTGCACAGTCTGAGCATTCACCACCTCGGGAAAAAGGCCTCTCGGCTCATCGCAGCGGAAATCGGGCATGTGCTGGAATTGAAAGACTGGACACTGGAAAAGTTTACCGAAATAAAAGACATTGGTCCGGTAGTGTCGGAAAACATCATGAAGTACTTTGCCGACGAAAAGAACATCAGCATACTTCGCGAAATGGAGGAACTCGGCGTTAACCTGAGTCAGACGGAAGAAGACTGCAAGGCGGAAAGCGCTGCCGAGGGTCCGCTCGCAGGCAAGAGCATCCTCTTTACCGGCACCCTGACGCAATTCAGCCGTGAAGTTGCGGAAGGAAAGGCGGCATCGGCCGGAGCATCCATCGCCAGCGGCGTGAGCTCGAAACTCGATATACTGGTGGTCGGCGAAAAGGCCGGATCCAAACTGGCGAAAGCGCAGAAACTGGGCACGGTAGAGATATTATCTGAAGCAGAATTCCTTTCAAAAATAGGCGCTTAAGGAATCACAACTTTTCAAAACCGCCATTTTTGTAGTCCGACGATCAAACTGAATTTTAATGAAGCCTATTTCGATACTGACGCTGCTATTTGCATTATTGAGCGGGCCGCTATCCGCCCAAACGAAAACATTTTACGGCAGGTCTGCAGGATGGACAAGTGAAGCACTGGATGCGGCATTTTCGGAATATAGCGTTTTTAGCATAGATACAAAAGCACTCCGAAAAGCGATGTCGGAACCCACAAAGGGCGGTGTTCGACTAAACATAGACGGCAAAAACTGGACTTTACGACCCGAATCAGCGGGTATTGCTCCTGCAGGTACACCTGTGGAGACGGAACAAAGCCGAAGCACTACTGCATTTGATCCGACATTCAAAGGCTTCACCCAACAGGGTCTGCCTTTTCGACTTTGCGTAAATGATGGTTTTGTTGCCGGAATGCTGCCTCTGGATGGCAAAGATTTTTTCATCGAACCCGCAAAGAACATCGATGAGCGGGCAGCGAGTAACCTTTTCGTGCTATATGAAAAAAGTGCCTGGAGAGCGCGTATAAACCGCAAATGTTTGGTCACTGATGTTGAAAAGCAGTTCAACAATGTGCAAGGCAGCGTATTTAGATCCGACAATTGCGTGACGGTCGAACTGGCCGTAGCAACCGACCTGTCCATGTACCAAAAATACAGCAACAGCACTTCGGCAGTGCAAAACCGCGTCGCAAGTATCATGAATCTGGTGGAGGGACTATACCAGAACGCTTTCTCCTACAAAATCAAATTCAGCATTGTCACCTGGTACCAAAGTACAAGTGCCGATCCCTGGACGGGCAGTACATCTGCAGGGACGGTGCTCGATAATTTTTCATCCTGGGGACCCGGCGGATTTAAAGTCGGGTACGACCTCGGACAATTCTGGACCAACAGAAATTTTGACGGATCGACCATCGGTATCGCCTGGGTCGGCGGTGTTTGTTCAGGAAAGCTCCGGCACCACGCCATTCAGGACTTCAGTAGCAGCGACGCCTACATGCGCTGTCTGGTGGCACATGAGATTGGCCACAATTTCAATATGACACACAACTCAGATATTATGGCGCCTTCTGTATCAACATCGACAAGCTGGAGCGGAACCTCAGTATCGCAGATGAACAGTTATTTGCCCTCAGTTGTCGGTCCAGCCTGCCTGAACACCTGTGCTACAAGCGGTGGTGGAGGCAGTAGCGGAACACCTCCCATTGCTGATTTTTCGGTTGCAGCTAACGATACCTTCTGCACCAACAGGCAAATTCAATTTGAAGACCGAAGCAGGAATGACCCCTACACCTACCTATGGACATTTGAGGGCGGCACTCCGGCCAACTCGGCACTTCAAAACCCCAAGGTATTGTACAAAAATCCGGGAACCTACAAAGTCACGCTGACTGCCACCAACGCGTATGGAAGCAATACCAAAACGGTCAGCATCATTGCGGTAGCGCCCCCGGTGGTGAGTTTTGCATACAAAATCAACGGACTGGCCGTAGATTTTACAAATACCAGCAGCGGCACAGCTACCTGGCTGTGGAAATTCGGTGACGGAAAAACTTCAGTGCTGAAGAATCCCTCCCACACTTACGCCAACAATGGCAGCTTCAACGTTCAACTCAGTGCTACCAATAGCTGCGGCACCAAAATTGCCTCCAAACTGGTGCCTGTGATTGCTGCTGCACCCGTTGCCGCGTTTAGTGTCGGAAAAAAAGAGGGTTGTGCTCCGATGAGCGTACAATTGGACAACAGCAGCAGCAATGCCCAGACATTTATCTGGTCGCTTCCGGGAGCGCAAAACAGCACGTCGAGCGACAAAAATCCCGTAGCCACATATCATTTACCGGGCAACTACGACATCGTCCTGGTGGCCTTCAATGGTAACCTCAGCGATACTTTTACGATGAAAAATGCAGTGGTGGTTCGGGCAGCACCGGTTGTTGATTTCGATCCGATACTGCTGGACGGCGGTTTGGTCCAGTTCAAAAACCGGTCCTCAGCTTCAGATTCGCTCATCTGGGATTTCGGAGACGGGAACCTCTCGTCAGACTCACTCCCTGCACACTCTTACCAGAAAAGTGGAACCTACACGGTCAGATTGTCCGCAATCAACCGTTGCGGAACTGCTATGCTGGAAAAGAAAATCAACATCCTCCTTGCCCCGGTAGCCGGATTCCTTGCCGATAGTCGGTACACAGTTTGCAAAAACGAAAAAATCAGACTTAAAAACAACAGTTCGCCTGATGCCGAGCGCTTCCTCTGGTCTTTTCCGCAGGCCTCGCCCGATACATCTTCTGAGCGAAATCCTGAAATATCGTACAATAAATCAGGAACCTACGACATCAGACTTGTCGCTGTGAACGGCGCCGGCACGGATACTTTTTCCCGGAAAATAGTGGTGATTGCCAAAGGAGACCCTGTCGCCATATTCAGCGACAGCACCGCAGGTCTGGCGGTCTTCTGCAAAAACCTCAGTACATCAGCGCAGAATTTTGTGTGGGACTTTGGTGATGGAAGTGTAAGCAATGAAAGCAATCCGATACACACCTATGCTACAGAGGGTGTTTATCAGATCAGGCTGCAGGCAAAAAATGAATGTGATTCGTCTGAGTACATTGCTTACACTGAAGTATTTTCGCCTCCTCTTGCAACCGGATTTTCGCACACAGCGGATAGTTTTTGTGCCCGAACGACAATAGCTTTCCGACCGGAGGTCTCTGCCAACACCAGGTCCTTACGCTGGTATTTTGAAGGAGGGAGTCCATCATTCAGTACCGACAGCCTACCCCAAATTACCTACGATTCTGCCGGCGTTTTTGATGTAGCGCTGGTTGCTATCAATCCGGCCGGAAAAGACAGTCTGTACAAAAAGGACTTGGTAAAAATTCAGTCAAAGCCACTGGCCTCCTTTACGGCAAGCGCCAAAGATGCAGAACTGACTTTTACAAACACCTCGCAAAGGGGCCGTGAATTCCACTGGGATTTCGGGGACGGAAACAGTTCTGTTGAGCCTAATCCGGTGCACATTTATAAGCAGAAAGGTGTATACGTCGTACGGCTCAGGGCCGAAAACGAGTGTGGAAACTCCGATTACAGCAGGGGCATCAGCCTGGATTTCACCGCCGACAGGGAATCAAATGCTTCGCCGGCATTCAGCGTTTTCCCCAACCCGACATCCGGTCTATTAACCGTGTTGTTGCAAAACTGCCATGGCGAGTCCACGCAATTGATCATCCGAAACGCTGTCGGACAGGAAATTATTCGCAGGGAAATCGGAATTCTACCAGGAGCACATTCCGAAACCTTTGATCTCAGCAATTTCCCCAAAGGTAACTACCTGCTGGAACTGCAAGTGGGTCAGAAAAGCCGTTTTTTAAAAGTAAAAGTGGAATAGACAGTACCTGTAGACTATTTTTTTCCCGTACTTCCAAAGCCTCCGGCTCCCCTTTCGGAGTCACTTAGTGCTTCACTCAGCTCCCAGCTGATTTGTTCGTATCTGGCGATGACCATCTGCGCCACACGCTCTGCAGGCTCAATGGTCTGCGGCTCATTGGATAAATTGATGAGAATTACCTTAATCTCGCCCCGGTAGTCGCTATCAATGGTACCCGGAGAATTCGGAATACCAAGACCTTTCTTTGCTGCAAGTCCGCTCCTCGGACGGATTTGTGCCTCATAACCCTGTGGAAGTTCGATGAATAGTCCGGTAGGCACCAATACCCGCTCCAATGGTTGCAGCGTAATGGCATTTTCGATGTTGGCGCGTATGTCCATACCCGCACTACCCACCGTTTCATATTGCGGCAGCGCATTGGCCGACTGATTGATGATTTTAACCTTCATGTTTTTGCTGTAAAGATACTACAAATTCAATTGTATATTGGTTACTGTAGATTTGCATAACAACCCAAAATGTATGCCCGGAATGAACTATGCATCTACTTAGTTATCCTTAATTTCATGTATACTCTGTCGACTCAATGTTTCTTTCCTAAACATTTCGAAGTAAAAACCCAGGACAAGAAAGTCGCGGCCAATTTCATCATTTATCTTGTAGTCGAACTGATGTATGTAGCCTACCTGCAAAAGTGTTGCTTTTGAGGGCTTGTAACCTAGTGCCAACAGCAACCTGTTGCGCTCAAAATAAGGTTCTTTGTCTGTAAAAAACAACTCGTTGCTTGCAGATATCTGTAGTGGTTTGAATTTGTTGCGTTCCCTTCCAATTGGAAAGGAAAAACCAAGTCTGTAGCGAAATCGATTGCGGTAACCATTGCTTGTCCACCGCAATTCTGATCTGTACCGCTGTTCAATTTTAGCGCTGCCTATTGACTGAAATAGTACAATCTGTGGCCAGATTCGAAATTCATCGTTGTTTTTAGGCGTTACAAAATCACCACCTTCCCTGTATGTCTGGTAACTACCCGCACCCAGAGTCAGATTTACATTCCTGTATATCTCATAGTTGATACCACCTTTGTATTCATAATAATGAAAATGATTATATAACCTCAGAGAGCGCAACTGAACTTCTCCAAAAAAACTAAGATTGTCGCTGTAGGTGTATTTTGCATTGAGGATGTTCCAACTACCAGAATCAAAAGTTTGTGCATGAGTGGTACATATATTGAGAACTACAGACAATACCGCTGTAAATACATTTCTCATACCACCTTAGATTTCGATGCGTTGCTCATGTCGGTAACTGAAACCGACTTTTGCAGTAAAAGCGAATTGGGTATTGTCGTTATCTCCCCTTCATTGCTTTTTATATGGACAAAAAAATAGGTCAAATCGGTTACCTCACCCTCAAACGGGTAGTCTTTGTCCAGGACTTTAATTCTATCCCCGATTTTTATTGGATGATTGAAAAATAGCAGTAAACTAGAAGTCACATTGGCAAGTAAAGACCACTGTGCAAAAAATGCGATGCCCAGCGCCGTTAGTATTGTCCCTACAAAAACAGCAATTTCATTTTGCTCAAGCCCCCAAATTGCCGATAACAGAACTGTAGCTGCCAGAAAAGACAACAACTGCACCGCCTTGATAATCATCTTTCTTCTTCCGCGTTGCAGATGGGTTTGCTTTAAAGAATTGTTTACAAAGTTCGTGGTGATGTAATGGGTAGTGAAGTAGCCAACAACCACCGACATCGTCTCGATAATTTGAATCTTTATTTGTTCCATATTTCGTGCTAAACGTTAATCAATTTCTCAGCTACGACAGCCAACTACTTCATTCGATGTATATTTTCGCTTAGCTGATCACCAGACCCCATCGGCGATACCCGGAGTACCTTATGCCCGAATAGTAAAGAGCCATGAATGGAGCGACTAATCCTGTCAAATGTCAGCGCACCGGGGTGCCAAACCCAGAAGGGCCGGAGTATTTAAGCAAAAACCCACCAATTTCAGGTGCAAACAAAGATAAAAAAAATTTATAATGTGTCGGCCAAAAGTTTAGCAATGACGTATAATTCAGAAAATTACACGTTTTACCTGAGTTATCATGTCTGAAAAATCACCTAAGCGCTCCTTCTGGCTGACCGTTGAATCCATTGCGATTGCTGTATTTTTCATCTTTTTCATCAGCTGGTCCATGCAAAAATGCAATGAGGAATCCTACCTCCGGCAGAACACCAGCAACAAATTTCACCTGGAGCGCGCCCGCGACAGCATGGCCAAAGCCAACAGGGAAAACAGGGTGATTGAGGAAAATCCCGCTGAAGAGGAAGTTTCGGATTCGAAAGCAAATACAGAAACGGAGATAACAGAAAAAAAAGAGGAAATCAAACCGCCCATAGAGGAGAAAAAAACAAAACCAGAACCTGCAAAGCAGTCTTTTAAAGTTATTGCAGACGGCACCAATCTGCGCAAAAGGCCAGCACTCGATGCTCGCTCCCTCGGCAAACTGAAACGCAACGAAATGGTTACTTTCCTGAACGAGTCGGTCAGGGAGAAACAGAAAATCAAAAGTGGAAAAAAGGGGAATTCAAATGTCCAATATTGGTACAAAGTGAAAACCCGGAACGGCTCTATTGGCTGGATTTACGGCACAGGTATAAAACGGTAACTCAGTAGTCAGTTTTCCCGAATTATTCCTACTTTTGTGCCAAAATCAAATTGATGAGCGCAATTCTACTGCTTGAAGACGGCAAAGTTTTCTATGGAAAGGCCGCCGGCAAAATCGGTACCACGACAGGTGAAATTTGCTTCAATACGGGTATGACCGGATATCAGGAAGTTTTCACCGACCCCTCTTACCTCGGCCAGCTGCTGGTTACCACCAATGTACACATCGGAAATTACGGTACCAAAGCCAGCGAATCCGAAAGCGAACACATCAGAATTGCAGGACTCATCTGCAGAAATTTCAACATCGAATATTCTAGAAAACAGGCCGACGCCTCCATTCAGGAATTTACTGAACACGAAGACCTTGTCGCCATCTGCGATGTGGATACGCGCGAGCTAGTCCGCCATATCCGAAGCAAAGGTGCCATGAATGGCATCATTTCATCAGAGATTTTTGACCTCGATGTACTTCGATCCATGCTCGCAAAAGTACCTTCTATGGCCGGACTGGAGCTGGCATCAAAAGTCAGTACCACCGCCGCATACGACCTTGGTGATGAAAAAACTGCAAATTTCAGGGTTGCAGTGCTGGACTTTGGTTGCAAGCGTCACATCATCGAGAACTTTGTCAACAGAAACTGTTTCGTCAGGGTATTTCCAGCAAAAACATCTTTTGTAGAAATCAAAAAATGGAACCCTGACGGATATTTCCTCTCCAACGGACCCGGCGATCCGGAACCTATGGATTATGCCATCGCAACCGTCCGGGAAATTCTGAAGGAAAACAAACCTACATTCGGTATCTGCCTCGGCCATCAGTTGCTGGCACTGGCACTAGGAATTCCGACTTTCAAAATGCATCACGGTCACCGCGGCGTCAACCATCCTGTGAAAAACCTGATCACCGGAAAATGCGAAGTAACCAGTCAGAACCACGGCTTCGCAGTAGATGCCAAAACCATTGCGGCAAGGGAAGATGTGGAAATCACACACATCAACCTGAACGACAATTCAATCGAGGGAATGAGACTAAAAGAGAAACCTGCCTTCTCAGTGCAATATCACCCGGAAGCAGCACCCGGTCCGTGGGATTCGAGATATCTGTTCGATGATTTCGTTCAGATGATGGCCAATAACTGATTACAGTGTTTTTCTCCTTCGTGACACAATTATGCAGTACATACCCGTATTCCTTTTCCTGTTGCTCACGCATACTTTTGGTGCAAATGCCCAAAGCATCGTGCAACCCGAGAAAATGAATGTCCTCTTCATCGGGGTAGATAATCCGCTGGTCATATCCCTCGGGAATGTTCCACAACAAGAGCTGGACATCACTCTTACCCAGGGCAAACTGGAAAAAATTGCCAACAGAACCAACGCCTACAACATCCGCGTCAATACGCCCGGGGATATGAGCATCACCGTGAGTCACAAAGGCAAAGTGATGGGAAAGCACCAGTTTAGGGTAAAAAGAATTCCGAGTCCTGTAGCGCGACTGCCCGTTTACGATCGTTCCAATGAAATGACCGCTGCAACCCTCCGTACTTTAACCGGATTGGTGACCTTGATTGAAAACTTTGATTTTGATGTAAAATGTCCGGTGAGCAGCTTTACCCTTCAATATAAAAGTGCAGATGGCAAGACCACCAGAATACAAAATGAAGGCACATCCTTCAGTCCGGCAATACAGGAGCTGATAAAAAAAGCAAAGGTGGGTGACTGCTACCTTTTTCAGGAAGTCAGGGCCAGATGCCCGGAAGATCTAAATCCCCGACTAATCAACGACATCATCGTCTGCATCAAGCCCTGATGTTGACTATGCGGCTGCTTCCTCTTCTACAAGAGCTTCCTGCGGCAAATTGTTATCTTCAATTTTATCGAGTTCGAACCTCAGGTTTTTGATAATAAACTCCTGTCTTTCCATGGTATTTTTACCCATGTAGTACTCCAGAATCTTGTCAATACTCATGTCTTCATGCAGGATCACCGGGTCAAGTCTGATGTTTTCATTGATGAAACCGCCGAACTCATCCGGTGAAATTTCCCCCAGTCCCTTAAAGCGTGTTATCTCTGCCTTGCCACGCAGTTTTGCAATAGCAGCCTGTTTTTCAGCCTCAGAATAGCAGTAAAATGTTTCCTTCTTGTCTCTTACTCTAAATAAGGGCGTATCCAGAATGTACAAATGTCCATTTCTCACCAGATCGGGAAAAAACTGCAGGAAAAAAGTCAGCAACAACAGGCGGATGTGCATACCGTCTACGTCGGCATCGGTGGCGATAACCACGCGGTTGAACCTTAAGTCATCAAGGGAATCCTCAATATTCAGTGCATACTGCAACAGGAAAAATTCTTCGTTCTGGTAAACCGTCTTTTTTGTATGACCATAGCAGTTCAGCGGCTTTCCGCGCAGGCTAAAAACGGCCTGCGTTTCCACGTCCCTGGCTTTGGTAATCGAACCACTCGCAGAATCTCCCTCGGTAATGAATACCGTAGAATTCAGCCTTTTTTCCTCATCTCCCTTTTCATTCAGGTGAAAACGGCAATCACGCAGCTTCTTATTATGTACATTGGCCTTCTTTGTTTTTTCATTGGCTTCTTTCTTGATGCCCGCAAGTTCCTTGCGCTCTCTTTCAGACTGAAGTATGCGCTTCTGCAGGGCTTGTGCGACATCCTGGTTTTTGTGCAGGAAGTCATCCAGCTCCTTCACCATGAAATTTTCAATGAAAGACTTCATGGAAGGACCATCGGGCGCAATATTCTGCGAACCCAGTTTTGTTTTGGTCTGGCTTTCAAAAATAGGCTCCTCCACCCGCACACTGATGGCTGCGATGATGGATGACCGAATGTCTTTGGGATCAAATTGTTTCTTGAAATGCTCTCTGATGGTACGTACAATGGCCTCCCGGAACGCCACGAGATGTGTTCCGCCCTGCGTGGTATTCTGTCCGTTAACGAAAGAAAAATAGTGTTCACCATAGTGATCGCCATGAGTCATCGCCACCTCAATATCTTCTCCCTTCAGGTGTATGATGGGATAGCGAACACTTTCCTGCTCGGTCTTTCTCGCCAGCAAATCCAGCAATCCATTCTTGGAATGGAAAACCTTGCCGTTGAAGTTAATTTTAAGTCCGGCATTGAGATATGCATAATTCCAGAGCTGACTCTCAATGAACTCACTAACAAAACGGTAATTGCGGAATATCGTATCATCGGGCTTGAAACTCACGATGGTTCCGTTGGGCAAATCAGTTTTAGACACCTTCTGGTCACTGACCATTTCGCCCTTAGAAAATTCTGCCACTTTGGTTTCCCCATCGCGGATGGACTGTATGACAAAATTTTCAGAAAGTGCATTTACAGCCTTGGTACCTACGCCGTTTAGACCCACCGATTTTTTAAATGCTTTGGAATCGAATTTTCCACTGGTGTTGATCTGAGAAACAGCATCTACAACCTTCCCCAAAGGAATTCCACGGCCATAATCGCGAATGTGACAAACTCCATCCTTGATGCTGACATCGATGTTTTTTCCGTGACCCATTACAAACTCATCAATGGAGTTGTCTATCACTTCCTTGATCAGTACGTATATACCATCATCGGGTGCACTACCATCACCGAGCTTCCCGATATACATCCCGGAGCGGAGTCGGATGTGCTCGCGCCAATCGAGCGAGCGAATATTTTCTTCGGTGTAACTGACCGGATTTAATAGATCTGACATCGTTATCTACAAAATTTTGAATGCAAATATATAATAATTTACGCGAATGAACAGAAGCTCAAATGCAATGTTTCATGATGGGAATTATCCCAAACAGCCGATGTATGACTTTCTTTTTAAAAGTAAAATTAATACACGACAAAAGTAAGGTGAACGAAAATTCAACTGCATAATCACCTGCTTTTTGTTATCTTTGCGGCCGCCAAAAAAACAGCATCCATTGCTACCGGATGGCACAATTCTCCGGTGTCTTTTTCTCATATTTCCAAACAACTTACAATGAATACGCAATTTTATTCACTGAAAATAAGCAACATAAAAAAAGAAACCGACGATGCAGTATCTGTTTCCTTCGAAGTTCCGGAATCTCTGAAGGATACCTTTACCTATACCCAGGGGCAGTACCTTACCCTCAAATTTGACATTAGAGGAAACGAGGTAAGAAGAGCATACTCCATGTCCAGCTCACCGTTGGAAAAAGACCTGACTGTTACCGTCAAACGGGTCAGCAAAGGTCTTGTCTCCAATCATATCGCCGACAACCTGAAAGTAGGTGACAGCGTAGAAATCATGCCTCCTGCAGGTCGTTTCTTTACACCGCTTGATGTAACCAACAGGAAACACTACTATTTGATTGCGGCTGGTAGCGGTATAACGCCGATCATGTCCATCATTAAAACGATCATGGAAGCCGAGCCCCAAAGCGTGGTCAACTTACTTTATGGCAACCGCAGCGAAGAAAGCATCATTTTCAGGGAACAGCTGGATTTGTTGCAAACCAAATATGCCAATCAGCTCTATGTTGAACACATCCTAAGCCGTCCAAAAGGACAAAAATCGGGGAGTATTTTCAGCATGTTTCAGAAATCTACGCTGAGTTGGCAGGGCAAAAAGGGCAGAATAAGCACAGAAGTTCTGGAAAAGTGGCTGGAGGAAAATCCACCGGTACACAAAGTCTCTGAGTATTTCATTTGTGGACCGAATGAAATGATGGAAACAGTTGAGCAGTTTCTTCACGCACGGCAAACCGATAAAAAGCACATCCACGCCGAACATTTCAGTGCTGTAACGACTGAAAAAACCGAAAATATGGCAGATTCTACATTGAAAGTACAACTCAGGGGAGAGGAAATTAAACTTACGGCGGTACCCGGCAAGACCATTCTTGACATGCTGATTGCGCTGAAAAAAGATCCGCCTTACTCCTGTACTTCCGGAGCTTGCTCTACCTGTATG
>CANHEE010000064.1 GCA_947459655.1 Lewinellaceae bacterium
AGGCAGAGCATCGCTTCTTTTCTGCGGCCCATTTCGAACAGACAGATGATTCTTGAGTAAAGTATGTCTGCACCGCCAATATTCATTTCGGCCTCTTCAATGATTTCAAGTGCCTCGTTGAGGCAATCCTGCGAACGGTAGAATTTGGCATGTCCGATCCAGTATTCTATGTTTTCAGGTGCTATTTCGTTTGCGCGGCAGAAAGCCTCACTGGCTTTTTCCTTTTCACCCATAATGCCATACACCTGGGCCAGGGCATAGAAAAACTCTTCATAGGTATCGTCCTGCTCGATGGCGCGGGAGAATGCAGTTACCGCACTGCTGAGGTTGCCCTGAAGGGCAAGGCACTCACCGAGACGGAAAAAAGCTTCGGGATTGTGGCTTTGGGCCTCGATGGAACGCTTGTAATAAATAACAGCAGTGGTGTGCTGTCCCATGCGCTGGTTGCAGTAACCGATTTTGGACAGAACATCGTAGTCGGCATTGAAGCGCTCTTCTACCTCTTTGTACATTTCGAGAGCCTGTGCAAACTTGCGGGTCTGGATGAGTACCGCACCGCAATCTCTATAGGCAAATTCAAAATCTTCGTTGGATACGATGGCGAACTCGTAGGCATCGGTCGCATTGTCGTAATCTTCCACGCCAAGGTAGGCGTGGCCCAGATTGTGCCAGGCAAGGTGCGCATAAGGTTCTTCATCGGTGATGGCAATGTGCAGGTTGATGCTCTCTTCATACCTGCCGGAGAGTTCGGTAGCGAGCCAGATGCGGGTGAGGGCATCCTGGTTTTTCGGGTTGATCTCCAGAACAGTCTTGAGTGCATCAAACATTTCATTGTAGTCGTCCGTCAGTTCATACATGCGGGCCTCCAGCAGGTAAACCATTTCGATTTCACGGTCGGTGCCGATGTCCTTCAGTATACAAAGTATTTCTTCGGCATCTTCTACCAATTCGTTGCGCACCAGGATTTCTGCTTTCAATAGGAGCAACTGTGTGTCGTGGCAGGAAAAAAGCAATGCCGTGTCAATGTAATGAAGGGCAAGATCATCCTGTTCAATTTCGACCAAAAGTGACGCCTTAAGTGCAAACATTTCCGGTGAATCGGGGTACTGGTCCAATGCAAGACCAACTATGTGCAGTGCCTCCTCAAAATTCTTCTCATTTCTAAAATGTCTCACAAGGGTGAAAATTACCGCTTTCTCAGCGAAAGCTACCGTTCCCTTTTGTGACATCACATTATACTCAATCAGCAGACTGCTCAGATCGGAAAGATTATACAATTGTGTCATGTTTTATAGTGTTTCTTGTTTGTTTTCTTCGTAAATATATGATGGGCAATCGTTTCAGGCAACTATTTTGACCAATATTTTTTTTGTAAAATTGTGAGAAACAGGATATTATTTTTGGGTTAAATTCTAAAAAATACAATGTGTTATTATTATAAATATGGATAATTAAAAATTATAATAAAAAAAATATGAAAATGCAAAAGCTTTGAATACATTACAGATTTCTTGTATTAATGGAAAAAATATGCATTTTTGTGACATCGGTTTTGACCGTTTTTCTGATTTTTTCTATTCCAGTGTAGCACCACAAATTTTCCATGACCTTGTTTGATGTTTTTATTTATCTGTAGGGTATTTAACCAATGGATATTACAGATGATGAATAACAATACTCCAAAAATTACAAAGCAATTGCAGAGAGGGGAGGTTCAGAAATTATTGGTTATACAGCATGAAGATTACACAATTTCAAGGTTTATCTTTGTCAAAAAAACATGATTCAGAAAAATACGGCAGATTTTCTTGCGGGACTTCGTTTGAACAACAGCAAAGATTGGTTTGACACAAACCGCGCCCGGTATGAAGCAGCGAAAGCGGACATTTTGCAACTTGCCGGCTACCTCTTGGGGGCTATGGCAGAACAAGAGCCTGACTTACTGCCGCTTTCGGCCAAGGATTGTGTTTTCAGAATAAATCGCGACGTACGTTTTTCTGCCGACAAGTCGCCCTACAAAACCAATATGGGTTTTCTGATGAACAGCGGTGGCAAAAAAGCGCCGTCTGCCGGCTACTATGTTCACATTGAGCCCGGTGGCAATAGTTTTATCGCCGCGGGGATGTACGCACCCTCTACTGCTATTTTGAAACTTGTTCGGACTGAAATCCTGTATGGTTTTGATGCCTTTCGCGCCATCATCAGCGAGCCCGGCTTCAAAACCTGGTTTCCGACAGTGGAGTACCAGAACCACAAATCGGCCAGGGTGCCAAAGGGTCTTGATCCGAATCACCCCGCAGCTGAGTACCTCAGACTGAAAAGCTTCATCGGTGTCTTACCCATTTCCGACGAGGAGCTTTGTCGGGCTAAAACCATCCGCAAGGTGCGCTCCGCCCTCACTGCTGCAGTTCCCTTCGTGCGATTTCTCAATTTGGCGTTACTTGATCACCAAGCCTCTGAAGAATAATCGGATGAATGCTGTAGAAGCTTCTGGCTGAATAATTTACCCACATTTCAAGTGTCCGTTGCAGGTTAAATGGTGGTTTTACTTCCTTCTGTCCATCCTTTTACCCTCGCATTCTAGATACTCTACCTTTCCAATGGTATATCAATACGCCACAGGGCTCCTAAATTCATGCGATTGCGCAGCCTTAAAAAAATGTATTGTCCCTTCATGATTGAAAATGTACTGCTGTTACTCAATACCTGACAAAATTTACATTTACTGACTGCGAGAAAGTTTATGTTCTGCAACTTTCTGTTTTTCATTTAGATTTTTTAAAAAAAAGTTGAAATATCGTTTAGCTTATTTATGTAAAAATATTGTCATAGATAAATTGTTCGATGTCATTTTTTTGCCGTTTGTTACCAAAGGTATAATGTATCCGGATACATAACAAAAAATTTTAACCTAATGCATTTGCAGTATTTTGAGGGGTAAAAAATATGTATTTGGCATGTTTATTGAACAAGGAAAATCCGTGATGAGGATAAGTCTGTCTAGAATCGAAGGTTCATTGTTGTGGTATTGCAAAATATCATTCACTGTTTTTACTCATCGCTATAAACAAATAATCACCATCAACACATGACAATGAAGTATTTTTTGTACGCTTTCTTTAGTCTGTTCCTGAGCATCCGCCTCGGGGCGCAGACCAATGAGACACTAAGTTCAGGTGCCTATATCGTAAATATGGGCGTCAGCCCACAGACGATTGCCAATGGACTCAAGCCATACGGTTTGTTGTACGACTTGGTCAGCAATTATGCCGTGCCTGTAAAATGGGTCATCAATGGCTCCAAAGTCAAAGATGGCATCGATTTCAGCTACAATGGAATTGACTACCGAGGCGGCCCCTTTATCATTCCGGCCGAGTACCGCTCGGCATCTGTCGATTCCAGAATTGCCTACTGGAACGCTCAGGGCGTAGTTGGTGTCACCACCACCTCGCCAATCACGGTTCCGGTGATGACCACAATAAAAGCAGCACCGAGATGGACGCTTGACCAGCAAAATGGAAGTATAGCGGTGTTGTTTTTTGCCAACGCAGGCATTCCTCCTACTGCGCACGGTGGAACATCTTCCAGCAACTGGAAACTCCCGTCTCAACTCACCTGCTGCGATGACATATTTGTAATGCCTCATGCTGATCCAACTTGGGCAACACACCAGAGACTGATGAGCTGGAACCTAGACTGCGATGGTGCCATTTGGACTGCCTGTCATGCGGGTTCGGCACTGGCCGATATGTTTAATCCTGCAAACCCCAGCGAGCAGACCAATTTTCTGAATGAAAAAACTGGTGTCGCATCCGGGGCGGGACCATATTCTGAAAACGCATTAATACTCTGGGGTAATCACTCTTCGGGTACATTGCCATATAGTTATGGTGCACCAACCGCCTGTGAGATGCAGTTTTTGGGTACTCTTGACGCTGCTACACAGAACGGATCAGAGCAGATCTACATCCCAACCAGTGCCGGCTGGCGTGCATCGACCACTGTTGGAGTCTGGGATCCCGATCATCCGCAGATTTTTTCTGCCAATCCTCAGCATAGGGCTGCAGTTGTAGCCTTCGGAAGGGCTTTCGGTGATGAAAATCGCGGAAGAGTAATGCTTGAGGCTGCACACAGTATCGCCAAAGCAACTTTGCCCTCTAATGTAGCCGCTCAGCGTGTGTTTTTCAATTGGTCATTCCTTACGGCAAACCAGGAAGCCATAACGCCGGACATCAGCTCTCTTCCGGATACCTTGTCTTCCGGATCTCCCACAACCCTTACCTACTCACTTCCCGTGGGCGCGAGTCCTTCAAGCTATACCACCAGCTGGTCTGTAAGCTGTGGAGGAACTTTTAGTCCAAACAGCACACAGCAGACCGTTACGTTTACGCCGGGAGTTGTTTCAGGGTCTACGCCGTGCCTGCTTACTGTACAGATTACTGATGCTTGTGGCAGGGCTTTCAAATCCTCTAAGGCTGTCATCTTAAAATGTGCCATTAGCGCGACGCCGACGGTGACCAATGTTATCTGCAATGGTGCTTCTACCGGGGTGATATCGATGGCGGTGACCGGAGGCTCCGGACCGTACACCTACAACTGGAGTAGGGTTTCTCCTGCGGGAACCGGCTCCGGTTCTGGAACGACCATCAGTGGTCTGAGTGCAGGTACCTACAATGTCACCCTCACTTCCAGCAATGGTTGCAATGTTGTATTTTCTTCAACCATATCTCAGCCTGCAGCAGCTCTGGCTGCAAGCAGCAGTCTGACCAATATACTTTGTAACGGTGCAGCCACGGGCGCCATTAATCTTACTGCTTCAGGTGGTACTTCACCTTATACCTACAACTGGGGATCAGGTGTTACTTCAGAGGACCGCAGCGGACTTGCCGCCGGAAGCTATTCAGTGGTTGTCACGGATGCCAATGCCTGTACCACCTCACACAATGCAACGCTGACACAGCCGGCATCTGCACTTGATGTGAGCGCCACGCCAACAAATGTCAATTGTTTTGGTGCCTCAACAGGAGCAATCACAATTACTGCTACGGGTGGTACTTCACCATACACCTACAACTGGGGTTCAGGAATAACTACACAGAATCGCAGTTCTTTGGCTGCCGGTACCTATAGCGTAACCGTGACGGATGCCAATAATTGTACTAAAACATCAAGTATAAACATTACCCAACCTGCGGCGGCACTCGGTACGAGTACTGCCGTTGGCAATGTAGTCTGTGGGGTGGGAAGCGGTTCGGTAAGTCTTACCGTGAGCGGTGGTACAAGCCCATACGCATACGCCTGGAACTCCGGTGCCACCACTCAGAATCGCACAGGTTTAAGCTCCGGAACATATACAGTCACGGTAACAGATGCGAACCTTTGTACGGTTACGGCTTCTGCAACAGTAACAGCCACGACAAATCCTTCTTTCTCAACATCTGTCACCAATGTAGCTTGTAATGGCGGAAGTACAGGTGCTATCAATCTTACTGTATCGGCAGGAACGAGCCCATACAGCTATCTGTGGAGCAACGGAATGACAACCGAAGACCTCTCTTCCAGAGCTGCCGGTACTTATAGCGTTACCGTAACAGATGCAATTGGGTGCAAAAACAATACAAGTGCTACTATAGCACAGCCCGCAGCTGCTTTGTCAGTATCGGGAATATCAACCGATGTTTCATGTAACGGTGGAGCAACAGGATCAATCAACATAACTGCAAGTGGGGGCACCACACCATATTCCTATTTGTGGACAGGGGTTGTGACCACCGAAGACAGGTCAAGCATTGGTGCTGGTGCCTATTCGGTGACGGTAACCGATGCAAATTCCTGCACGGCGACAGCAAACTTTACCATCGCTCAGCCAACGACGCTGACGATCAGTTCGGCTATTACGCAGGCAACTTGTCCGAGTGCAACCGATGCCGCCATCAACATTACGGCAGCAGGAGGGACTGCGCCTTACAATTACGACTGGGCGGATATCGCCGGAACAAACAATATTGAGGACAGAACAGCTCTGGCAACAGGAACCTATTCAGTAACGGTAACTGATGCGGCAGGCTGTACCGTCACAATAAGCATAACCATAGTCAGCCTTAATCCGAATCCACCTGCGCCGGGAAGCGTAAGCCATTAAAGGATTGAAGTAGCCGGACGGAAATACTGAAAAGTGTCTACCCGGCGATAGCTGATACGAAGAAGCCATAGGAAGTAAAATCGGTAAAAAATGTTTGATTCTGCTTTCTGTCAAAACAAACACAAACCGGAAGTAAAGCTCCGGTAAAACCAATTACAGACACAAAATTACCTTCTGATGAATCGGAAACTTTCAATAAACTTACGAACGCATTTTTTTAAATCTTTTAAGGAAATAACATTGATCAGGACATTAGTTGTTTTTCTATTTTGGTTTGTCCTCGGTGTTGGATCGCTTAACGCACAGATCACAACGCTGAACACCACCAGTGGTTCTGGGTCCATAACGGGGACAGGCAGCACAAATGTTACTGTGGCGCATTCCACGCCTACAGGGGTTTATCGCTACATGCTTGTTAGTGTTGCCATGTCATATAATTCGGCTCCAACGGTCAGCGGGGTCACCTACGGTGGTTCGCCAATGACCAGTCTGGGAACCGTGCAGACCACAGGAGGAAGTGATACCCGGGTAGAACTATGGGGTGCCACTGTTTCGGGAAGCTCGGCAGTGTCGGGTAATGTGGTTGTTTCTGTTTCCGGTACAAATACAGACATTTTTGTGGGTGTGAGCAGTTTCTCCGGTGTCAGCCAGATTACGCCAACAGGAACTTTCCTCTCTGCCAATGCGAAGCCAAATACCACCGTTTCGACGAATATTTCTTCATACACCGATGAGGTAGTCTACTCCGTCGGTGCATTTTACAGTTCATCTGCTACCGTTACCGTTACCGGTACCTCATTGTGGAACTCCGGGACAGGAAATGTGAATTCCAGCGGAGCTACGCAGAGTGGAGCCTCTTTGGTCACTGCTACACGTACTTCGTCTGTCAGCGGCGCTTGGTCGATTGCGGCTGTAGCATTGAAACCGGCCAGTTCTTCAGTTGTAACCAGGGTCGCCGGCAGTAGCGATGATGCAGAACAGGCGGGTTCTGATGCGAGCGGCATCACTCCGGGTACAATCTCGCTGAACAGCTCAGATCTCGAGCTTGTTAGGGACGTACAGTCTTCTAATCAGTACGGAACCCAAACAGTGGGTGTGCGTTTCAACAATCTGAATATTCCGAAGGGAGCCACCATTACCAGGGCATTTTTGACGTTCAGGGCTATTTCGGCAGATTCTCCGATGGATAATACTTCGGCAACGAGTCTGACCATCAAAGCGGAGGCATCCGACAATGCCGGCACCTTTACCAGCACTGCCAACAACATCAGCAGCCGTTCGCTGACCAGTGCCTCGGCTACTTGGACTCCGGGCTCATGGATGAACAATACCAACGTAAATTCCCCAAGTATCAAGACAGTAGTACAAGAGATTGTGAACCGCAGCGGATGGTCCTCCGGAAACAGCATGGCTTTTGTGGTTACCGGAACGGGTTCGCGCTCTGCAGCCTCTTACAATGGTGATGCCGTAAACGCTCCTAAACTGACGATCGAATATTCTACTTCTCCACCAATAGTGCTCAGTACCTCGGTAACAAACGTGCTTTGTCGCGACAACAGCACGGGAGCCATCAACCTGACCGTGAGCGGCGGATTGTCGCCATATACCTACGACTGGAGCAATGATGGTTCTGAAACACCGGATAATGATACCGAAGACCTTAGCAATCTCGTAGCCGGAAATTATGTGGTTACGGTAACCGATGCTGCAGGAAGCACAGCTGTTGCTACAGCAAGCATCACCCAACCGATGACATCTTTGAGCACCACGACATCGGTTGCAAATGTTTCTTCGCTGGGCGGTTCAAACGGTTCGGTTGACCTCACCGTTACTGGTGGAACTACAGGCTATACTTATCTTTGGTCAAGCGGTGCTACAACAGAGGACATTAGCGGCAGGTCTGCAGGAACCTACACGGTAACAGTAACGGATGCAAATGGTTGTAAAGCCACAACTTCTGCGACGGTCGGAACAAACGTCAACAGCTCAGTGGTCAACAAACAATTGTATTTTAACGATGCACTGGGACTTGACAGGGTTAGCCCCTCCAATCCTATTGATAACTCTACTGCAAGCACGGCAACAATTACAGGAAATGCTGCTGCAGTCTCACTGGACAATACAACAACTGGTTCAACGACGTCAGGTTCCTCACTTACGGTTGCACATACAACAGGAAGCAATGCCAACAGACTTATGCTTGTCGGAATTTCAAGTGGAGACAAGTCAGTGAGCTCCGTTACCTATGGTGGAGTGTTGTTGACCTTGGTAGGTACCAAATCATCAGGAGGTAAAGGAGCCTATAACATTTATTTATATCGATTAATCAACCCTGCATCAGGCAATGCAAACGTTGTGGTAAACTTTAGTGGGTCACCTTCCAAAGGCGCCGTGGTGGGGGTAACTACCTATTCCGGTGTAAACCAAACTACTCCATTGGGTACCTTTGCTTCTGCAACGGGAACTTCAACGTCTCCCTCGGTTACTGTATCCTCTGCAACAGGAGAATTAATTCAGGATGTTGTCTCACTCAAGGATGCCACATTGTCATCTGCCGGAGCAGGTCAAACAATTCGGTGGAATATTGCAACCAGCAGCAATTTGAAGGGAGGTGCTGGAAGTACTAAAAGTGGCGCAGCATCAACAAGCATGAGCTGGACTGGTTCACAATCCAAATCCTGGATTATTGGTGCAGTTTCAATAAAACCCGCTTCCAATCTGAATAACTTAACATTTACTCAATCACCTGCGCTTTGTAGTTCGCTGACTATTAAGTCGGGAAACACAATAACAGTGCGTGCATATGTGAGCATTGTCAGTGGCACAATGCCCGCAAACCCAACTATCACTGCTGCATTGCGAAAAGGTGGTGTTGTCATAACCACGCTTAGTAGTCCAACATATAGCAATGGTGTACTGACCTGGACAGGTACGCTTGGTGCAGACAATACGCTCACAGCCGGTCAGGCGTTAGAGCTTGTGATTACGACTACACAGACCGGCGTGTTTTTTCAAATCAAGTACGATAGTCAAACATATCCATCTCAGATTATCCTTCCTGTTAGTACCTACATCAATGTAAGTACTGTTCAGGCTTACAATACTGTTTATCCGGGAGGTGTACAGATTACCAATGTGCCTGCTTCAGGAACTTCATTTATTAGGGCAACGGTTACGGATCCTTTCGGCTACTCAGATATCAACGGGGTCAATTTAACCCTAACCAAACCCAACGCAAGTATAACGACGGTTAGCCTGGATGAATCCAATGCGGTATCTGCCACTGGATGTACTAAGGTTTATCAATACCAATGGGCTAATCCGACAGACGTGGGTAGTTGGAGTATTCAGGCTACTGCAAAAGAAGGTACGGAAAATACTGTAACACATTCTGCTTCCACCACAGTTACAGTGGTTTCGCAGACCGGACCTGTCACACAAAACAAACAATTGTATCTTTCCGATCCTTCGCAGGCATTGGATAGAACCGATCCGGTAGCATCTGCAGATGCCACAACGGCGCAAACGGCTACGATGTCATACCGCGACACCAAAACATATCTTGATAACTTCGCCACCAACAGTATTTATACGGGAAGTACCGGTACAGAAACCTGGTCCACCAACTGGGTGGAAGAAGGGGAGACTGATGGTGCCGGTGCAGGTGATATCAGGGTGGCTTCCAATCGCCTTAGCATAACCACCACCACGGTAGGCGAGGCGATTTACCGTCAGGCCAACTTGACTGGAGCGCTGAGTGCAACGCTCTCCTTTACACTTGTTGCGAATGGAATTGGTAGTGGTCGAACAGATGCGATTGTGCTCGAAATATCTTCTAACGGAGGAACATCGTATACTACATTGGATACCTATGTCAATGGTACAGCAACTGGTTCCAAAAGCTATAATATTTTAAGCTATGTCGGTTCGAATACACGCTTCAGGCTCAGGGTATCAGCAAGTGACCAGAAAAGTGCCGTTACTTTTGATGATGTGAGCATTTCCTACGAGGTTGTCGGCGTAACCCCTAGCGTAACTTTCACAGAGAGCCCTGCATTGTGCAGCAATCTGACCATCAAAGCTGCCCAGACCCTTTCTGTTTCAACCTATCTGACCGTTGTGAGCGGCTCGATGCCTGCCACACCGAGCATCACCGCAGAACTGAAGTATGGTTCGACGACCATAGCGACCATGACTGCACCATCCTACAACAGTGGTACAGGAATCATCACCTGGACAGCTACTCTGGCTTCTGACGTAACCATACCTGCAGGACAGGCATTGGAATTGGTTATAACAACTGCGCAATCCGGCGTGAGTTTTAAAATAGATTACGACAGCCAAACCAAACCATCAAAGATTGACCTCCCGGTCAGCACCTATATTGACATCACCTCGCTGAAAATGTACAGCGCAGCATATCCTTCAGGTAGCATTATTGACAGAGCAAATAACGGCTCGACCGTGTATCTGCGGGCTGTTGTCTCCGACCCGTTTGGTTTCAACGATATCACGGCACTGAATCTGGCCTTGATGAATCCGGCTGGAGCAACCACCAATCTGAGCGGTACTTCCGTTGCCACCTCAGGCTGCACGCGAACCTACGAATACACCTGGGCTTCCCCTTCGACCGCAGGTGACTATCTTTATACTGCGACGGCAAAGGAGGGTCTTGAAAATACGGTAACGGATATCGAGTACCTGAATTTTTCACTTTGTCCAATATCAGTTACTGCAACCACCCCTTCAGTTCCAACTTGCAATGTGCCCACTGATGGAGAGATATTACTTAGTGTAACAGGTGGTGACGGACCTTATACCTACAGCTGGACAAGGACTTCTCCATCCAATAACGGCTCCGGTAATGGATTATATTTACCGGGTTTAAGCGCAGGTACCTATGTCATCACTGTAACTGCTTCAGGAGGTTGTACGGCGGCTGTCACTGTAACGCTGGCAGCGCCGGCAGGACCCACTTTGACTTCCAATATTACCAATTCATCCTGCCTTCAAAACGATGGCCTGATTGACCTCGTGGTTAGTGGTGGTTCGGGCAACTTCACTTATTTCTGGGATGATGGTACTGCAACCGAGGACCGAGGTATACTTGAACCCGGCATTTACTCTGTGACGGTAACCGACAACGACAATGGATGTACCAGCACGCTTACCTCAGATGTTGGTCCTGGTGTAGAAGTAAGTGCGTCCGGAACGATAACAAGACCTACTTGTTTTGGCGGAAGCAACGGTAGCATAAAACTTTTCCCAATTGGAGGATCCGGTATTTACACCTACTTATGGAGTAATGGAGCAACGACTGACAATCGCACCGGACTTTCTGCAGGTACCTACACAGCGACCGTCAGTGATGACAGTGGTTGTTCAGGATCGCTCACCCTGGTGGTTTCGGAGCCAGATCAGTTGTCTGTAACCACATCAGTTACGGCAATAACCTGTATCAGCGATGGATTGATCGGACTTACGGCAAGTGGCGGAACATCGCCTTATACCTACGATTGGGCTGATTTGAACGGCACAGTGAACAACAAAGACAGATCCGGTCTCGTAGCGGGTACTTACACCGTTACCGTTACCGACAACAATGGCTGCAAAGTCAGCAAATCGGAGACATTGAGTGCTCCCAATTGCGGCGGCAACAGCTATACAGTCTGTAAATCAGATGCAGCTTCGGTGTTCTCCACGACACCTGATCCGGTGGCAACATCTTACACTTGGACGGTGCCTTCGGGCGTGACCATCGTCAGCGGCCAGGGAACGGCATCAATTGTGGTTAATTTTACCGGTGCAACCGTAACCAGCGGACAGATTTGCGTGAAAAGTGTCAACATTTGCGGTGAGAGCTCTGAACTTTGCTACACCGTATACATTCGTTCTGTTTCCGCTGGCGCAGCAACAAGCGCTCCTGTTTGTGTGGGAGGAAACATACAACTTGTTGGTAGCGGTGGATCTACATACAAATGGAGCGGCCCAAGCAGCTTTAGCTCAAGTTCTGAATCTGCTCTTATTTACAATGCTGTCGCTGGAAATCAGGGTACATACAACCTAACTGTCACAGATGCAAATGGCTGTTTGGGAACATCGAGTGTGTCCGTTGTGGTCAATACTCCTCCCTCAACTACTGCCACAGTGACATCAGCATCTTGCGGTAATTTCAATGGTTCAATCGACCTTAGTGTATCGGGTGGAACATCACCGTACACTTATCTGTGGTCGAACAGCGAAAATGTACAGGACATTAGTGATCTGCACTCGGGTGCATATTCGGTTACCGTGACCGACGCCAATGGATGTACGTCAACCAGAACCACTTCGGTTGCCAATACGGGTGCACCAACCGTAACACCATCAGTTACCAATGTTGCGTGTGCCGGGGGAAGTACAGGAGCGGTTACACTCTCTGTAAGCGGTTCAAACGGACCTCCATTTTCCTATTACTGGTCTACGGGAGCCACTACGCAGAATGTCAGCGGACTTCCGGCAGGAACATACAATGTGGTGGTAACGGACACGCTGGGTTGTGAAGGAATTGCGAACATGACCATCACCCAGCCAAATGCCTTACTTATCAACAGAACACAGACAAATATCCTCTGCAATGGTGCAACAACGGGTGCTATTACCCTTGCTGTCACAGGAGGAACGGGTGCCTATACCTACAATTGGGGTTCAGGTGTAACGACACTAAACAGGAGTAGCCTTGCCGCAGGAACCTACACGGTGACTGTAACCGATGCCAATTCCTGTACGGCAAGTCTAAGCACCACCATCACCCAGCCAACAGCATTGAGTGCCTCACTCGCACTCACCAATCTGACCTGCAACGGATCGGCCAACGGGGTTGTCAATCTGACAGCCAGTGGAGGTACCTCGCCATATACTTACCTTTGGTCGAATGGTGCCACTACCGAAGACCTTAGTGGAAGAGCGGCGGGAAGCTATTCGGTCACGGTCACCGATGCCAATGGTTGTACAAAAACTGCGTCGGGAACACTTACGCAACCGAACGTGCTTACACTTTCATCATCTACCGTCACCCCGACCTGTTTCGGATCACTGAACGGCTCCATCAATCTAACTGTAAGCGGTGGTACGACAGCATACACTTATGCATGGTCAAATGGTGCTACAACGGAGGACCTAAGTTCATTGGCTGCCGGCACATACACCGTTCTCGTGAGGGACGCAAACAGTTGTAGTGCCAGTTCAAGCATAACGGTTACGCAACCGGCTGCGCTTACTGCATCGACCTCGATAACCAATGCAACATGCTTTGGAACTTCGACGGGCAGTATCAATCTCACTGTATCGGGAGGAACTACTTCTTACACTTATTTGTGGTCAAATGGAGGCACAACGGAAGACCCGACGGGTCTTGCAGCAGGAAACTACCGCGTAACTGTCAGCGATTCGAAGAGTTGTACAGTAGTATCTACTTCTTCAGTGACACAGCCAGATGCGCTAACACTTTCAGCATCGGTCAGTGATGTGGCCTGTAACGGAACTTCGACAGGGGCGATTACCCTAACCACAAGCGGTGGTAGTGGTACATACACCTACAACTGGGGGTCAGGCGTAACGACCCAGAACAGAACCGGTCTTGCTGCGGGCAATTATTCGGTAACGGTCACTGATTCAAATCTCTGTACTGGAACAGCCACATATACTGTTTCCCAGTCAGCGCAGCTTAGTGCTTCAACTTCTGTAATAGCTGTAACCTGCAACGGACAGACTAATGGTGCTGTCAACCTTAGTGTTTCCGGAGGTGTTAGTCCTTATACATTCTTGTGGTCAGGTGGAGAAACGACCAAAGACATTTCAGATAAATCAGCCGGTATTTATACTGTTACCGTAACGGATGCAGGTGCCTGTTCGACTACTGTTAGTTCTACTGTTAGTCAGCCACAGGATATTTCCCTTTCCTATTCATCAACCAACATCAGTTGTTTTGGCGCAGCCACAGGTACCATTGCAATCAGCGTGAGCGGAGGATCTTCACCATACTCTTATTCATGGTCGAACGGTGCAACTTCAGCGTCACTCAGCGGATTGATTGCAGGAACATACAACGTCACGGTATCTGATGCCAATGGTTGTACCAAAACATCATCAAGAACCCTAACACAACCTGCCGAAGCAATCTCTGTGAACAGCACAATAACCAATGTTTCCTGTAATGCAGGTGCTGACGGAGCAATAAATATAACGGTAAACAACGGCACATCACCATACACTTACAATTGGAGCCTGGACAGTACAACAGAGGATCGCACCGGTCTAACAGCAGGCACGTATGCGCTTACTGTAACAGATGCCAACGCATGTACCTACACGGCATCATTTGCAGTCTCGCAACCGGCAGCTGTACTCGCATCTACCCTCGCTGCTACTGCAGTAAGCTGCAATGGCAAGTCTGACGGTTCTGTTTCGCAAAATGTTACGGGAGGTACCTTGCCATATACCTATCTGTGGTCCAATTCAGCAACGACCCGTGACATATCAGGATTGACTGCCGGAACGTACTCGGTCACTATTACCGACGCCAACAACTGTACACTTGTGAAATCAGCAGTTGTAAGCCAGCCTTCAGCGATCAGCATTACTGCAATTATTACTGCTGCAAGTTGTAATGGAGGTGCTGATGGTGCCATTGATGCATCTGTCAGCGGAAGTTCAGGTGGATACAGTTATTTCTGGTCAAACAACGCCTCTACCCAAGACATTAGTGATCTGTCTGCAGGAACCTATGTGTTGCAAGTACAGGACAACTCCGGTTGTATCGCATCAGAGACTTTCAATGTCAATGAGGCAACGGCGATGGCACTTGCCACCAGTGCAACCAATAACCTGTGTGTGGGTGGAAAACAGGGTGCGATTAACCTGACTGTTTCTCTGGGTGTTGCGCCATATAACTACACATGGTCTAACGGAGCCACCACGCAAAACATTTCCGGACTCGGTGCCGGAACCTACACAGTGGCCGTCACAGATGCCAACAATTGTTTTAAAATAGCGAAAGTAACCATTATGCAGCCTTCTGGCGCTGCCATGTTGCTCTCTCACTCTATAACAAAAGCTTCATGCAATGGCGGAACTGACGGGGCGGTAAACCTTACCGTCACAGGTGGCTCGCCTGCATACACATACAACTGGTCAAACGGACCTGCCACCCAGGATATCTCTGGTTTGGCTTTGGGCACGTATATTGTCACTGTTACCGACAGCAACGGCTGTGTGAAAAAAGACACCGCTATAGTAGATGACAACAGTAGTCTTGCGCTGACGATGCTTGCTACGTCGGCTTCCTGTAACAATGGGGCGAGCGGTTCGATTAATCTGACCGTAAGTGGTGGAACGCCGGGCTACAGCTACCTCTGGTCTGACGGAAGCACGGATCAGGATCCTTCCGGTCTGACGGCAGGTACATACACGGTGACTGTCAGTGACGCAAACAATTGTAAATCCATTACCTACATACAAGTGGATCAACCGTCCTCATTGCAATTGAGTCTTACACAGACTGCAGTGACCTGCAACAGTGGGGGAGCGATTTATGCCAACCCAGCAGGTGGATCAGGTGGATTTAGCTACATTTGGTCAAATGGCAGCACGACACAAAACCAGAGTAATCTTAGCGCAGGCACCTACACGGTGACCGTCACCGATGCAAATGCCTGTTCCATTAGTAGTACTACTGTACTGGCTGCACCGGTTTGTTTGCCGCCTGTTGCTGTAAATGATGCATATCACACAGTGATGAATACGCCTGTGAGTGGGACGGTCAAGACCAATGACTCAGATCAGGACAATACCCTCTCAGAATTGACCTTCTTGCCGCTGACAACGATTCCATCATCGCAGGGTACCATTGTCTGGGACCAGTCCTTTAACGGTTCATTTATCTTTACACCGGCCAACAATTTTACGGGAACAATACAAGTGACATATCAGGTATGTGATCCACTAAACTTATGTGACACGGCAGTACTGACCATCACAGTTAATCCGCCTTGTTCGGCACCTGTCTGCACGCCGCTGTTGATCGAAAAAATGTAAATTCAGTTCATATTTAAATTTAAAATGTTATGATTAACTCCCAACATTCGAACTATTTGATGTACTTCGGCAGAAGTTTAGTGTCAGTAGTATCTATTTGCTTTTTCGCTGCCGCGGACATTTTCGGTCAGACAACCCTTGGGTCTATTACCGCAGACTCAATTTCTGGCTGTAAAGTGACCCTCAATGTGTGTTCTAATGAAGTCATTCGTCTGACGCCCACCGATCAAACCAACTTTACCAATTTCAAGTGGTATTATTCGTCTGTGTCGTCGGGCAATCTGATTGATGCCGCGGCGGTATCCAGCGGTAGCTTTAACGTGAACAGCAGTTCAGTGCTGCCGGTCCTTAAAATCAATACGCCGCTGACTACTCAAACACTTGTGTACATCATTACGGCAGACTATGTTTCTCCCGCAGGGTGTCCCGCAAAAAATGATACCATTGTACTGAATGTGAAGGCGTTGCCTATTGTTTCAATCGCAGAGACCGACAATTCATGTACAGTGGATGACGGAAAAATCCTCAGTGGTGGATCCGCAACCCTAACTGCCTCAGGAGGAACATCCTATTCTTGGAGCAACAGTTTGGGCACAGGTAGTGTCAAAACGGTTTCTCCTACGGTGACCACCCTCTACTCTGCCACCGTTACCGATGGGAACGGTTGTACCGCAGTAGCGCAGTATCAGGTGACAGTGGTAGATCCACCCGGATTATCATTTACCAAAACAGATGTTGACTGTAAAGGCAACTCAACCGGATCGATTGATCTTTCGGTCACTAGTGGTGCGGGACCTTATACCTACGTCTGGAGCAATGGCGCAACGACCCAGGACATCTCCGGGTTATCTGCCAACACCTACTCAGTCACGATGACCGATGTGAATGGTTGTTCAACTGTACAGAGTGTAACAATTACTGAACCTAATACCCTTAGTGCTACAGTGTCGAATACACCTGTAACCTGTAACAGTGCGAACGACGGAACGATTACTGTAAGTTCACCAACCGGTGGCTACGGCACGTATGAATACCGTCTGGATAGCGGTAGCTGGCAGTCAAGTGGTAGTTTCACTGCACTTGCACCTGCGACGTACAGTGTACAGATTCGCGATGCTGCGAAG
>CANHEE010000065.1 GCA_947459655.1 Lewinellaceae bacterium
ACCAGACATTTATCCAGTTCGATTTCATCACCTTCAACATCATTCCATCACCATCTGCATAATTGTAATCCTCGTAAAGTGTTCCATTTATCCTATTGTTCACAGCCCTTTCCAGCTCATAAGCCTCAATTCTAACGGGTATATTGACAACAGAAACATCAAGCGTTTCGATTTCAGAGGAATAGGATTCTAACGGCCTAAAAGGTTCTTCACCTTGCGCTGTTAAGTTGGTTAATGAACCACAACTAAATGAGAGAAATGAAAAGAATACATACCTTAACATCAGAGTAAATTTAATGAACTGAGAATATAACACTTCTAACACATTCGCAGAAATTTTGTTTTTCAAAATGATCGGACAATTATTACTTAACAGAAAAGAAGTTTATTTCATTGCCTGGTATTCAACTGCGATTCTACTGGCAAGTGATGCATTATTCAAAACAAGCTCAATGTTCGCTTTCAGGCTTGCACTTTTTGTGAGCTTTTCAATTTCAGCGAGTAAAAATGGGGTAACTTCCTTACCTCTAACACCGTTCATTTCGGCTATACCGAGTGCATCATGGATTGCAATATCCATTTCGGATTTATCCAAACTGAATTCGGATGGAATCGGATTGGCGATTATTACTCCGCCATATAACTCCTCGTTCGACCACTTGCATTTTAAAATTTTGGCTATGTCTCTTTCATTATCCGTGCGATAATTCACCTGCAAACCACTTTCTCTACAATAGAATGCAGGAAATTCATCTGTTTTGAAGCCCAGTACAGGAACACCAAATGTTTCAAGATATTCAAGGGTGAGTGAAAGGTCAAGAATGGATTTTGCACCTGCACATACAACCGCAACATTTGTTCTGACAAATTCCTGCAAGTCAGCCGAAATATCAAAAGTTTTTTCTGCACCGCGGTGCACTCCTCCAATTCCACCTGTTGCGAAAAGGTTAATTCCTGACATTCTGGCTATAATCATGGTTGCAGCTACTGTAGTAGTACCATTTTTTTTAAGTGCTTCAAGCACTGGAATATCTCTTCTGCTGGCTTTTACTGTTTGTCTTCCTGCCTTTCCCAAAACCTCCAGTTCATCGATTGTAAGCCCCGCACACAACCTTCCATTCATTACTGCAATAGTAGCCGGAACTGCTCCTTCAGCGCGAACTGCCTGTTCTACACGAAGTGCAGTCTCAACATTTTGAGGATAGGGCATTCCATGAGAAATAATCGTGGATTCCAGTGCAACCAATGCCTTTCCTTCTCTTCGAGCCTGGGACACTTCTTCTGAAAAAACTACCATAACTAAATCTTTATCATTTTGAAAACGGTGGAGCGGTTATCTATAGTGCACCTAACCAGATACAAAGATGGATCGAGATCCACATCAGGTTTCCACATAAATGTTGATTCACCCAACTCGTCAATTCTGAGTTGAGTCTGGTTTAGTAACCTACCAAAAATATCCAAAAGCTCCAATTTTATAATTCGCGCTTCAGGAACATTAACTTGTGCGATAATATGATCTGAAAAAGGATTGGGAGCGAGAATTATCTGTAAATTTTCAGACTGCTCAAATAATGCCGTACAATTGCTTTTTACCGTAAACACTTTAGAAAACTCACTTTGGTCACTTTCGCAAATCGTTTTTAATCTTACCTCATATTCTTCACAATCTGGCGCTGGAAAAATAAAATCGCTTTTCAATACGACCATTCTATTCCAGTCTGATACTGCCTTTTTTTTATAATTCACTTCATATCCTAGTGCACCTGATAAAGTATCCCACTTTAACTTTATAGAATTGGATGATATAATAAAACTAACATTATTAACTGCAGGGCACGGAGTATAACCCGGCTCAATGGTTACACAGTAATCCTCAAATTCTCCGAAAAAAGACTTTACAAGACCGCGCTCACAAGGTGAAAAAGGAGCAAGTGAATCAGTGGCTAATATGGCTCTCATTCCTACACGCAACCTTGTAACACCTGTATTTGCTGACCAGGGAATAGCTATAACACCACTCTCCACTGTATCGGATACTGTCCTCATTTTGTCAAAGGCCAGCTCGTTAACATTGTCCAAAATTCCATCTTGATTGTAGTCAATCCAAACCCTAAAATATACACTGGTCGGACTAAAACTATAGGCGGGAGATAAAAGTAACTGATATTGTTGCCCCCTGCTTAGCGTAGTTGTTTTGGATGGAAATTCATCGTATCCATTTGCAGATCCCGATGAAGTATTGGAAAGGGTATTGATTTTGACCTCCTTTATCCATTCGAAAGATGATACTCCCCTTGGCACACAATAGGAATTGTCTACGCAGGCACCACAACCAGAGGTTTTTATCCGCAAAGTTGAGCTAAACGCAAAAATCTGAACATTGCTTGTATCGCAGACCGCCCTTACCTGGACATCAACTACAGAACACGACTTCAAGCCCTGAATTATTGCAGAGTTACTGCGGACTGATATGGTATCCCAAATACCATTTTTTTGCACCCGCAAATCATACCGCTGGGTACCGATAACATCTGTCCAAATTAACGATACGGACGAATTTCCAAGTGTCTCAAGAGAAAGCACTGGGATTTCGCAACAACCTTTCGTCGAAAAATTATAAGTTGGAGATTTCACCGAATCGGAATCGCAAAAATACTCAAGCTGGAACTGATATTCCTGACACATTTGAAGACCTGCAATCTGAAAGGGGGACTTTATGTCCGTTGATTTTGTCCATACAGATGAAATGGCTGTTTTATAGTAAAGATTCACTTTTTTTGTTTCAGGAGTAATATCGTATACAAGCACAGCAACCTTGTCCGATACAGAATTCACTTGAACATTAACCGGAGGGCTACATTTGGAGGTGTAATTACTCAACGTATTTACGGCTTTAAAAATATTTAGCCTTCCACCTGTAGCATTCTGATCCTGTAAAGCCACAATCTGGTCAACACCTTCCATTATCGTCTTTTTAACCAAAAGTGCAGCCTCAGACGGATAGTTCCTAGAAAGCTCGGGTAGTTTGCCGGGTACTGAGTATAGTAATCCGATGGTGCCTGCAACCATTGGTGTTGCAAATGAGGTCCCAGAACCTGTTTTATAATTATTGCCTATTCCGGTTGATAAAATTCCAACTCCCGGTGCTGCGAGGTCGATATTAATCTTTCCAAATCCAGATGAAATGTTAAGATCTGAATTGTTTGAAGCCTGTACAGCAATCAAATAATCACTTGGGCATGTGGTCGGCAAATCGCCACGGATATCAACATTTATACTATTGTTGGTTGTGGCACCGCAATTTAGAATTCCATAATGTCCCAGTGTATCATAGAAATTACACCAGATGGGTGAATCTTCCGGTTTAGCTTCATCTGCCCCCCAGGAGGCATTTGTAGCGACGACGAATGCTCCCTTTTGTCCGTTTGTCTGGTTGTATAATTTACGCATTTTCAGAATGTAGGCATATGCCGCAATCACATTTACTTCGGAGTTATCCAAGAGCCAACTTGAATTATTTGCCCTAACAGTCAATATTTTAACATTCCAGTTTACTCCGGTTACCCCTTTTGAATTGTTTCCTTTCGCACCTACAACTCCGGAAACCAAAACTCCATGGTCATTGGAAAGTGAGGACTGCGTGTTGTCATTTTTTTCCTGCACATTCCAGCCCCGGAAGTCATCAATATAACCATTGGCATCATCATCAATGTTGTTTCCGGGAATTTCAAGGCGATTGTACCAGATATTGTCTCTCAGGTCTTCATGATTAAGGTCAATACCACTATCAATGACAGCGACAACAATGGTATCACCATTGGAGGTGACTCCTCCCGTTGTAACATTCCACACAAGTTCTGCTCTTGTATCAGCACCTGCAATTCCGCCACCGATACCATTATTTTTCCATTGCCACTGCTTACTATACTGGGGGTCATTCGGAATTTTGCGATCCCTAATCCGGTGATTAAATTGCGCTACTTTAACCTTAGGAATACTTCTTACTAACCGCAACAGATTATTTTCATTGAATACACCAGTGTCAAACTTCAGAAGCCAAAGACGTTGGTCTGCTGAAATTTCTTCAATTGCAATAGGCTCATATCTGCCGGATATTGAAGGGATAATAGTGTGGAGAAATTCCGGAGTGCTGCCCGGTTGAAGGCAAAGAATAATTTGCCCGGGAACATGATCGGGAAAATTTTGAGCATGTACTGAAACACAATGTGTAAGAACAAAGAAAAGGAAAATTTTTTTTAACATACTTACTGAAAACATCAACAGTAAAACGAAGATACTTCGAATATGAATATTGATACAGCCAAAGATGACAAAAAAATGGGCATAAAAAAATTACCCCGACTTTTGTCGGGGCAATTCTTAAAAACAAAAACTATGAAAACCTTGATCTTTATTCTTTATTATTCCGAAAACGTGAAATCAACTTTTCTTTTCTTCTACAAAGATAGTTAGTCTTAAAATAAAACAAAAAAAAGCTCTCATTTTTTTGAATTAATTTTTCTTTAGCGAGTAGGAATAGTTACCAGGTTTTCCCAAATTAAGGGTTACAGTATAATTACCGCTATTGGCTACTTTTATGTTTGCAGCATCGAAATCAAGTGCCCCATCAGGGGGAATACTGCCATCCTTGGCGCCATCGCCATAATTGATATCCCAGCCACCATTAGCACGGAATTTCATTTCTTTACCTCCAATGAGATCAAGCGTTACTGTCCATATTTTTTTCACCGGGTCATAGGTCATTGGCTTATCAGTGTCCCATCCTCCGCTGGGTGCGGTAGCATCTCCAATAAGTGCCCACGTAGTTTTTGTTAGACTATATTTGAGATTTGGAATATCGGCTTTTATCCAATAGTAACCGGGATCGACAGCCTTGATATTTTCACCTTTCTCTTTCAATTTTCCAGTTTTTGTTCCATCATCTCCCCAGTCTGCATCCCAATTTGGCATAGGCGTTATTTTGAACTCAGTGTCCTTGTCAGGAAAATTAATATATCCTTCATAGTTGTCATCGTAATTTACAGATGCAAGTTGATCTGCCTTATCTGGTGCCCAACCTTGATAACTACCTGGGACGTAAACCACAGGATATTCCTGAAGAACAAAATATGGTGTAACGGAAAATGAAACAGTGTTCGAATAGAGCGATGCAACCGCAGCAGAAAGATCTGACTTGATCCTTGCTTCGAAATCATTGCTTACTCCTGCTATTGAGGACAATTTCTCAAGTGCAAACTTATTGAGCTCTTTCACTGTAAATGATTTTTGCAGCGCATTGCCGAGCGTTGTTTCAACCGGTGATTTGAAGTCGTTACCTTTTTTGTCAATTTGTAGTTTATAGACCGGTCCGGCACTGAAACCATAATCGGATGACTGAACGGTAAAGGAAAGTGCGGACTTTGAATTGTCTGGTTCTGCAAGCACCACACTCACCGAACTTACAGAAAGTACCGGATTTTTTGTTTTCGAAGCGTCAAAAACAATCTGATCCTCCTCCTTGTCGCACGAAATAATGCACAACGACATTAAAGCAATAGCAGACCAACTAAAAAATATTTTTTTCATAATATGATGGTATTAAGTAATTATAAGTGATTAATTATCAGTAGCCTTTGTTTTGCTCAAGATTCCTGTTTGCAGCAAGATCATCAGCTGGAATAGGGTAGAGTGTTAGATGATCACCAACTGCTTTTCCTTCTTTGGCATTGCCTTTCCATGGCCAGACATAGGTGTTGGCAGTAAATTTACCAAAACGAATCAGATCTGTTCTGCGATGTGCTTCCCAGTATAGCTCTCTTGCACGCTCATCAAGCATAAAGTCCAGTGTGAGATCTTTGTCTGATACCAAGGTTGCACTTGAACGAGACCTTACCAAATTGACATAGTTAAGTGCAGTTGAACGGTCACCACCACTGCCACCTCTCAATACTGCTTCCGCATAAACAAGGTAAAAATCTGCCAATCGCAGCAGTGGAAAATCGGTGTCAGGGTGCGTACCGCTTGGATCTCTTCCAACCTTTCCATCGGAGGTAACGTTTTTGAATTTCTTCACCGCATATCCATCCTTGAAAGTGAATATATCTTCAATTTCAAGGTTTTGTCCATCTGTATGGAAGTTGGCACGAAGATCACCTTTGCGGTCAATATCGTCTTTGCTGAACTTGCTCACAAACGCTTTGGTTGTACGAAGACCTCCCCAGCCGCCTTTTACTCCGAATTCTGCACTGCTCATGCTTCCGCCGATTGGAGCATTCACCATAAATGTGGTACCACCCCAAGTCCTTGTATTCAGTCCATCTGATTCGATACGAAAAATGATTTCATTCGAAGTATTGTTGTCGGCCATGAATAGTGTCTCATATCTTGGATTAATTGTGTAGCCCGCATCAATTACCTTTTTGGAGTAGGTAATGGCCTCTGTGTATTTTTTTTCTCCAATATACACTTCACTGTTCAGATATAATTTGGCAAGTAAACCCCAGGCACAGGCTTTATCTGCCCTTCCGTAAACAGCCCGTGGTGCATTCAAATCGACTTCAATATCCTTTAACTCAGTTTCGACATAATTGTAAATAAAAGCCCTGTTTTTCTGAACAGGAAAGAAAGACCCTGGTGCATCATCCTCAGTTACGAATGGTACATTACCATAGAAATCCATTGCATGGTAGTAACTCAAAGCGCGCAAAAATCTGGCCTCTGCTCTGAAAGCTTTAATATCTGATGCCAATGCAGATTCTACACCTCTTTCCTTCAGTTTTGCATCAGTTGTTTCTCTGATAAACTCATTACAAAGCGTTATCTGATAGTATACACGGGCAAAAAAGGTTCGAATAAATTCATTGCTTGGTGTCCAGGTCATGGTGTGGAAATCTGGTAATGTACCGTCTCTCCAACCGCAAACAGCCTCATCTGTTGGCAACTCCTGCATTTTCCAATAGAGACGTGCATATTGGGAGAATCCTTCATCAAGTCCTACAAGATCAGCCTTACCGGAAGGTCCTTGCTGACCAGAAACAGCAAGACCGGCGTACAATTTAGCGAGTACTTTGATATAATTTGAGGGATCCTTGTATACCGCCGCTGAAGTTACCTCAATGTATGGCTCCTGGTTGAGGTCTTTCAAACAGGAACTCAACGACATGATGGTGAACAGCATGGTAAAGCTTAACGTATATCTACTTATTTTTTTCATTATTTTCCGATTTAAATCATTAAACAAAAACCTCGATTAAAACCCAAGACTGGCACCGATCGCGAAAGTGCGTGCCCTAGGATACAAATTGAAATCTATTCCACTAAAAACCTCCGGATCAAGCCCTCTGTATTTTGAAAAAACAAAGGCATTCTGGATATTGAAATTGAAGGCAAGATTCATTTTTGAGTTTCCAAGATTTCCAAGGTTGTAACCCATGAAAAAATTATCCATTCTCAGGAAAGAGGCATTTTCAACGTAGTAGTCAGATTTTGTGTTTACGGGACTAATTTTGGTAAAACCTGTTTCTTCTGCATTTCTGTGTATGTTGGAGAGGAATCCGTCAGCAGTCGAAATTTGATCGTAAACGCCCCTGTTGGAGAAAACATTGTTGTACATGTAATTTCCGATATTACCACGCATGGTAAAACCACAATTAAACTGTCGGTATCTAAACTGACTACTCAATCCGAGAAAATATTTGGGATTTGGAGACTGGTAATAGTAACGGTCATCTACATCAATTTTTCCATCCTTGTTCAGGTCAGCAAATACACCTTCAATTGGCTTTCCATTGGTATCATAAACCTGCTTATATACAAGGAATGCATTACGCGGATTACCAACTACGTTGATCTGAATATTGTTACCTACACCACCTGCAATACCTCCAACTTCAATACCGGTAGCCCGACTGTCAACAAGTTTTGACAATGAAGTTATTTCGTTAATGTTTCTTGTGATATTGAAACCTATAGTCCAGTCAATCTTTTCATTATTGATGGCGTTCAGATTGACAACTGCCTCAAAACCTTTGTTGGTAAGTGATCCGACATTGGTTATTATCCTGTTTCTTAGATTAGAGCCTGCAGGGACTGCAATCTCCCCAAGCAGATTAGAGGTTTTTCTTTCATAGAAGTCTATTGAACCAAAAACCTTTCCGTTGAAGAAACCGTAATCAAGGGCAAGATTGGTCGTCGCTGTACTTTCCCACTTAAGGTTTCGATCGTACGCTTCAGGCCTTAGTGTTCTGATATACTGATCTCCAAACTGATAAGAAGCAGTAGTTTCACTAAGCGTATAATTTGCAAGGTAACAATAAACGCAATTGACATCCTGTTGTCCTGTATTACCATATCCAGCCCTAAGTTTAAGATCAGAGAAGATGTTCATATTTTTGATAAAACGCTCCTCACTCAAACGCCAAGCAAAGGCACCGGAAAGGAAATTACCCCAGCGTGTTTCAGGAGAGAACCTTGAAGATGCATCAGCCCTATATGTACCGGTGAAAATGTACTTTTCATTGATGTTGTAGATTGCACGGGTAAAGAAGGAAACCAATACGTTTTTACTGGTGTCTGGCACAGCCCTTCTGACAATCTCAGGTACCAGATCCTTGTCATAGCCCCTGCTTTCATTGTAGAAACTCTGATAGGAATGTCCGGCCGTGACATCAAGTCTACCCGGACCAACCTTTTTATTGTAATTCAGAAAAAACTCCATCAATTTATTTACTTTGTTTTGCCAGTATTCACCCTCGTATCCTTTGGTGTTGTAAGCAGCTGCTGAAGCCGCAGGGGTAGATTTGCTTCCCTTTGAGGTAGTATAATCCATTCCTACATTCAAGTTGGCACGCAAACCTTTGATTTGTGCGATGGAGTAATCAAGCTGAACATTCCCGATGTGTCGCAGTACATTGCTGTTATCCTTTTTCAGGTCCAACAATGCAACAGGATTGCGTGGAGAAAGGTTATTCGGTACGCCGTCAGGTCTTTTCCATTCGAAATAACCGCCCATCCCAACATTATCCTTATCATAAATAGGTTGAGTCGGATCAAAACCAACGGCATTGGATATAGCGCCCTGATCAGCAAACTTATTAGCAACGTGTGCAAGTTTGTAGTTTACGTCCACCTTAAGCGCATTGTTAAAAAGTCTCGGACTCAGATTAACAGAACCTCCATTTCTCACCATGCTGCTGTTTTTCAAAATACCATTTTGATTCAGAAGGTTATACGAAAGCCGATACGGAAGCTTGTTGTCAAGACTACCACTGACACTTATATTGTTGTCGTGACTGATTGCGGTACGGTAAATGGCATCCTGCCAGTCTGTATTGGCATTGCCAAGAAGTGCTTTCTGTGCAGCGGTGCCTTTTGAATTAACAGCTGTGCGGTATTCATCTGCACTCAGTACATCTACTTTTTTTGTTAAGGTACCTGCTGAAACAAGTGTACTCACATTGAATTTTGGTTTGCCTGACTCACCCTGCTTGGTAACTATCATGATGACACCATTAGCAGCCCTGGATCCATAGATGGCCGTAGCTGAAGCATCTTTCAGGACGGTTACAGATTCAATATCAGATGGATTGAACATACTCAAAGGATTTGCTGCACCATTGATACTAGATGAGCCATCTGGTCTTTGTGCGCTCTCAATCGGCACCCCATCAATGACTATGAGTGGTTCATTATTGGCATTCAACGAAGACCCACCGCGAATTCTTATCGTGGATCCTTCACCAGGACGTCCGCCGTTAGATACTACCTGTATGCCAGCAACTTTTCCTGAAATTAATTGCTCGGGAGATTGTACCGTACCCTTCACAAAATTTTCAGAAGTAACAGAAGTGATTGATCCGGTCAGATCCTTCCGTTTTTGTGTACCATAACCGATGGCCACAAATTCTTCCAGAGCTGTACCTGCAACCAGCGCAACATCAATGACGTTATAAGCACCAATCGTCAATGTTTGCGAGGCATAACCTGTGTAGCTGAATTCCAGCTGTGTAGCTCCGACAGGAACTTCAATGTTGTAATTTCCGTCAAGGTCGCTTACAGCCCCGACAGAAGTACCCATTACCTTTACATTTGCACCAATGAGTGCTTCGCCGTTTTCCTTGTCAGTGATTATTCCGCTTATTTTTCTTTGGGCAGAAAGCACATTACCAAGGAGCAACAAAGAAACCACCAGCATCAAACTTTTCAAGTCAATGTTCAGTTTCATAAAGTTTAATTTTGCTTTGTTAATGAATAAATAATTCACAAATATATACGATTGACAAAAAAAATATATGGAATATTGCTTTTTATTTTTTTTATGACTTTTTGTTCTGCGAGGCCTATTTTTTTGCATTTTTTATTTTTCTAAAACCACTAATGAATCTAAGACAAAAGAGCATTGCAATTTTATTACTGTATGTAATTTCAGTTGAAACAGCGTTCTGTCAGACGGCATACGACATACAATTTAGTTTCCACCAGACACCAACAAACCGAAACCAGAATATCAAATGGTTTCTACAAGAATTAAAGGCCACAGAGGAAAAGTTAGTGGAGATGGAATGTTCATTGGCCGCCACAAAACTGACCAAATTACGAAAATTATATTACGACAGTCAGGCTTTCGACAAATACCTGATTACAACCTCAACAAAAGTCCGGGATATGAAAATTTCGGCCCAACAAATTCCTAGGCCAAATTATTCACGAACGATTTCCACGGGTTTAGGGCTTCGGTACCACATTGATGACATCATTTCGGTGCCTGAACAAGAAAATGGTTTGAAAATCCCAATACGGGAAGACCCGATTTGGTCGCAGGAAATTGCAATAGACAGCAATTCCGTTACAGATATCGGACATTTGCTCTGTGGCATGGATGCAGCAAATCATCCACATCCTGTACACTTTCCCTTCCCTTTCAGATTTATCAGAGTTGACCGCAACGAGGATGCCATTACATGGATTGGTGATCTCGGAAGCGTAGTTGCAGAGTATTATTACCTAACCAAAACCCACAATAAGTTTATTGCAGATTCAAAACTTCAAGAGTTGATTGATGAATTTTCTTCTGCTGCTGATAATCTGGGAAATATTCAGGCAAGCATTTTCAAAAAAACACCTTTTGGAAAAAATGAAAATGTTGATTTTCATAAAATATTCAGTTCTTTTTATCTCGGGACAGATAACGTTGCCGACTCGTTGCGCAAACATGCATTTTTGCAATTTGCAACAGAGATAGGATTGAAATGGGGTACCAATCATTTTTTGAACAAAGAAAAAGTGATTAAATCCTATAGCAAACAGGTGGGGAATGCTGCAGCCATGTATTTGGCTGTGGCAGCAAAAAGAAAAGGCTACTTTAACTTATTGATTGCGTTTCCCTCTGTATTAAAACTCAGAAATCAACCAGTTGCTTCAGTAATTTTAGAGAAATTTTTCGATGCGATTCAATATGAAATTATTCATTCAAGAAATAATCATGCTCTATCAAAAACCAATGAATAAAGTTAAAATCTTGTAACAAGGAAGAAATCGAAAACTTTCCGCAATGGTCATCTTAACACCCGGAAAATGGCGGCAATCCATCCATATCTGTCGACAACAAATTCACGACACCAGCGTTAAAGCAACCATGAATCTGCAGGAAACAATTGCCAAAGCGCTGCTTCTTCCCTTTTCCCTCATTTATGGCCTGGGCGTTAATCTCAGAAATTTTTTCTACCAGACCAAAATGCTCAAAAGCGTAACTTTTGATGTTCCCGTCATCTCAGTAGGCAACCTATCAGTTGGCGGCGCAGGTAAAACACCGCACATTGAATACCTAATTGAACTATTACAGCCATACATCAACGTGGCAACCCTGAGCAGGGGTTACAAGCGAAAAACAAAGGGATTTCTGCTAGTAAATACCACCCATACTGCAGAAGAAGTCGGAGATGAACCCCTTCAGTATAAGAGAAAATACCCCGATGTTTTTGTGACAGTCAGCGAAAACAGGGCTTTGGGAATTCCCAGACTAATGATGATGAATGCTGATACTCAGGTTATTTTACTGGATGATGCATTTCAACACCGCGCAGTCACTCCGGGACTTAATATTTTACTAACAGAGTATTCCAGACTGTACACCGATGACTTTTTACTTCCCGTGGGACGATTGAGAGAATGGCCTTCTGCCGCCGGGCGAGCAGATATCATTATTGTAACCAAATGTCCTTCCTTAATTTCAACGGAAGACCGAGAAAAAGTACGTTCCAGAATACACCCGGAAAAGCACCAACATCTTTTTTTTACTTATTACGACTACCCACGCAAGCCCTACAACATATTTGATAGCAGATACGCTATTGAGCTTAACGAAAAACTGGACGTGCTGATGGTTTCCGGAATCGCCAGGGCGGATTATCTTGTAGACTGGCTGAATACTAAAGTGAATTCAGTCCGCCTACTGGAGTATGCAGACCATCATTTTTTTTCAGCCTCAGATATCGGACACATCGAAAAGGTTTTTAACAGCATAGAATCTGACAACAAAGTCATTATAACAACCGAGAAGGATGCCGTTAGATTTCAATTACATTTCGACTATATCTCAAGACAAAAAATACCGGTATACGCATTGCCGGCCAAGGTGTCTTTTCACTTCAATGAGGCGGATTCATTCAACGATCACATAAAACATTTTTTGATGGAGTTCCGGGCTTAAAACTGAACCAGGTTCAGAGATGGTGGGTTAAAAGAAATATAAATTATAGTTAAACTGTCAGGCTACCTAACAATTTATCCGATTTTGGGTATATTTGTAACAAATCACGCGAAATATGAATCCGGAAAAAGACATACAAAACAAAAACTATAAGTTCCGGGAGTTGAAAATCTATGGCTCCACCGAGTGGCTTGCCGACAACAAGAAGAAATACCGTCAAGTTTTTGACAGGTACGAGACTACCTATATATACGCTGAACTAAGCTTCTACAACAAGAATTTTGATATCGAAGATTGGGACGTCAATGTGCAATTAAAATGTTTCTCGACCAAAAAAGGGAAATCAGAAATATGCAGCCTACCATTTACACGAAAAATCAGCAAGTTTGATCACGTGGTTTATGTTAGAGAGGGCTGGGGCAACAAGAAAGAAGGTGTATTCTGGAAACGAGGTACTTACTATTGGGAAGCTTGGATCAACGATGAAAAAGTTGCAACCAAGTACTTTTACATTGAAGACACCGGACACGAACCAATAGATGGGGAAAATCCATACTGTGATTTGATGAGCGCCAGGTTGTACGAAGGACCATACGATGATGTGGTTCCTGAAAGCAGGCTGTACATGAAAACCTTCAATGCAGAAGAAACTCGATATATTTACGCAGAAATTTTTCTGAGAAACAATTACATCACAAAGGCCTGGCAATGCGAGCTTTTTATCAAGTTTTACAATGATGCAAGAGAATTAAAGGGTCAGATTATCAGGCTCCACAAGGTTGAGCGTGGAGAAGATTTTATAAAACTCACTGCAGGGTGGGGATCCAACGTGAAAGGAAGCTGGAGAAAAGATCGATATACCGCCGAAATTGTTTTCATGGACAAACTGCTGGCAATTGTTCCTTTCCATGTTGACGGTTATTATGAAGATGGTTATGCACCGGTTTTTCTTCCCAACCGTGATATGCCGATGGTCCTTGGAGAAGAAAGTCCCGAACCAAGTTACACTTTTGACGAGCTTATGGTTAAAATGGATGCTCTAGTCGGATTACAATCAGTCAAGCAGAAAATCAGGGAATATGCACAGTATGTTCAATTTCTCCGTCTACGCAAGGAAAAAGGATTTGACGATAACGAAGACATTCAACTCCACACAATTTATATAGGCAATCCCGGAACAGGAAAGACCACCATCGCTAAAATGATGGGACAACTATACAAGTCTCTTGGTTTGTTGTCCAGAGGTCATATTCTCGAGGTGGACAGATCAGACCTGGTCGGTGAGTACATTGGACAAACTGCACCAAAAACCAAAGAAGTAATAGACAGGGCAAGAGGGGGAATCCTGTTTATAGATGAAGCATATTCACTGTCCAGATCGCAGGAAGACAGCAAAGATTTTGGAAGGGAGGTTATAGAGATACTCGTAAAGGAAATGTCTAATGGAAAGGGTGATTTAGCCGTCATCGTTGCAGGCTACCCTAAAGAAATGAAGCAATTCCTTGATTCAAACCCCGGTATGCGATCCCGTTTCAAAATCAAATTTGAATTTGCAGACTATCTACCACAGGAGCTGATGCAAATCGTCGATTTGGTTTGTGAGGAAAAAGGTATCCGATTGAATGCGGAAGCCTGGGATAAAGTCAGACAAATTGTTACTGATGCCTACAGAAACAGGGATAGGGCGTTCGGAAATGCGCGTTTTGTTCAGAATATCCTGGAGCAAGCCAAGATAAACCTTGGCTTGAGGGTAATGGATCACAAAGATCCTAAAAAACTGACAAAAGACGATTTATTGCTTGTCTTACCCCAAGACATTGACAGAATTCAATTCAGAAAACAGGTTGAGTTGCCCGCAATTCCAATCGATGAAGCTTTGTTGCAAGAATCTCTGAAAGAACTGAATAGTCTAATCGGGATGAAAAACATTAAAAGCGAAATCCAGGAACTGATTCAAATCATTAGATTCCATATTGAAACGGGGACCAATGTTCTGAAAAAATTCCATTTCCATACCATTTTGCTAGGAAACCCGGGGACAGGGAAAACCAGCGTCGCGAGGATTCTAGCAAAAATTCTAAAGGCACTTGGCGTTGTTGAACGCGGACACATTGTCGAAACTGACCGCCAGGGATTGGTTGCTGGTTATGTCGGGCAAACGGCCATTAAAACAGCAGAAAAGATAGAAGAAGCCTTCGGCGGAATTTTGTTCATAGATGAAGCATATGCGCTGACAAACCGTTCAATCGCCAACGGCGACTTTGGAGATGAAGCAATTCAAACTCTCCTGAAAAGAATGGAAGACCATCGTGGAGAATTTTTCGTTTTTGCAGCCGGCTACACCGACAATATGGAAACTTTCCTGAAAGCAAATCCTGGTCTTGCATCGCGGTTTGACCGAACACTAAAATTCGAGGATTACCAGCCTGATGAGCTTACTCAGATTGCAGAGCAAATGCTGCAGGAGGAAGGATTGGTGCTTGACGAAGCATCAAAACACCATATTGAAGACTATATGAAATTCATGTACGACTACCGTGACAAATACTTTGGAAATGCAAGGCTGGTTCGTCAAATTGTAACAGACATTGTGAAGAAGCACAACTATAGAATGTCCTCCATTCCTCCGCAGGAAAGAGATATGAAACTCATTACAACAGAAGACGTGGAACACTTGAAACTGGACAAAAGCAGTTTCGTCTTCAACAGAAGGGGAATCGGATTTTCATCCTAATTTTGCTACGCCTTCTTTTGCTTTGCAGCATGATACTTCATCGCTGCCTTCACAAAGCTGACAAAAAGCGGATGAGGGTTTTCAACAGTACTTTTTAGTTCTGGGTGAAACTGAACACCTATGAAGTAAGGATGATTGTCCAGCTCTACGATCTCAACCAACTGCGTGTCGGGATTTTTTCCTGTTATTTTTAAGCCCGCTTTTTTAAGATCATCCAGATAATTGTTGTTGAATTCATATCTATGGCGGTGCCTTTCCTTTATTTTCTCCTGTCCGTAGGAATTGTAGGCGATTGAATTTTTGGTAATGACGCAATCATAGGCACCAAGACGCATTGTTCCTCCCTTGGTTTTGATTTTTTTCTGTTCATCCATCAGATCAATCACCGGACTGATGGTTTTTGTGTTGACTTCTGTGGACGATGCCTCTGGAAATCCACCTACATTTCTTGCGAACTCTACTACGGCGCATTGCATTCCTAGACAAATACCGAAGAATGGCACTTTCTGTTCTCGCACGTACTTAATCGCACTCAGCTTTCCCTCAATGCCCCTTTCCCCAAACCCGGGCGCAACAAGAATTCCATCGAGATTACTGAAAATTTTTGAGAAATCAGACTTACTATCTAGCTCTTCAGAGTGAATAGGCACAACCTGTACCTTACATTCGTTTATTGCACCGGCATGGATGAAAGATTCATAAATGGATTTGTAAGCATCCTGCAATTCATTATATTTTCCCACTAGACCTATTTTGACTTCATGTAGCGGGTGCTTTAATTTTCCCAGAAAATCTTTCCAGATACGGAGATCAGGCTCCTTTTTGTCCTGGAGACGCAATTTAGACAAAATAGTCGAATCCAGCTTCTCTTTCAACATGAGCAACGGAACATCATAAATGGTTTCAGCATCCATAGCTTCGATGACTGAATTGACATCTACGTTACAGAATAGGGCGAGTTTTCTGCGGATATCCATCCCAATCGGATGCTCAGTACGACAGACCAGTACATCTGGCTGAATTCCGGCATTAAGCAGTTCTTTGACAGAGTGTTGTGTGGGTTTGGTTTTGAGTTCCTTTGCAGCGCTGAGGTAGGGAATAAGTGTCAGATGAACTACAACGCAGTTGTCACTCCCCATCTCCCATCTGAACTGACGCAATGCCTCGAGATAGGGTAGAGATTCAATATCACCGACAGTTCCTCCAAGTTCAGTAATGACAATATCATACTTATTGGAAGCACCGAGCAGCTGAACGCGCCGTTTTATTTCGTCTGTAATGTGGGGAACAACCTGTACAGTTTTCCCTAGATACTCACCGGCTCTTTCTTTTTCAATTACCGTCTGGTAAATCCGGCCGGTAGTGACATTGTTCGCCTGCGAGGAAGGCCTGTTCAGGAAACGCTCATAATGACCTAGATCAAGATCGGTTTCAGCACCATCATCTGTGACGTAGCACTCACCATGCTCGTAGGGATTCAGTGTCCCCGGATCAACATTTAAATAAGGATCGAATTTCTGGATGGTTACATGAAAACCCCTAGCCTGAAGAAGTTTTGCGAGAGATGCGGCGATGATTCCTTTACCCAACGATGAGGTTACGCCCCCCGTAACAAAGATATACTTGGTCATTTCTTGTTTGTTTGCTACGGGATGTAAAGATAAGCTAAATATTCAAAATAGCAGAGATGGCAATAAAAAATTGTCCTTGCCGACGACTATTTTGAATCTCCTTCAGATGAAAAGTACAAATTCATCAATTATTAACCTTAAGTGGAGTTAGACCAAACTGAAAGTAAAAAAGTAGTTTTCA
>CANHEE010000066.1 GCA_947459655.1 Lewinellaceae bacterium
ACATAAAATAAACAAGTGATTTGGAAGTGCACGATCATTTTTTCCAAAAAATACTACATTTGTACAAATAAATATCTACAACACTGTACGTACTGAGCGCTCCCTGATGAGATTTTCCAGATTACTGCTGTACCTCGTTTACAGCGCATTTGTGTGTTTTTTGGTCTGCCCGGAGCGAACTGTATCTCAGCAACCCTTTTTCGACTACCTGACGATCAAGGAAGGTCTTCCTCACAACAGTGTTTATGCAGTATCGCAAGACCCATCCGGATTTATCTGGTTGGGTACCCAAAGCGGACTTGTTCGTTACGATGCATATACTTTCAAGACATTTAGTTCCGTACGGGATATTAGAGGTACTGATATAGACATCAAAGCAGTTCATTCACTGTATACTGACACCAAAGGCGTTCTATGGATAGGTACTGACACGGATGGTCTGATATCTTTTGACCTATACTCAGGAAAATGGAAACTTGTCCTTGATTACAGTGCAGTAAAAGCTAGAATCAACTCTATATTTGAGGACAGCAAAGGACAGATGTGGATTGGAACAATGGGAGATGGGGTATTGGTTACAGATAAAACCGGTACTGTACTGAAGCATTTCCTTAGCGAAAACAGTACTCTTGAAAACAACAATGTGTTCTCTTTTGCTCAGAATAAAAATGGCAGAGTTTGGATCGCTTGTGCAGGTAATGGAGTACATTTTTCAGACTTAAATCTGACCGCACCACAAAAAATCATCCCTACAGATGGACCGATTCATTCATTCCGGAAATGTCTCCTAGTCGACAATTCTGACCAGCTATGGATAGGCACGGAAGGTGAAGGACTTTACCTACTAAATGCCCAAACCAATCAAACTGTTCACTATTTTCAAGGATCTTCGAAAGAAATTCCAGTCAATTCCATCTCCGACATCATACAATTACCTTCGGGTGAAATCTGGTTGAGTTCGGATGGGGGTGGACTGATGCGGGTGCGTACCGAAGAAATGCGCTTTCAACACTTTAAAAACAAGTATTTCACAGAGAATAGCATCAACACAAACAATATTCTGAAATTATTTTCAGACCGAGACCAGCATTTGTGGATTTGCACTTTTAATGGCGGAGTCAACCTCATCAAAAAGAAATTTAAACAGTTTTACAACCTGAAAGAATGGTCTGGAAAAAATGTTGAATTATCAAATCAAAGTGTTCTATCAGTATGTGAGACTAAAAATGGCAAAATTTATTTTGGCACCGATGGGGCAGGTGTAGATGTCTGGGACAAAAAAAAGGGACTTTGGTCGAGATTGACAGCTAAAAATGTTCCTTCAAATTACTTCTCACAAAGCGTCATTAAAACAATTTGTGAGGACAATAGGGGCAACATTTGGATTGGTTATTTCAACAAAGGCCTCGACCGGTTCGATCCATTCAATCAGACAATAGTACATTTTAAAAAAGAAGAAGACAATGTTAACGGATTAAGTGGTGAAAGCGTTTGGTCTGTGCGTCTCGGACAAGATGGAAAGATATACATAGCAACTTTGGATGGCGGACTATGTATTTACGATTATCAAAGTAACAAATTCAAAAAATATCTCCATGATCCAAATAATCCTTCATCCATTAGCGACAATCGCATATTTGATGTCCTTCCAGACAAATATGGCAATGTTTGGATAGCAACACAAAACAATGGTCTTGATTTCTACGATGCCAAATATCATAATTTTACACACTACAAAAGAGGTGGTCATTTAAGCAGTATCAGCGCTGACGATACAAGGTGTATATTTACTGACAGCAAAAACAGGCTTTGGATTGGTACAGAAAGTGGCGGATTGAACCTATTTACAGGCAATGGCAATTTTAAAACCCTCACTAAAAAAGATGGTCTGCTCAGTAATGCAATTATGAGCATTACGGAGGACAGCAACAACAACCTCTGGATTTCCGGCTTTCAGGGTATTTGTAGGTTTCAGCCTGAAAATGTCAAGTTTAACAATTTTGATTTTCATGTACCGCAAAACAGCAACCAGTTTAACCAGAATGCAGGGATAATGCTGCAAGACGGCACGATTTGTTTTGGTGGAATCAGCGGACCCACATTTTTCAATCCGCTAAATATTCTGAGTAACACCGGTGTTCCTACAGTGCATTTCTCTGATTTTAAAGTTTTAAATGCATCCGTATTTCCTAATGACGGAAGTGGAGTTTATCAAAATGCAATAGACTTTGCAGAAGAGGTGCGTTTACATTATGATCAATATCCTTTTAGCATAGAGTTTTCTTCCTTAAATTTTGCCGACCCTTACAATACAGACTACTCGTATGCTGTGGAAGGTATTGACAACAAATGGCATCTTCTCGAAAAAGGGACACGTACGATTACATTCAACAGTCTTAATCCGGGGACCTATACACTCAAAGTAAAAGCCAGCAATAGCAATGGTATTTGGGAAGAAAAATACCGATCTTTAAAATTGGTCATTTTACCTCCTTTTTGGAAAACATGGTGGTTTAGAACTCTTTCTGTCCTCCTGATACTCGGATTGGTTATAAGAGGTATACAGTTGTACAACCAACGAAGAGAAGAAAAATGGCGTATTGCGTTAATTGAGCAGGAAAAAACAATACTAAGTCTACAGAATGAAAAGTTGGCAAAAGAAAGTGAGTCTAAATCTTCTGAATTGATGTCCAAAGCCATGCAAATGGGACATAAAAGTGAGGTAATGCAAAGCCTGAAAGAAGGTTTAGAGTCACTGCGAATCGGACAAACAGACGTAAACATTCGTAAAATTCGTGCTCTTGAAAGTATTGTCCACAATGAACTGCATGATGAGGACAACTGGAAACAACTTGCAATGTATTTCGACCAAGTTAATCATCATTTTACTGAAAAACTTCTGAAAACCTATCCATTTCTCACGCAAAATGATTTGCGCATCTGCATTTTAATCAAATTAAATCTTTCCATCAAGGAAATGGCTGCATTGTTGAATGTCTCCATTCAGGGAATTGAAAAAAGCAAGTACCGTCTAAAAAAACGTTTGCAACTTGGAATAGAAGACGATCTCACAGAATTTCTCCGAACTTTTGCCTAAAACAATTCCACTAATATCCAAGATATTAGATTAATTTTCTTCTCTCTTCGCAACACCTTCCTTATCCATTAAGGTGTGTAACTGTTTTATTTACGCTCGTAAATTGACAGAATTTCTATAAAAATTAAGCTGTCCGGTTTTTGTCCTACCCTTCATTTGACATTTTTTTGACGTTCATATTAGTTTTGTTTCAAAATTAAACAGTTAGAAATAATTTAATCGTAAAACAAAATTTTGCATTAGTATGAAAAAAATTTACTCGTCAGTAATCGCGCTGTGCACGCTACTTAGCAGCACACTGAATGCGCAAACTACAATTCTTGATTTTGAGAAACCAGCAACATCAACAACCTTCCAGTATTTTGGAAGCACACTAGAACCTACCCTGACAGCGGTAATTGCAAACCCTGATAAAAGTGGAATCAACACTTCAGACAATGTTTGTGAATTCAAAAAGCCCGCTGCATCACAATCATGGGCAGGGGCCTTCTCCGCACCAGATCCATCCACCAAAATAGATATGATTACCGGAGTTGGAATTTGTATTAAAGTTTGGGCAGACCACACCGGAAACATAGCACTAAAATTGGAAGGTGCTGAAGATGGTAGTCCAAACTGGATAACCAAAATTCCAATCACAGAGACCAATAAGTGGGTTGACATTTGTTTTGATCCGAATGATGCTTCATTTGAAGCACCAAACAACAAGGCTTCTGGACACATCTACAAAAGGATTGCCTTATTTCTTGATTTCGATGTCGTTTTGACCGAAGAAAAAACTTGGTTCCTTGACGATGTAGTCGTAAAAAGCGGTTCAGTAGGACCCAAAAAAGTAACATTTAATCTAGATCTGAAGAACTACAAGGATCCATTTACAAAAGCCTATGTTAGTGGAACATTCAACAGTTGGTCAGGTGATGCCAATGAGTTGACCGATCTAGACGGCGACAAGATTTACTCGGCTGAACTTTCGCTGCCACAAGGTGCGCATGAATACAAGTTTACTTTTGACAACTGGAAAAAACAGGAGGAATTCAACGGGCTGGAATTGTGTACAATAACCGACCCAAGTGGTCAGTACCACAATCGCTCACTTGCTGTTGCAGCTGATGTTGTTTTACCTGCTGTATGTTTCAATAGTTGCTACGCATGTGGTGAGGGTGTTAACATTACAATCAACCTTGCGACCAGTTCCGTAGCAGTTAGCCCGGATGGGGTTTATCTCGCTGGTGGTGGCAATTTTGATGCACCGGGAGGAAGACACAGAATGAAAGACCCTGACAAAGATGGTATTTATTCCATTAGTTTCGAGCGTAAAAAAGGATTTACTTCTTTCTTCACTTTCGCAAACGGAAATTGCCCCGATTATTCATGCAAGGAGAACATTGCGGGACAAGCATGTGCAAACCCGGGCAACTTCAATGACAGATTGATGCTACCTGTAACCAAAGATACCGTAATTTCAACCTGTTTTGGATTTTGCTCTGCAACAGCGACATGTGGCAACGCCCCAAAACCGGGTAACATCACATTCCGTGTTAACATGTCTGAATTTAAGGAGACCTTTGGAAAAGTATATGTAAGCGGAACTTTCAACAACTGGTCTGGTGATGCAAACGAGCTCCTCGACACAGACAAAGACAAAGTTTACGAGGTAGTCATTCCGAATATTCCTGCAGGGGCGCACGAATACAAATTTCAGTTAGATGGATGGGCAAAACAAGAACAGTTCAAGGGAGGCGAAGCCTGTACCATTACTGACCCGTCAGGCCAATTCATTAATCGCAAATTAACAATCAATGGCGATACAGTACTTGCTAAAGTTTGCTATAACTCCTGCACAGCTTGTTCGGGAGTAGGCACCAAAGAAATTGCTGCCACAGACTTGCTACGGGTTCAACCAACATTGGCGAACGATATGATACAGGTTCTTTTTGGCGAAAACTACATGGATACGGATAAAAAGATTTTGGTTTACGGAATCGATTCAAGAAAATCAATGGAGATTAATGTAAGTCCATTTGTTACCACGCATATTATTTCAACAACAGATCTTACCGAGGGCTTATATATCATACAGGTTAAAGCCGGTAACTATAGCCAGACGGCTAGATTTGTTGTACGCCACTAATAGTTCATACCATAAGTTTAATGCTTCCATCCCGGTTTTAACTGCCGGGATGGTTTTTAATGCTCTAGTACAAGGCAAATCAAAAAAAACAAACATTATATAAAGCGGCAAAGCTAAAGAAATGAAAAAATACTTCACTCTGTTTATATCATTTATATCCTTCAGTATATTGGCACATGCACAGATGATTGTTAGTGGTGTAGTTACCGACAGTCAAAATGGTGAAAAACTAATAGGCGTCAACATCAGAATTATTGGTGGAATCAGTGGGGTAACTACTGGAACTGAAGGACAATTTGAATTAAATTGTTCCGCAAATGATACACTTGAATTTTCCTACATTGGATACGAAAACCGTAAAATATTTGTAGATAGAAGCAGTACCATCAGTGTGCAAATGAGCGAAAACCGGAAACTACTTGAAGAAGTGGTTGTCGTAGGTTACGGGATTCAGAAAAAGTCTGTTGTTACAGGCGCCATTTCAAAAGTAAAGGCAGAAGATATTGAAAACATGCCGGTCACAAGAATTGAGCAAAGCCTTCTTGGTCGAACATCGGGTGTAAGGGTAACAACCGGTTCCGGACAACCTGGAGAAGGCGCAACTGTTAGGGTAAGAGGTACGACTTCCATCAACAACAGCGACCCCTTGTACGTAGTTGACGGCATTCCAATTCTTGGCGGCATTGAATACCTTAACCAGGGGGATATCGAGAGCATAGAGGTTCTCAAAGATGCAGCGTCTGCAGCCATTTATGGTGCGCGTGCTGCTAACGGTGTGATCATCGTTACAACAAAAAAAGGAGCTCCGGAGCGTATGGAAGTAAATTACCATACATACTGGGGAAAACAATACCCATGGAAAAAACAATCATTGCTGAATGCTACTGAATACGCTATTCTAATGAATGAATCCTCTGTAGCAAGTGGAGGACCGATATTGTTCAAAGACCCTGCTTCATTGGGAACAGGAACAGACTGGCAAAACACCATTTTTAATAATGGCGCACTTATGAGAAATCATGAATTGAGCATATCCACGGGTACAAAGAAATTTCAGTCATTTACATCTGTTGGTTATTTTGATCAGGATGGAATTGTATCAAAAAACAATTCCAACTGGAAGAGATTTACTCTTAGGTTTAATTCCGTATACCAGATCAACGACAAAATCACTTTTGGCAACACAATATCCTATGCAAACACCTCATCTATAGGCGTTTCAACCAATTCCGAATACGGTAGTCCACTGGGAAGAGCCATGAACCTTGATCCAATAACACCTCTTATTGAGACAGACCCAACTGTTCTGAATAGTTCTGTGTTTAAAAACTATCCAGTGGTAAGAGATGAAAACGGAAATCCGTATGGTATTTCAAAATACGTTACATCTGAAATCCTAAATCCGGTAGCAGCGCTCAAAGTTGCTCAGGGTAGCAATACAGCAGATAAAATAGTGGGAAATGCTTATGTAGATGTAAAGCTTGTAAAAGGTCTTAGCTTCAGGTCTACGCTGGGTTCCGACCTAGCATTTTGGGGTGGAGAGGGATTCCAACCGATATATTACCTCAATGCATCCAATAACAATAGCATCACCAGATATGGTCGCTCTCAAAATAGAGGTCTGGTCTGGAATTTTACAAACACCCTTTCCTACAATTTGAAAAAAGGAAGCCACAATCTTACTGTTTTGGGAGGTACGGTGGGTGAACAAAACAAAGGCAAAGGTATTGGAGGTGGAGTGGAAGACATTCCGGTGAACAACATCAAGGATGCCTCCCTTGCGTTTCCAACACCAAAGGCAACACAGTCTTTCTACGGTTTTGAATTTCTCGAGACAACGTCTTCCTACTTTGGTAGAGTCATTTACAACTTCAGGGAAAAATATTTATTTACAGGGATTTTAAGAAGAGACGGCTCCTCCAGATTCGGATCAAACAATAAATATGGAAATTTTCCATCAGTATCGGCCGGCTGGGTGATATCAGAGGAGAGTTTCATGAAAAAAGCACACCTAATTAATTTCCTGAAATTGCGCGCATCATGGGGTATTAATGGAAATGATAACATTGGAACATTCCGCTATGTCAGTACTGTAGGTGGATTCAGAAACTATACTTTCGGCACCAAGGATGACCTCGTGAATGGCGTAAGTCCAAATGCCATCGCCAATCCGGATCTACGTTGGGAACAAACAGAACAGACTGACCTCGGCATTGATGCGAGATTTGCAAAAAACTGGACGGCAACTATAGATGTGTTTTCAAAGAAAACCAAGGATATGTTGCTGGAAATTGCTGTCCCGGGCTATGTTGGCAATGCTGGTCCAATCGGAAATATAGCAACAATGTCAAACAAAGGCATTGAGCTCGAACTTGGTTACTCCAAAAAAATGAAGGATTGGAATATCGGCTTTTCGGGAAACTGCTCATACATTGAAAATGAAGTTACCTTCCTTGGTAAAGACAAGAAATATCTTGTAGGTCAGAGATTCAGTCCACAAAATCTGGAAATAACGAGAACTCAAGTAGGTCTTCCCATTGGATACTTTTTCGGTTATAAAACAGACGGAATCTTTCAGACTCAAAATGATGTTAACAGTTATGTCGGCACTGATGGTCAGCCAATACAACCCAAAGCACAGCCAGGCGATTTTAAATTCAAAGACATCAACGGAGATGGAAAAATTGATGCCGATGACCGAACATTTATCGGTGACCCCACTCCAAACTGGACCTTTGGTTTCAATTTTACAGCAGCTTACAAGGGCTTTGACCTTATTGTGTTTGGTCAAGGTGTTGCAGGCAATCAAATTTACAAGGCTACACGACGTTTTGATCTCCAAATGGCCAATATGACATCAGATGCATTAAACAGATGGACGGGGGAAGGAACAAGCAATACATACCCTCGTCTTATTAAAAATGATCCGAACCAGAATTTTAGTAGAAGTTCAGATTTCTATGTAGAGAAAGGAGATTTTTTCAGAATCAAGACTCTTCAATTGGGCTATACCTTACCACAGAAAGTGTCAAAAAAGGTCGGTCTTAACAAATGCAGAATGTACATTTCAGGAAACAATCTACTGACTGTCACTAAATACAGTGGATTTGACCCTGAAATTGGAGGCGGAAGCTTCGGAGTCGATCGTGGAATTTACCCACAATCCAGGTTTTACCTCGGAGGAGTTCAGATTGCTTTCTGATGAATAGTACAACTTGAAAATGGTGCAGATATTAAAATATGATCAATACATCTAAAATGAAGAAAATAAAAATTTCAATATTGGTTTTCCCACTTTTGTTGCTCACATATGGTTGCAAAAAGGATTTTTTGGAATTAACACCAAAAGGTATTAAGTTAGAAAACAACTATTATCAGACCCAAAACGAATTATTTCAGGGTGTAGTTGCGGCCTACGATGTACTGACATGGGGAGGCTCGGCAGGACAGTGGTCAATGGATCTTGGTTTATTGAATGCAGCATCAGATGATTGCTATGCAGGGGGGTCTGATGCCAGTGACCAACCAAGTTGGGTAGCATATGATGCGTTCTCACTTAGTCCTACTTTGGGACCGCAGACCGGTTTGTGGAACAAATACTACGCAGGCATTTACCGCTGCAATCTGATTTTGGATAAAATTGACGGCGTTCCTGGAATTGACGCTACCTTCAGGGCCAGAACAATTGCTGAGATTAAGTTTCTGAGGGCTTACTATTACTTTGATCTAATTCGCTTTTTCGGTAACATCCCGCTAATTACTAAGCCTCTATCTGCTGATGAAATCTATCAACAGAAACAAGCTGCAAAAGCGGATGTATACGCACAGATTGAAAAAGATCTCAAAGATGCTGTTGCAACAATTGAACTGCCGGAAACCGTACCTTCTGCAGAGCTGGGTCGTGTTACCCGTGGAGCTGCAAAAGCACTTCTAGGAAAAGTTATTCTTTACCAAAACCAGGATAATAGGATGGCCGAAGCTGCTACAATTCTGGAGGAGGTGATTAATTCAAACATCTACAAGCTGGAACCAAATTTTGCTGATATTTTCAAAATTGATCATGAGTGGGGACAAGAGTCTGTATTTGAAATCAATTGCTCTGGAAACCAAACCGGTGGATGGGAGAATTTTCTAAATCAAACGGAAGGTAATTATAATGTGCAATTTTTCGGAATGCGCGATTACGTAGGAAGCACATATTCTGCCGGATACGGATTTTGTCCTGTGTCTACTGAATTGGTTGATTTTATGAAAAATGATCCGCGTTTTAAATCAACTATCATTGATGCCAGAGCACTGAAGTTAACGGGGTCTTCCTATTCAGAAGGGTTCCAGAACACAAATTATTTTATTAGAAAATATGCCCCACTTTCAGAAAACAAGGCAAAAAGTGGTGAACCAGCACTAAACTGGAATAACAATATTCGGGTCATCAGACTTGCAGATGTTTACCTAATGGCTGCAGAGGCATTGGTTCGCGCCAACGGAGATGCTGTTAAGGCGAGAGGTTACATCAACAAGGTACGTTCAAGAGTTGGCTTGCAGCCTTATGCCTTTCAGACAGGCAACGTACTTCTTGAGCTGATATATAATGAAAGGAGACTCGAACTTGCCACAGAGGGTCATCGTTTTTTTGACCTTGTCAGATCCGGAAAGGCAGAATCAACTCTAAAAGGATTTGTAAAAGGAAAATCAGAAATATTACCCATTCCACAACAGGAAATTGACATCGCTGGTGGCACCCTGAAGCAAAACCCTAATTACTAACACGAATCGTTCTTCTATATGAAAAGATATTTTTTAGCCGTATTTGTCTACACAGCTATTTTTTCCGGTTGCACGCCGGAACAGAATGAAAAAATAACACTACCGGAGGTCCCTGAAGCAAGCTTTAGCATTACTCCGGGCAAAGATGCCAACCATGTACTGCTGAAAAACACCACTCCCGGTGCCTTTATGTCACAATGGGAACTAGGTAATGGCACCAAATCAACCGCTGCAAATCTGGAAGCTTACTATCCCCTGAAAGGTACGTTTGAGGTGACGCTTTACGCATTCAATAAAGGCGGATATTCAACAACACGGAAGACTGTGACCATTGCTCAGGATGATGCTAACGCATGTTCTGGCAATATTGCGCTACTAAGCGATTGTTCACAAAAGGTATGGAAGCTAAAGCCATCTGCTGGTTCTCTAACAGTCGGCACTCCTGGCCTCACAACTGTTTACTGGGCCAATTCAGATGCAGATGTTTCTGCGAGATCATGTGCATTCAATGATGAATTCAAGTTTACATCCAAAGGTGTTTTTGAATATGATAATAAAGGAGATTTCTGGGCAGATACAGATGGCAGCGGCAGCGTAATTCCTGCTGGCTCAGGGATATCGCAGGGGTGCAACCCTTCATCAGCTTGGAAAGCACCTTTTGATGTTTGGGGTTCCGGTAAACATACGTTTTCAGTCAACGGTGACAAGCTTACGCTGAATGGCGAAGGAGCTTGGATGGGTCTTTACAAAGTAGGTACAAATGCAGAAGTGGGTAGCCCACAGAAATCCGTTGAATTCAAAATAATTGAACTTTCAAAAACCAAACTGGTCATCGCAGCCGTTTACTCCTCCCTGGAGTGGCGTTTTACCTATGAGTCGAAGTAAATCAACTTTAGTTCATTAATTGACACAAAAGACCCCAATATATGCGATACGTAAACAATACATACTTTATCATCACCTTTATACTCGGTAACATTCTCTGCTGTTCCTGTACGAAGGAAATGAACAATCCGGTAGTAACTTTACCAGGGATAACCATTTCCGGAACAAATCTGTTTGAAGGAACCCAGAAAAACGCTTCCTTTTCAGTCAAAGTTTACCTGAATAAAACATCAGAGAAACCCGTGTCCTTTGATTACACAACTGAAGGTCTTGCTGCTTCGGCGGTAACTGATTTCCTGGCAAAAACGGGTAAAATTGTCATACCTCCGGGATCATTAAATTCAGAGATACTCATTGAAGTGGTTGCAGACAGTATTAAAGAGTTAGATGAAGATTTCAAACTTGTTTTCTCAAACCCCCAAAATGGCATACTAAACCAAAATGAAGTTACCTGCACCATCAGAAACGATGATAAATATGTTCCATCATCAAATGACGGATATCTCTCTGCAGATAGTTATCCGGGTTACAAGTTGGTTTGGTCAGATGAATTTAATGAAAACACCTTAAATGCTGGAGATTGGAATTACGATATTGGGGGCAGTGGCTGGGGCAATAACGAATCGCAATACTACACAGGGGACACTAAAAATTCGTATGTTAAAAATGGTAAACTGACCATTGAAGCCATCAAAGAAAAATACCAAGGTAAAGATTACACCTCTGCCAGACTGACCACCAAGGGCAAGAAAGAGTTTAAATTCGGCAGAATAGATGTCCGTGCCAAATTGCCCAAAGGACAGGGTATCTGGCCTGCCATCTGGATGTTGGGGGCCAATATTGACGCAGTAAAATGGCCGTTATGCGGGGAAATTGATATTATGGAGTTATTGGGAAATAACCCCTCGAAAGTGTACGCAACTATTCACCATAGTCCACAGGGCCTACAGGCTCAAGGTATTTATAACTTGCCAACCGGCAAGACCTTCTCAGATGAATTTCATGTATTCTCTTTGGATTGGGATGCAGATAAAATGAGCATACTGCTGGATGATAAGGTCTTTTTCAGTACCACAGCAGCCAAGCTTAATGCAAGTCCCTATCCTTTTAACTCACCATTTTTCTTTATTCTGAATATTGCAGTAGGGGGCAGGTGGCCTGGCTATCCAGATGCCACAACGGTTTTTCCGCAGAAGATGGAAATAGACTACGTCCGTGTTTTTCAGAAGTAATTGCTACCTGTAGCGTTGTATAACTTTAAATTATTTAGAGTGAGAGGTAAATACTTGCTTTTATCTGCTATAGCCTTTGTTTCAGGACTTAGGTTCTCTTCAGCACAAATAAAATATCCCTACAGAAATGCTAACCTCTCGATTGAGAAGAGGATAACTGATTTGTTGTCAAGAATGACACTTGATGAAAAAGTTGGACAGCTAAATCAGTTAAACAGCGGACCACTTACAGGACCCGAAGCTGGAAACGGAAAAGGACCAAAGGAAATGTTACAACAAATACGAGACGGAAAAGTAGGTTCGCTTCTTAACGTTGTTGGCGCTGTTGAAACGGGTAACATTCAAAAAATTGCTGTAACAGAGAGCAGACTTGGGATACCGTTACTGTTTGCATTAGACGTTATTCACGGCTACAAAACAATTTTTCCGATACCGATCGCCGAATCCTGCTCCTGGGATCCTGATCTGGCAGAGAAATGTGCATCGGCTGCTGCAAAAGAAGCATCAGCATCAGGTTTACATTGGACATTCGCTCCGATGATGGATCTTACTCGTGATCCGAGATGGGGTAGAGTAATGGAAGGTGCGGGTGAGGACCCTTACCTGGGAGGCGTTTTTGCTGCAGCACGGGTCAGGGGTTTTCAGGGCAACCTGGATAACAATCATCTTCTCGCATGTGTAAAGCATTTTGCCGGATATGGTGCTGCAGAGTCCGGAAGGGAATACAACACTGTTGACATTTCAAGATACAACCTCTGGAACATGTACCTACCGCCGTACAAAGCTGCTGTTGACGCAGGAGCAGCAACAGTGATGAATAGTTTCAATATTGTTGATGGAATACCAGCGAGTGCAAACAAGTATCTGAACACAGAGGTTCTCCGCAAAAAATGGAAATTCAGAGGTTTTATGGTTTCAGATTGGAGTTCATTTTCAGAAATGATTAACCACGGATTTGCGGAGAACAAGATTGATGCAGCAGAAAAGGCAATTTTGTCTGGATCACAAATGGATATGGAATCAGGTGTATTTATACAACACTTAAAAACCCTGATTAGCAGCAAAAAAGTACCACAAAAATTACTTGACAATGCAGTTCGCGACATACTTTACTACAAATTCAAACTTGGCCTATTTGATAATCCGTACAAGTATCACAATGAAAATCACGAAAAATCAGTACAGTTGAGTTCAGAAATGCACGAACTTTCCAAACAGGCTTCGTGCAAATCAATGGTTTTGCTGAAAAATGAAAATGGAACTTTACCGCTGGATAAAAACATTAAAAATATTCTGGTAGTAGGAAATCTTGCTACCAACAGGAGCGCTTCACTTGATTTTTGGTCCGCCAAAGGCGATACAAATCAGGTAACGACCTACCTTGCCGGAATAAAATCAAAATTTGCAAAATCCGAAATAAGCTTTTCCGAAGGTTATAATGAAAAAAACCGGTTTTCTACAGAAACGGAGAACGACATGCTCACTAAAGCGCAGAAAGCAGATGTCGTTATTGCAGTCATAGGTATCAGTGGTAAACTTGCCGGCGAAGCACGCTCACTGGCAGATATCGCACCCGCTTCAGGACAGATGGAAATGTTGCGAAAACTACATTCAAGTGGTAAAAAAGTAATTGTACTTGTTCATGCTGCGAGGCCAATGATTTTGACGGATGTTCTTCCAATGTCGTCTTCAATTTTGTACTGTTGGATTGGTGGAACCGAAATGGGAGCTGCACTGGCGGAAATCCTTGCCGGAGACTATAATCCCTCAGCAAAGCTAACCATGTCTTTCCCACATGCTGTTGGACAAATTCCAGTTTATTACAATTCTTTCAATACGGGGCGACCACATGTTGATGGTAGAGATGGCCCCGATGATTTCTGGGTATCTCGATACAGAGATATTCCTAACGCAGCACTTTTTCCATTTGGTTTTGGATTAAGTTATACTTCCTGGGAGTATTCCAATCTTGAACTTAGTTCACACAATATGGATAAAAATGGAAGCATTACTTGTACGCTATACGTCAAAAACAAAGGACCGCTAGACGGGGAAGAAATTGTCCAACTGTACATCAGAGATGTGTCGGCATCTTATGTGCGGCCAATAAAAGAGCTGAAATCATTCAAAAAACTGTATTTTAAGGCAGGTGAGAGCAAAAAAGTAGAATTCACCATTACACCCTCAATGCTAAGTTTTTATGATCCTGAGGGAAATACGTTACTTGAAAGCGGTTCTTTCACCGTTTTTGTCGGCAAGAACTCCAAAGAAGTTCAGGAAGCATCGTTTGTACTAAAATAAAACCACTTTAATCCACAATAGAAAAATGCCGCAGAAGTAATATCCATGCGGCATTTTTTGTTAGCAGAATTTTCCATACTTTGGAAATTTCTACAAGAATTTGCGCTAAAGTGTACCTCTTAATTCTTGTTCACGTTCAATCGCTTCAAAAAGTGCCTTGAAATTACCCTTTCCGAAAGACTTTGCACCTTTGCGCTGGATGATTTCAAAAAACACGGTTGGACGATCCTGCAAAGGTTTGGTGAAGATCTGAAGCAAATAGCCTTCCTCATCTCTGTCAACCAAAATATTGAGTTTTTTGAGATCATCAATGGTTTCATCTATCTGTCCTACACGCTCTAATACATCCGAATAATAATTTTCAGGGACGTATAGAAACTCAACACCATTTTTTCGAAGCATAGAAACCGTTTCGATAATGTTGTTTGTTGCCACAGCAATATGTTGGACTCCCGCACCTTTGTAAAAATCAATATACTCCTCAATCTGAGATTTTTTTCTGCCCTGGGCTGGCTCGTTAATCGGAAACTTCACATAACCATTGCCATTGGAAACCACCTTAGACATTAAAGCAGTATATTCCGTTGAGATATCATTGTCATCAAATGTAATGAGAAGTTTGAAACCCATAACATTTTCGTAAAATTTAACCCACTCGTTCATCTGGCCCAGTTCTACATTTCCTACACAGTGATCGACATATTGTAAGCCAACGGGTATGGTTTCCCGCTCACTGTGTTTGGACTGATAACCAGGCATAAATGCTCCGGAGTATTTACTGCGGTCAACAAAAGTGTGAATAGTGTCTCCATAAGTGCGTATTGCAGCAATGGTTACAGATCCAAATTCATCCTCAAGTTTTTGAGGTGGAAATGCAGATATAGCACCACGCTCCAACGCTGTATAGTAATTGTACTCAGCATCATCAACCCACAAAGCCAGTACTTTCACCCCATCCCCATGCTCTGCAACATGTTTTGCAATGTAATGGTCGGGTGTAAAAGCAGAGGACAGCACAATGCGTATTTTGCCCTGTTCTAGTACATAGGATGCGTAGTCACGGCAACCGGTTTCAGGACCTTTGTAAGCTACTAACTTGAAACCAAAAGCAGCCTGATAGTAAATGGCAGATTGTTTGGCATTACCAACATAAAATTCAATATGATCTGTACCTTTCAATGGGAAAGTGTCTACAGAAGTTTCGGCATGCAGTGCTGCAAGAGTATCCATATTAAATGATTTGAAATTAATAGATAAAATATTTTGAAAAGTGTAATGATTACATTTTCTCTGGCATTTCAATTCCCAGACAATTCATCGTGAGTTGGAGTGCGTTTGCTACCGCTTCGCTGAGTTGCAGACGAAACGCTTTGGCGGTATCTTCCGCACGAAATATGCTCACCTCGCTCCAGAATTTACTGTACGCACGAGCAAGTTGATATGCATAATGCGCCACAAGCGAAGGATCATACTCGGCAGCTGCGCGCGATATAATTTCCGGCAATTCAACAAGCAACAGGATGAGTTCTTTTTCCGTTTCCTCCAATCCTACGTAGTTAATCGCTGCATTTCTGTCTATTTGCTCCGTAAGTCCTCTAACCGCTGCCCCCCGAGCCCTAACATAGTTGTACTGAATGTATGGTCCGGTTTGTCCCTCAAATTGAACAGACTCCTCCGGGTCGAAAATCATTTTTTTTCGTGGCTGTACTTTCAACAAGTGATACTTGAGAGCACCCATACCGATTTTCCTGACAGCTTCTGCCTTCTCAGTATTTGCAAGTTCCTTAGCTACACCAACTTCATTACTTTTTCTCTTACTTGTTTCAACAACCTCTGCGATCAGGTCATCAGCATCAACAACAGTACCTTCACGGGATTTCATTCTTCCGGTAGGCAATTCTACCATTCCGTAACTGAGGTGAAACATGCCATCGGCATAGGGTTCGCCCAGTCTTTTCAAAATTTCAAAAAGAACCTTAAAATGGTAATCTTGCTCATCAGCAACGACAAATACCATTTTTTGCATTTTGAAATCTTCATAGCGCAGCGGGGCCATTCCAATATCCTGCGTAATGTATATGGATGTTCCATCTCCTCTTAACACCACTTTATGGTCGAGTTTTACATCAGAGAGGTCAATCCAAACACTACCATCCTCTTTCTTGTAGAAAACGCCATCTTTTAGGCCTTTTTCAATTGCGCTTCTTCCAAGTGCATAGGTATCAGACTCGTAGTAAATTTTATCGAAGTCAACGCCCAGATTTCTATACGTTTCATTAAAACCTTCGTAAACCCAGCTGTTCATCTGCCTCCAGAGGGCAATGGTTTGGGGATCGTTCTTTTCCCATGCCAGCAGCATTTCACGTGCTTGCCTTCCCAGGACACTGTATTGGTTGAAATAGGTATTCTTGTAAGCACTGAAAAATTCAGCTTCGTTTTGATCGGATTTCCTATGTTTTGCTAAGACCTCATTTTTGGCAAAATCCGTTTGCTGCCACTCTGCGTATTCTGCCTTAAATTTATTTTCAAACAG
>CANHEE010000067.1 GCA_947459655.1 Lewinellaceae bacterium
CCATCACCACCAATTTTGCGTCCTGCGATGTCACCGGAATTTACAAGGACACCATCAAAACGTTTGCGAGTCCACTGGTTGTTTTCAATACCAATCCGGACATCCTAACCAACTGTACTGCTCCTTTCCCCGTTATTTTTACCAACAGTTCAGACCCTCGTGATGCAAGCGTCACCTTCAAATGGGACTTTGGTAATGGTTCAACCTTCAATGGAGTAAATCCGGGTCCGCAAAACTATACCAAAGACGGCTTTTATGTTGCAAAACTGACCGGAACATCCGTTAATGGATGCTCGGGTGTGGATTCAGCAGTTGTTAGCGTAGGAAAACCGAGGGCAGCATTTCTTTTTCCAAATGACACACTGTGCCTCAATGCAGAATACCAGCCGAAAAACCTTTCTGCATTCGGCAATTATCAGTGGGATTTTGGAGCCGATAGTAAGGTATCTGATCCTACCCAAGCATCTCCAAAAGTATCTTGGTCCACAACAGGATTCAAAACGGTAAAACTGAAGGTGCTCGAATCTACAGGAAAGTGTTCTAATGACACAACAGCAACCATCTTCATCGAGGGCCCGATTTCAGCGTTCAAAAGCAGCAACGTGAATCCATGCCAAAGTCCTGCACTGGTGACCTACGAAACCTTTCAAAAATTCAAATCATACTCCTGGTCGTTTTCAACCCAGGACAAGCAAACCTCTTCTCTACCCAAACCTTCCATTTTGTGGAAAAATGCTGACCCAAGCGGATATTCTCAGCTTGGAAGATTTGCGGCAACAGCTGAACTGAAGACCATCAGCTTTGCAGGTTGCGAGGGCTCTTATGCAAAAACGGATACATTTGATTTTGCAAATGCCAGGATTGTTCCTGACCTTTGGCAGGGTTGTGCGCCACTGACTGTACAGTTCGCGGACTCATCCTATTCAAAGGAAAGCATCAAATCATACCACTTCCTGTGGGATGACGGAACCGCCATTGACAGTTTCACTACAAAAGCAACACGAACACACACTTTTCAGAACCCGGGAGCCTACAATGTTAGAATGGTAATCACTAATTCACGAGGCTGCAGGGATACTTCACACATAGTGGTGATTCAGGTTGGTGAAAAAATCAGTCCTGATTTCAGCGTTGATAAAACCACTATCTGTCCGGGTGATACTGTTACTTTCAAAGACCTTAGCAACAACTCCAAAATAGATTCATGGCACTACAGCACCGATGCCAACAGTAGCAGTTCAAGCTGTTTTACCGACCCAGGCCTAAAATGGGTGTACAAAAATACCGGAAAACAGTCGGTTACTCTGACCGTAGGCTACCATGGTTGTTTTAGCTCGGTCACAAAAAATGACCTCGTAAATGTAAGAGGTCCGCTTGCAAAAATTGACTACCTTGTTCAATGTGCACCATTGAACAGGGAGGTACAGTTCAAAAGCCTAAGCCAAGATAGCAAATCACTTAGCTGGGACTTCGGTGATACCACTATTGCAACGGTTGGAATCATTACCCATACCTACAAAAGAACAGGAGATTTTCTGGTAAAACTTCGTGCCGAGAACAATGATACGGGTTGCAAAGCCTCAGTTGACAGCGTAGTTGTGCATATCAGAGACCTAAAAGCAGGCATGCAGGTATTGAAAGAAAACACCGGATTGCCGGCAGGTTTCAACTTGTGTATGGGTGAAAAATACAAATTGAAATCAAGCACAAAAGATGCGCAGACCAATTGTTTTTCAGGTGTCACCTGGCATTTTAGTGATCCGAACGAACGGCCTGTAACCACCGAAGAGCAGACAATTACCTTCACACCTAAAATTCCGGGTGATTACAAACTCCGCATCATAGCCAAAGACATCAATGGTTGCCTGGATACACTGGATGAAAAGCATAGGGTATTTAGTGTAAGTCCATTGGTTACGTTTAGTCCAAAGGAGATTTGTGTGCCCGCAGGTGTTCAGTTTGATGGTTCAGGAACAAAATCTGATACCACCATCAAAGAATGGAAGTGGTCTTTTGGTGATGGCCAGGAGTCAGATATGAAACTGATAGTTCAACACAACTACATAACTCCTCCGCTGGTTCCGGGCAAATACAATGTAAAACTGAAACTGACCGATGATGCAGGTTGCGGTGGCGAGTGGAACGATACTATTAGCGTGTACGTACCGGTTAGTTTTATTTCTACCAGAAATCCAATTTGTCTTGGAGATACCATCAGCATCAAGGCTACTGACTTCACACAGAAAGGAAATAACCTTACTTTCAGTTGGAACATTGATGGGAAGGATGCAGGGACGGCACAATCGTTCAAGTATCTGTTCACTTCTGAGGGCAAAAAGAGCATCAGATTGAATTTCAAAGAGACAAACAGCAATTGCCAAGGCAGCAGTACCTTCCCGATGGAGGTGCAGAACAAGCCAAAAGTCGACTTTGAATTGCCTGGTGGGCTCTATTGCGCACCAAGAATTCTGGATTTTGTCAACAAAACCACTAGTCCGTATGCTTTGGCTCCATACGCCTGGGATTTCGGAAATGGCCAGGCATCAACCGAAACAAACGGCTCTGCTTCCTATGACAAAGGAGGAAACTACAAGGTAACATTGTTTGCCAAGACAAGTGCGGGCTGTGAAGCATCAGCCAGTAAAACCATAAATCTGGCCGAAAAACCACTTGGCGACTTTATCATGAGCAAAAGTCAGATTTGCCTTGGCGAAAGCATCACATTTAACTTGAAAGATACCGCCAGGGTGGGTACATATCAGTGGTTTTTTGGAGACGGAACCGATGTTTCCAACCAGAATCCTGTCACGCATCCATATACTTCCCGCAATATTTTAACGCAAGCCACTACCACCGCATCACTGAAATTGACTTCTAGTGGCGGAGCATGCGTAAATACAATCAGCAAAGAGCTTATAGTCAATAAAGTTATCGCAGATTTTGACATTATAAACGGGGGAGCATGTGCTCTGGATACCATCAAATTCAGGAATAAGTCCAGCAATGCAACCGGCTACACTTGGGATTACGGAGACTCGAAAAGCGATACCATCAGCAGCCATTCCTATAAGAAAGGGACTGCCTACACCGTAAAATTGTCGGTTATCAACAAAAACAATGGCTGCAAAGACGAAGTCAGCAAACCGCTGACCCTGCTTGCGCCAACTTCGGGGGACAACATTGCAGTTCCTTCCATATTTTCACCTGATTCACAGGACAAGGACAATCGGGAGTTTACCTACTATTCAAAACCCAATACTGGAGGCAACTGTGCGGAAATCAAAGAAGTAGATCATTTTGAAGTATTTGACCGCTGGGGAACCAAGGTATTTGAATCGGCAAAAGGCGCTGCGATTAGACCATGGAACGGACGGAAAAACAATACCGGCGGCGACCTTCCTTCAGACGTCTATTTGTATATCTTTCACTTTACCGATGGCAGCAAATTATCGGGTGATGTGACCCTGATGAGATAAACACCTGAATTGGGAAGTCCGACACAGGACGATCAGCGAGAGACCTGAATTCGGAACCGGATTCAGGTCTCTCGCATTATACACCGCTGCCTGTCCGCGCCTGAGTGAAATGATATCATGTCAATATTTTAATAAATCACTACATTTGCGGTATATTCAAAAAGTACAACTTATGAGCAAAGTATTACCGAAACAGTTCCAACACCCTTACGCTTTTGATGAGCGCTATAAAAAGCCTGTCGTCTATTTCAGCATGGAATTTGCCATCGATCAGTGCCTAAAAATATATTCCGGCGGACTTGGTTTTCTGGCCGGATCTCACATGCGCAGTGCATATGAACTTCGTCAGAATGTTATCGGCATCGGCATTCTATGGAAAAAAGGTTATTATGACCAAACCCGAAAGGAAGACCATTCCATGCAGGTCGTTTTCTCTGAAAAATTGTACTATTTTCTCGAAGAAACCAACATCAAATTCAAGATACAGATTCACCAGCACGATGTCTGGGTCAAGGCAATGTTTCTGAATCCAGAGACTTTCGGAACGGTGCCGATGTTCTTCCTCTCAACGGATTTGCCGGAAAATGACTACCTGGCCTGCTCTACCACATTTAAGTTGTACGACTCAGATCCCAATGCAAAAATTGCACAGACCATGATTCTTGGGCTTGGAGGAACAAAACTGCTCGACAAACTGCACTACGAACCGGATATTTACCACCTCAACGAGGCCCATGCCATCTCCGGGGTTTTTCACCTTTATAAAAAATGGGGTTCTGTGGATAAAGTCAGAAAAAAAGTTGTTTTCACTACCCACACACCAGAAGAGGCCGGGAACGAAAAACACGATATTAATCTGCTGCACCAACTCAGTTTTTTTGATGGCCTATCCATAGAGGAAGTAAAAAAAATCACCGGAATTGAAGACGAAGTTTTCAACCACAGCCTTGTCGCACTCAGAATGAGCCACATGGCAAACGGGGTTTCAAAGCTGCACGGCGAAGTATCGAGGGAAATGTGGAAAGACTATGACGACATCTGCCCGATTACCCACATCACCAATGCCCAGAATAAGAAATTTTGGGCTGACAAGGTACTGGAGGAAGCAAGTGCAAAGAAAAACCATCTTGCGTTGATTGCCCGAAAACGCGAAATGAAACAAAGGCTGTTCGAGGAAGTGGCCGACCAGACCGGAAAATTGTTTGACGCAGATATTTGTACGATTGTCTGGGCAAGAAGATTTGCGGAATACAAACGCCCTGATTTGATCACACATGACATGGAGCGCTTTGTAAAATTGCTTGAAAACCAGAAGCGCCCTGTACAGATTGTTTTTGCAGGTAAACCTTATCCGATGGACTTCAATGCGGTGCACATGTTTGACAACCTCGTGTTCGCAAGCAAAAAAATCAAAAACATGGCTGTCCTCACCGGCCACGAACTCAAACTTTCGCGCTTATTAAAAGGAGGTGCCGATGTATGGATGAACAATCCGAGGGTCACCAGAGAGGCTTCAGGAACCAGTGGAATGACAGCGGCCATGAACGGCGCCATTAATTTCTCTACCAACGATGGTTGGGTTCGAGAGTTCAAGGACATGAACCAATCGCAGGTCGCATTTGTGCTACCCACCGTTGACCACCACCTCCCTCCATTCCTTCAGGACACGATGGATTTGGATAACATGTATGAAATGCTGGAAAAGGAGATTTTGCCGATGTACTACGACACCCCTGACAAGTGGTGGGATATGGTCAAAAACAGCATGAGTAAAGTAACTCCATACTTTGATTCCGACAGAATGGCCGACGAGTACTACACAAAGCTCTACAAATAGAAAAAAGCTACCTGAACAAGTCAGGTAGCTTTTTTTCTTATCTTACAAATTAATTATTTAGCTTTAGGAGAGCAATCAATCGACACCATTCAGTAACAGTGAAATGTTGTTGTTCAGTACTTCGATGAATCCACCCTTGATGCCGAATGACATCTTCTCTCCGCCCTCTCTGACGATAGAAACTTCACCTTCACTCAGTGACGATACAATCGGCGCATGGTTTTTCAGTACCTGAAAAGAACCGAGGGTTCCCGGCACTTTCACCGAAGTGACAACACCCTGAAATATTTCCCTGTCCGGTGTCAATATACTAATGTTCATATCATTCCTTTTAAAGAGATAAAGTAATCCTCAGTCGCTTGTAACCTATTATCAGGCGTTGGCTTCTGCAATCAGTTTTTTGCCTTTTTCGATGGCATCATCTATGGTTCCAACCAAGTTGAAAGCCGCTTCAGGATACATATCCAGCTCACCATCCATGATCATATTGAAACCGCGGATGGTTTCTTCGATTGGAACAAAAACACCCGGGATACCGGTAAACTGCTCTGCAACGTGGAATGGCTGAGAAAGGAAACGCTGTACACGACGTGCACGGGATACAACCAGCTTATCGTCATCAGAAAGCTCTTCCATACCTAGGATGGCGATGATATCCTGCAATTCGTTGTAGCGCTGAAGAATATTTTTCACGCGTTGTGCAGTGTTGTAGTGCTCATCACCAAGGATTTTCGGATCGAGGATACGGCTTGTAGAATCCAATGGATCAACCGCAGGGTAGATACCAAGAGATGCAATTTTACGACTCAATACCGTTGTGGCATCCAGGTGGGCAAATGTTGTAGCCGGAGCCGGGTCAGTAAGGTCATCCGCAGGTACATAAACGGCCTGAACGGAAGTAATGGAACCACGCTTGGTAGAGGTGATACGCTCCTGCATGATACCCATCTCTGTTGCAAGTGTAGGCTGGTAACCTACCGCAGATGGCATACGACCAAGCAAAGCCGACAACTCAGAACCAGCCTGAGTGAAACGGAAGATATTGTCTACGAAGAAAAGAATATCGCGGCCTTTTCCGCTGCCGTCACCGTCGCGGAAATATTCAGCGATGGTCAGACCCGAAAGGGCAACACGCGCACGTGCTCCCGGAGGCTCGTTCATCTGTCCGAAAACGAATGTCGCTTTTGACTCTTTCAATTCATCAAGGTTAACAGTAGAAAGATCCCAGCCACCTTCTTCCATGGAGTGTTTGAATTTCTCTCCATAGTTCATGATTCCTGCCTCAATCATTTCACGCATAAGGTCATTACCTTCACGTGTGCGCTCACCTACACCGGCAAACACAGACAAACCTCCGTATCCCTTCGCGATATTGTTGATCAGCTCCTGAATAAGTACCGTTTTGCCAACACCCGCACCACCGAACAAACCAATCTTACCACCTTTCGCATAAGGCTCGATAAGGTCAATTACCTTGATACCGGTGAACAATACCTCAGACTGTGTGGAAAGCTCTTCGTAAGTAGGAGGCGTGGCGTGAATTGCACGGCCACCATCCTTGTTCACCTGAGGTAATCCGTCGATGGCATCACCTGTTACATTGAACAGACGACCCAAAACGCCATCACTTGCAGGCATTGTGATTGCTTTACCGGTGTCAACTGCTTCCGTACCACGAACAAGACCCTCTGTAGAGTCCATCGCGACAGTACGAACACTGTCTTCTCCCAGATACTGCTGTACTTCGAGAACCAATTTATCGCCATTCGGTCTTGTCACCGTAAGGGCATTGTAGATTGCAGGTAGTTTTGAACCCTCAGCAGCGAAACTAACATCCACTACTGGTCCGATAACCTGTTTAATACGTCCGATATTTGCCATAATTTATGAGAATAATTTTAAAACAATAGAAAATTCTGAATGCCTGAACAAAAATCAAATTACTGAAAATCAATAAGTTGAAGCAAATTGCAATTCAAGCCAATGTTATGGATTACAAATTTTGGTGCAAAGATACAACTTCCCCTTGTCCAGCAAAATTTTATTTTGATGAATTTGTAAAAAAAGACGAAAAAATATTTCTGTTGGATTTTGCATCGTGTCGTTTTGGAAAATACATGGGGGATGCGCTGAGCTATTTAGATACGCACTTCCAATTAAATCCTAATTTTGGAAGAATCCATCCGCAAAATCTTTAACTTTGCGACTCATTAAGCAGCTTAGACTGCATTTCATCAACTTTATTTTATTTTTCATCATGGATTTATTTGATAAAATAGAAAAAAACAGAGGCCCACTCGGCAAATATATGGAAGTGGCAGAAGGCTACTACATGTTCCCTAAATTGGAAGGAGAAATCGGTCCGAGAATGAAATTCCAGGGAAAAGAAATGATCGTCTGGAGTCTGAACAATTACCTTGGATTGGCCAATCACCCGGAAGTAAGGGCTGCTGACACAGAGGGGACAAAACAATACGGACTTGCTTACCCGATGGGCGCAAGAATGATGAGCGGACAGACCAACCTTCACGAGCAGTTTGAAAAAGAACTTGCAGAAATGGTGGGAAAAGAATCGGCTTTTGTCGTCAATTATGGTTACATGGGAATCATGTCAGCCATTGATTCTATACTCGATCCGCGGGGACGTGATGTAATCGTTTACGATGAAGAAAGCCATGCATGCATCATTGATGGCGCGCGAATGTACTCGGGAAAAAGATTCAAATTCAAGCACAACGATATTGCTGACCTCGAGAAACAACTCGAACGTGCTACAAAAATTGTTGAGGAAAACGGCGTCGGCGGAATACTGGTTATTTCAGAAGGCGTTTTCGGAATGCGCGGTGACCAGGGTAAACTGAAAGAAATAGTAGCGTTGAAAGCAAAATACCAATTCAGATTTCTGGTAGACGATGCACATGGATTTGGTACACTTGGCAAAACAGGTGCCGGCGCAGGTGAAGAACAGGACTGCCAGGATGGCATCGACATATATTTCTCAACGTTCGCAAAATCGATGGCAATGATTGGTGGCTTTCTGGCCGCAGACAAGCACGTCATCGATTTCCTCAGATACAATATGCGCTCCCAGATTTTCGCAAAATCTCTGCCTATGCCTTTTGTGGTCGGCGGACTGAAGAGGCTGGAACTGATCAGGAAACACCCAGAGCTGAAAGATAAATTGTGGGAAAACGTCAACTATCTTCAAAATGGACTGCGGAGCCGCGGATTCAGCTGTGGCGATAGCAACACCTGTGTAACTCCGGTGTACATGAACGGTGAAGTTGAAGAGGCCATGGCCATGGTAAAAGACCTTCGGGAAAATCACTCCATTTTCTGCTCCATTGTAGTCTATCCCGTTATACCAAAAGGAATGATCATTCTGCGCCTCATTCCAACAGCTGTACACAGCCGGGAAGACATTGATCAGACCCTCGATGCCTTTGAAAAGGTTTCACACAAACTGAAATCCGGACAGTACCGGCCTGCAGTAAATGCGGCCGTCTGACGGGAAGGGATACTACATGGAAGCTAAAAAATCTTTTGGACAACATTTTCTGACTAATGAGCGCATTGCAGAACGCATAGCCAATGCGCTCATTTCTGAAAATGCCTATTCCAAAGTGTTGGAAGTGGGTCCGGGAAAAGGTTTTTTAACGAAGTACCTCCTGAAAAAAGACTATGAACTTTTTGTCGTAGAGGCTGATAAAGACATGGTAACTTACCTCAATGAGCACTTACCCGAACTGAACGACCATATCATTGCAGATGATTTCCTGAAAGTGAATTTTGAAAGTATATTTGGAACAGAACCATTTGCGCTGATTGGCAATTTTCCCTACAATATCTCCTCACAGATTGTTTTCAAGATGCTTGAAAACAGGGCCCAGATACCCGAAATGGTGGGCATGTTTCAGAAAGAAGTGGCAGAAAGAATTGTCTCTGCACCCGGAGGGAAAGAATATGGTGTTATTAGCGTGCTAACACAGGCCTACTACGATGGAACATACCTTTTTACGGTTGACAAAGGCAATTTCAATCCACCTCCAAAAGTGCAATCCGGCGTCATCAGACTGGTCAGAAAAAGCAATACAGACCTTGGCTGTAAACCCGAACTGTTCAGAACGATTGTCAAGACTGCGTTCGGACAACGGCGAAAGATGCTGAGAAACACCATGAAATCATTCATCAGCTCACCTGAGCTACTGGCCGATCCTTTTTTCAATAAGCGGCCCGAAGTGCTGTCCGTGGAAGACTTTGTCCGCCTAACGAAATGGGTTGAGGAAAAACGCTGAACTAAAACCCATCTCCTATACAATGAACATACCCTTCCTGTCCTTTGATGCCACCAATGATGCCTTTCGCGAGGAAGCCTTCGCTACATTCGGCCGTTTCTTTGAGTCCAAATGGTATGTACTTGGGGAAATGACCAGGCAATTTGAAGCTGATTATGCATCATTCAATAGGGTAAAAAATGCAGTAGGCATTTCAAATGGCCTTGATGCCTTGCAGATTGCCTTGCGCATACTAGACATCGGCAGTGGTGACGAAGTTATCGTACCATCAAATACCTACATCGCCAGTGCACTGGCGGTTTCCTATGTGGGGGCTACACCCATCTTTGTCGAGCCGGACATCCATACCTACAACATCGACCCACAAAAAATTGAGGCAGCAATTTCACCGCAAACCAAAGCAATAATGCCCGTTCATCTGTACGGACAGGCCTGTGTCATGGACGAAATAATGGCTATCGCAAAAAAGCACGGACTCAAGATTGTTGAAGACAATGCGCAGGCACATGGCGCAGAATTCAAAGGAGTCATTACCGGAAGTTTCGGTCAACTGAATGCCACTAGTTTTTATCCGTCAAAAAATCTCGGCGCACTTGGGGAGGCTGGAGCAATAACAACCAATGATGACGAACTTGCCTACAAGGTAAGGGTGATGCGGAATTATGGCTCACAACAACGATACTACAACGAAGTCAAGGGGTTTAACGCCAGAATCGACGAACTACAGGCAGGATTGCTCAGCGTCAAACTCAAACATCTTGAGCATTGGACTGCAGAGCGGCGGCGCATAGCATCCTGGTACATGGAGGAGCTGGCAAACTGTCCGAATCTTGTATTGCCTAAGATTGCCGGCGGCGCAACCCACGTTTACCATTTATTTGTAATCAGGACCAAAAGTAGAGATGCACTCCAGCAGCATTTGCAGTCTGAGGGAATAGGAACGGTCATACACTACCCTGTTCCACCACATCTACAAGAGGCTTATGCAGATCTGGGGCACAAAAAGGGAGATTTTCCCATTGCAGAGGAAATTGCGGAAACCATCTTAAGTCTACCGCTGTACATTGGAATGAGCAGAGAACAGGTGGCCTATGTTGGACGTTCGGTCAGGTCCTTTTTTTCCCAATCGTAATCCCGTTCTACCAAACAGATTCTGACCTTGAAGGTCCGGTACCAGTGCCCCCTGCCTAATTCTCTGGCTGCGGCATGCTCCGCCTTCATTTTCCAGTTTTTAATAGACTCAAGACTATCCCAGTAGGAAACAGTTATCCCAAGTCCTTCTCGCGATGACTCCATACCCAGAAAGCCGGACTGTTCTGATGCAAGTTTCACCATTCGTTGGGCAGCAACCGTATACTGTTGACCGTCATCTTCCGTTCTCAACGACGTAAAAATTACGGCATAATAAGGTGGTGAAGGGGTATTGGCTATCATAATTATTAAATTTATACAAATATAACACCCAATTATTATAAATCTTGACACGGAGACCAAAGCCAATAGGTAATTTTTGAACTATTTTTAAGTCCTATTGTAAACAAACTATAATTCAACAGTCAAAATGAAGATTTTCGGAGTAATTGTAACCATCCTCTTTTTTTTACGCTCTATTTCAGATGCCCAGAGCATAGTCAAAGGTACAATCAGAGACGCAAAAACAATAGAACCCCTCGTCGGTGCCACAATTTACGTGAGTGAACTTAAAACCGGAACGGCAACAGATACGACCGGCAGCTTTGTCCTCAAGAATCTAAAGGCTGGTCGCCTACTGCTTGAAATTACCTCGATTGGCTATCAAACCAAAGTACTGGATATTCTTGTAAAAAGAGATACCAACCTGCAAATTATACTCACAGCATCAAGTGCGGAATTGCATGAAGTAATCGTCACGGGAGTCAGCAGAGCGACGGAATTGAAACATAGTCCGGCAATCATCAAAACAGCCGATAGGAATGCTATCGTACAGACTACCGCCACCAATCTTATCGATGCGCTAAAAAACATACCCGGAATCAGCCAAATTAGTACCGGAGCAGCCATTTCAAAGCCGGTCATTAGGGGAATGGGACACAACAGGGTCATAACGCTTTACAATGGAATTAGGCAGGAGGGCCAGCAATGGGGAGATGACCATGGCATTGAGATTGATGAATTTGACATTGACAGGGTAGAAATCGTGAAGGGTCCGGGAAGTATGATGTATGGTTCAGACGGAATCGCAGGTGTATTGCATTTCCTTTCACCAAAGGCGCTGCAGGTCGGAGAAACCAACACCCAATTTACCTCAAACTACCAAAGCAACAACATGCTTATTTCAAATTCAATTTCCTATGCGGGAAATAAAAGGGGATTGCAATGGCGCTTCCGAGGAAGTAACAAGCTGGCAGCCAATTTTCGAAACCCCTTTGATGGAGCTGTTTACAACAGTGGGTTTAGTGAATACAACGGCAGTGCATTTCTGGGAATCAATAGAAATTGGGGCCACTCACACCTGAATTTAAGCACATTCAACTCCCGAATAAATCTGCCGGAGGGGGAACGTGACGACTCCGGGAGGTTTACATTTACAAATAGTCTGGGGCAGCAGCAAACAACAACACTGAAAGACCTGCGCGGATACCGGATCGGATACCCAAACCAATTGATCGGACACAACAGATTATCATCAACTACAAGTATTTCTCTACGCGGCGGTTTTCTGCTGATAGACCTTGCTGTGCAACGCAACAAAAGACAAGAATTCGCGAGCCTACAGCTAAAAGACAAGGCCGAACTATTCTTCGACCTGAACACTTTCAATTACAACATTCGATACAACCTAGAGGAAAAACGCGGGTGGACATTTTCTTTGGGAATCGGTGGAATGCAACAGCGCAATGAAAATAGGGGTGCGGATTTCCTAATTCCCGAACACCAACTGTTTGATGCAGGCGCCTTTGTTTTTTTTCGAAAAAAACTCCACGAAGTGCTACACTTTTCAGCTGCAATTCGGGCAGATACACGCGGACTGCGGGCTCGGGAACTTTACCTTTCGCCTAAAGGTCTGCCTGTTCAGATACCCGACAGCACGGATGTGTTAAAGTTTGCTGCGCTAAATCAGAAATTCTCCGGGTTTTCAGGTTGTGCTGGCTTGGCCTGGCAGATTAACAACAAATCCACTATAAAATTAAATTTATCACGTGGATTCAGAGCTCCCTCAGTACCCGAACTGGCTTCGAATGGCAGGCATGAGGGTACTTTCAGGTACGAAATTGGAAACCCAAACCTTAAACCGGAATCGAGCCACCAGTTTGATATCGGCTACTTCTTAAACAGTGAGTATTTTGTGTTCGAATGCACACCATTTATCAATTTCGTTTCGGGATATATTTTTTTGCAGAAATTAACCGACAAAAACGGGGCTGTAATTTCCCCTGACCCCAGTAATCCTATACCGGGTTTTCGATACACGGAAGGTATGGCTGGATTGTATGGAGGCGAAGTACTTTCAGACATTCAGCCGCACCCTGTAGATTGGTTGCACATAGAAAATTCCCTCTCGTTTGTCCATGCCACTCGATTCAATCAACCGGATAGTAGCAGATATTTACCTTTTATACCTGCTCCCAAATACAGCGCTATACTCAGAGCGCAGATTAATAATATCGGCAAACGATTTCATAATATATATTTGCGGGTGGGACTTGATCATTTCTTCGCGCAAAACCGGATTTACAGCGCGTTCGGAACTGAAACAATCACAGGTGCGTACACGCTGCTCGGCGCGGGTATGGGGGCAAGTATCGGAGCGCCGGGGAAAACAGATGCTGTAAAAATAATACTCAACGCGGAAAACCTTGCGGACAAGGGCTATCAAAACCACCTCAACAGGCTAAGGTACGCGCCTCTAAACCTAGCGACCGGAAGGACAGGGATATTTAACATGGGCCTGAATATAAGCCTTAAAATCATTGTAAACCTCTGATTATCAATAGCGGAAAGTTTCCTGTCACAAACCAATACTACCATTCTCAAATATCTCTACAATACTGATCGTATTGTTAGAAGCTTCTGCAAAGTCGTTTTCTTCCTCCAGCAGACCCGTTGCGGTATAAATCATTCTGTCCGGGTCAATCCGTGCAACGGCCTGTGTAATTTCCGTGCCATTCACGAAAGTGCCGGCAACAACATGGTTGTCAATGATACCTCTACCATCATTTGTGTACGTCTGCACGATGTATTCGTAATTAAGAAGTCCGGCTTTCCAATATACAAGGGCTTTGTACCCGGCAACATCAGGCAGGCGGAAGCATGGAATATATTCGGTCATACCATCGTCTTCTTCCTCCGCTGACATCAGAAATTGCTCAATCATTGCTACCGGAAGCGGTGGTAAAACAGCGCTGAACTCCTGGTAACTTCCCTCTGTGAGGGTAACGGGTAGCTTAACCTCAGGAAAGTACTGTAGAAAATCTTCAAATTTTGGTTCCATATCTGGGCTACTTATAGTTTTTAGAGGCAGTAATGGCATCAACGATAACCGAAGTAATTGAGAAACTTATCATCATCGCGCCAGTTTTCCCGGACTTTTACATTTATTTCAAGAAATATCTGGTTTTCCAGGAAGGTTTCGATCGCTTTTCTGGCCTCTGTTCCCAATTTCTTTATTGCCATGCCATTTTTACCAATCAGAATGGGTTTTTGTGAGTCCCTCGCGACGAAAATCGTAGCAGAGATTCTTGTGAGCGGCTGCCCCGTTTTGTTTGTACCTTCCTTAAAGGAATCAATCTGTACCTCACAGGAATAAGGAATTTCTTCCTCATACTGCAGCAATATCTTTTCCCTGATGATTTCTGAAACAAAAAAACGCTCGGAGCGATCCGTGAGCTGGTCTTCCGGATAATATTTCGGCCCCTCAGGCAAATTGGCCTTGATCAGGTCAAAAAGTTTTTCCGTGTTGAATGTATTGAGTGCAGAGACGGGAATCAATTCGCTAAACTTTAACCGACTAGACCACTCCTTAAGTTTGGTAAGAACTGTCTCCTGGTTGGCAGTGTCAATTTTGTTCAGGACCAGAAACAAAGGCACTTTTACATTCGATAATCGAAGTAAAATCGGATCATCATCCTCATATTTTTCATGGATATCGGTGACGAAAATCATGATGTCTGCATCTTCAAAGGTAGAATTGGCAAATTCGTTCATTTTCTCCTGCATTTTGTAGGAGGGCTTCTGAATCATACCCGGAGTATCTGAAAAAACAATCTGGTAGTAGTCATCATTATAAATACCGATGATTCGGTGGCGCGTGGTCTGGGGCTTGTTGCTGATAATCGAAAGGCGGTCGCCCAGTAATGCATTCATCAGCGTTGACTTACCGACATTCGGTCTGCCGATGATATTGACATACCCGGAACGGTGTTTGACCGCGTTGGTGTCTGTTTCAGACGCTGTGTTTATTTTGTCAGTCATTTTAATTGCAATTGGAAATATAGGACAAAATTAGATTGAAAAAACGACTATTTGCATTTATGGTCTGACAATGATTTGCTGGAGTTGAAATTACGGTCAGTGCTGTTCAGCATAGGAAAGAAAAAATCCCTGCTCCGGCGAACCGGAACAGGGATTTGTATTTTGAAACGTTGTTAATTGAATATGATTGGCGAATGCCGTTCAATTATTCAGTCACAATCATTTTCTTGGTAGCAGTGAAGTTACCGGTAGTAACTGTGTAGTTGTAAACACCAGCGTTGGTCATTTCAACTGTTACATTGTTCATACCTTTAACCGCAACACCAGTTGTAGTAGAAACTACGCGTCCAGCGATATCAGTGATGGTTACAACATAATCAGAAGCAACTGGAGCGTTGAAGCTGATCAAAGTAGCACCACGGAATGGGTTAGGCTGATTCTGGAACAATTCGAAACCAGTTACTTTGCTGTTGAATTTCAACGCTACGTTGTTCAATTGACCGTTAACAACTGCCTCAGCAGCAGTGATGTTAGAGTTGATTGAGATAGCGTTGCTCAATGTAACGTTAGCAAGAGCTTTGAAAGTTACGTTGAATTCAGATCCAACCTGAGCAGTTGTGATGGTTCCGTTCTCGATAACAGCAGAGTTTTCGTCAACACTTACAACTTCTAGAGACTTAGCGTCATAGTTCATTGTGAAACCGAAACCTTCAGTACCGTTCAATGCAACAGTAACCAATTCACCAGCTACTAGAGACTTGTCAGCAACGTTGAATTCGTGGGTTGCAACTGCACGCTGAGCAGAAGCTGCGTTAGCGTTACCGTTGATATCACCAACCTTAACAGCTGTGAAGTCAATCTTAGCATCGTCCTGTACGTTTTTGATAGCTACTTCTTCGTTCATTGTAGCATCAAAGAATCTCCAAGACTTGTTGTTGTTGAAGTTGGACTGTAGACCAAGGATCATTTTGCGTAATTCAACTACGTCAGAAGTGGTAATCTTACCATTGTTGTTAACGTCAGCTGCGATTTGAGCAAACTTGTCAGAGATGTTCTGAGTTCCAAGGATGTGCTTGCTGATCAATACAAGGTCGAATGTAGAAACACCGTTCAATGGATTGTCATTCTTGTCAGCAGCAACTTTTACGTTAGAACCGATACCAACCAATACATTGTACTTACCGGTTTTAACACCAGAAATCATTTTACCGTTAGCAGCAGTTGAAGATTCAACAGTTACAACTGTGTTCTCAAGAGCCTTACCGTTAGAAGTGCTGATTGCACCAGCAATGCTTCTTGCACTGTTAACCGGACCACCACATGGAGTGCTTACTTTTGGAGTAGCATTCATGTTGTTCTGAACCTTTACATAAGTGTCGCAGAAATCAGCATTTCCGGCAGCATCGATAGCCCAAAGACGAATTGGCTGGATTCCCAAACATCCTACCCAGATCATGTTTGTAGCTGGAGCTACTGCCTGACCTGCAGCATTCAATGTGATAGGAGCAAATGGATACTGCTCAAGACGCAATTCATCTGTTCCATCAGCACCTTTGTGTATATAGACATCGCCAATCCACACAGTATGAGCCTGATCCCCTGCAAGTGCACCCTTGTAGTTAA
>CANHEE010000068.1 GCA_947459655.1 Lewinellaceae bacterium
AGGTCAGATATCTTCCAGGCTTTGAAAAATGGTTTTTTAGCCGAGACCGAATCAGTGCTCACAGCTGCGGAAAAATTATCTCTTGATCATGCCGGGGCCATCACCATATTTGTTCAGGGGCTCCGCTTTCTGACCGATTACCTCAATGGAGATGTATATTACAGGTGCAGTTACGAAGGGCAAAACCTTCAAAGGGCGTTGAATCAGAAGCGATTGCTGGAAAAATTGATGCAATGGCAGCAAGCCTATTTGTTAGATTGATATTCATCAAAAAACCGGGCACATTTTCAAAACCATTCCGGCCTGAAATCTGTTCGGTTGTCATTCTCTATTCGAATGAAATTAAGCGAATATTCGCCGGCATTTTTCTTATGATGATAAAGAAAACATATCTTTGCCCCTCGATTAGAAAACCTGAACTAAACCACTTACAATACACATGAAAATTTTAGTCTGCGTCAGCAAAACACCTGATACCACTGCAAAAATTTCATTTAATGCGGACAACACTGAGTTTCAAAGTGCAGGTGTTCAGTATATTATGAATCCATACGATGAGTGGTATGCACTTGTCAGGGCACTGGAGTTGAAAGAAACACTTGGTGGAACCGTGACGCTTATCAATGTAGGCACTGCCGACGATGAGCAGGTGATTCGAAAGGGTCTTGCCATTGGGGGAGATGATGCAGTGCGCATTGATGCTGCTCCCAAAAGTGCACTTTTTGTGGCAAAGCAAATTTCTGCCCATGCAAAATCAGCCGGTTACGATTTGATTATGCTCGGTAAAGAAACCATTGATTACAATGGCTCTGAAGTAGGGGCTATGGTAGCTGAATACATGGATATGCCTTATGTCTCCTATGCAACCAAGCTAGACATCGCCGGTAGTACTGCTACGCTGATGAGAGATATCGAAGGCGGTGAGGAGGAGATTGAAGTCGATCTGCCATTTGTACTCAGCGCTGCTAAGGGTATGGCCGAGCAACGCATTCCAAACATGCGGGGAATCATGATGGCAAAGTCCAAGCCTATACAGGTTATTCCTGCGGTTCCATTTGAGGATCTCTCCGTAGTTACCTCTTATGAACTACCAAAAGCGAAAAGCGGCGTGAAACTGGTTCAGCCGGAAAATATGGATGAACTGGTTCGTCTCCTACATGAGGAGGCGAAAGTCATCTAACCTTTTTTGAAAAGATATTTGATCACCAAGTTAGGAAATTTCTTATGGTTCTCGTATATGTTGAAAGTCCGAAAGGCAAATTGAAAAAAGCTGCTTTTGAAGCAGTAACATATGGTAAAAAAGTAGCGGAAAGCCTGGGCGTTTCTTGTACGGCACTTACTATCGGAGCAGTTGACAATGCAGCCCAATTGGGAAAATACGGCGCATCAAAAGTGTACAACACGGCCGATGCACTTTTTACTTCATTTGACAGTCAGGTTTATACCAGAGCAATAGCTGATGCGGCTGTTCAATTGGGAGCAAAAACCATCGTGCTTTGTCACTCATCTTCTGGAAAATCAATAGCCGGACGACTGGCTGCTCGTTTTGATGCGGCTTCAGTTTCAGGTGCGAATGCTATTCCTGAAGTGCGAAATGGACTGACCGTCAGAAAGAGTGTCTTTTCCGGCAAAGCTGTCGCAGAAATAGCATTGAAATCTGAAATGAAAATTATCTCTCTGATGGGAAATTCTTTGCAGCCTGAGAATATAGGTGCTGATGCTGAAGTGGATTCCTTGTCACTGAATGTAATTCCTGGAAGAATCAGAGTGAAGTCCGTGAAAACACAGGAAGGCACAGTGCCTTTGCCTGAAGCTGAACTGGTTGTATCTGCAGGAAGGGGACTCAAAGGTCCTGAAAATTGGGGTATGGTAGAGGATCTCGCTACCGCCATGAATGCCACAACGGCATGTAGCCGTCCTGTGGCTGATGCCCACTGGCGTCCGCACCATGAGCACGTTGGTCAGACCGGTGTTGCCATCAGACCTAATCTGTATATTGCAATTGGAATTTCAGGTGCCATACAGCATCTTGCGGGTGTAAACAATTCCAAGGTGATTGTGGTCATCAATAAAGATCCCGAAGCACCATTTTTCAAGGCGGCCGACTATGGTGTTGTTGGTGATGCCTTTGAGATTGTACCACGACTTACTGATGCCTACAAAAAATTTAAGGCAAGTCAGCATTAATACATCGTTGACGCAACTTCGCGAATAACTTAAAACCGAATGGATTTTTTCATTCGGTTTTTTTGTCGTCGCTAAACAGGTAAATGGAAAAAAATAAAGTGAATTTGGGTGGGTGAATGACAAAATTTCTAATTTTGTCATTCACCCACTGTTCAATAAAATCTTCAACAGATGAAAAAATTAATCTTATTTTTTTGTTTTTTCTCAACGATACTGAGCGCACAGGAGACTGATGTCATAAAGGAGTATTATAACAATATTGCTTCGGCATATAGCAACATGAGTGCAGATGATATGATGCGCAACTACAGCGATAGGGCTGTAATTTTCAGATCAAATAGAAATAATTTTATCCAGATTTTTAGTGACCACGACGAAGTGATGAAGTACTACAACGATGAGTTTTCACTTTTGACAAAAGAAAAAAAGAAAATGGTTTGTACAATTAAAATCAGCGAGACACGCAGAAGGGACAACCAGATTTTTGTCAGTGGATTTCAGAACCTTGAAACAACTAATGAGTCAGGAATTCTGAACAATGATACAGGAGCTTTTAATCATGTGTGGTTTTTTGAAAACGACGAGTGGAAGTTACAGTCTGATGCGGTTATCCCAGTGCCGGAGGAAGAGTTTCAAAAAGGTGTAACCAGGTATTAGCCGGTAAATATTTTTTGGTATTAGATTAATATTCAGTTGATTATCGACTTGCAATAAAAAATCCCGGGTACTGCAATCTGCTGTTCCCGGGATTTTTTTTAATTGTCAACTTGCTTGCTTCCTACGGGAATATTCCAAGTGTAGCGTAGTCGCTTCCTATTTTCTTCAACGCCACAACAAAAGCAGCAGTACGCATGCTGATGCCGTTGGAGTTGCTAATCCATTCCTTGCGGATTTGGTCATAGGATGAAATCATGGTATCTTCAAGACCAGAGCGTACAAGATCTACCTCGTCAGCTCCTTGGGTGAGGAAATTGCGCTCCAACTCATTGATTTTTTTTCCGGTCATTTCCTCCAGCAATTGTGCGAAGCGCTCGTTCTGATTCTGGTCAAAACGTTTTTCCATGCGACCGAAACGGTGGTGGCTAAGATTTTTTAACCACTCAAAATACGAAACGGTCACACCACCGGCATTGATATACATGTCCGGAATTACAAGGATGCCTTTACTGATAAGTATTTCTTCCGCATCTGCAGTTACAGGTCCGTTAGCTGCTTCAGCAATAACTTTTGCCTTGATTCTCGGGGCATTTTCTGCAGTAATCTGGTTTTCAAGGGCAGCAGGAACAAGAATATCACACTCCAGTTCCAGTGCAGAAGTCCGGGTTTCCAAGGTGGTGGTACCCGGGAATCCAACGATGCTTCCTGTAGACCTTCTGAATTCTAGAAGTTTCTCGATGTCTATTCCGTTTGGATCATAGATTGAACCTTCGTATTCGGCAATTCCAATCACTTTAACCCCACCTTCAACAGAAGAGATGAGCGCAGTGTATGAACCAACATTACCCAAACCCTGAACCACCATGGTTTTACCTTTAATGCCCTTGGTCAAACCAATTTTTTTCATGTCCTCTTCATATTCGAAACAACGTCTCAAACCGTAGAATACACCACGTCCCGTTGCATCTACACGACCATTGATTCCATTCTGGGTTACCGGTTTTCCGGTCACACAGGCAACAGCATCAATTTCACCATGTTTAAGTGTCTGATAGGTATCCATAATCCAGGCCATTTCACGTCCGGATGTTCCGTAATCCGGAGCAGGAACGTCAATACCAGGGCCGATGAAATTTTTTCTGACCAATTCAGCTGTGTATCTGCGTGTAACTCTCTCGAGTTCACCTTCAGACATTGCCTTTGGATTGATTTTAATACCACCTTTTGCTCCTCCGAATGGAACGTCTACCAGAGCACACTTGTAGGTCATTAGTGAAGCCAGTGCCATCACTTCGTGCTGGTCAACATTGTTATCATAACGAATACCACCTTTTGTTGGCAGACGGTGATGGCTGTGCTGTACGCGATATGATTCAATAACATTTATGGCGCCGTCATCCATTTTTACCGGAAAGTTGATCTGGTAAACAGCATTGCAAACTTTGATCTGGTGCAACAGTCCCTTGTCAAGGCCGGTATGGGGTGCTGCTTTATCGAAATTGCGCATTACACTTTCAAAAAAAGCATTGTTTGGTGTACTCATTTTTTTCAAGTTTTGTTATAAAAATTATTGTAACTCCTTTTCGATACGGGTTATTTTTCTGTCTATATGGATCAGAAAGATGGCTAACCCGATAAACGTGGCAATTATCACAGCCACAACAACATAAATTTTTCCGATGCTTCTCATGAAATCCATGTTTTGCTCAGATGCCTGTGCAGTCTGGAAAAACAACAATATGAGTGTTAACACAATTGCAGGTTTATTGCTCATCATAATAACTAAAAATTTCAAAGTATCAGTTGTTTTTTTCAAGCACTTTTTCTCGTATTGCCTCAGTACGCCACAGCAACTGGGCCATCCAGCCCCCAAATAGTGTGAATCCGATAATGGCCGGATAAAATATCATTCGCATTGTATTGTCGAGATCTTGACTTCCAAAAGCAGGGTTACCTCCGTTACCGGGATGCAGACTTTCGGTCAGTCTTGGTATGACAAACAACAATGGAATCATTGCAAAAAAAGCGAAAATATTGTAGGTAGCACTGATTCTGCCTTTTTTCTCAGCATCTTCAAAGGAACCCCGCAAAACGAAATAGGCGGCGTAAATCAGTACACTGATAGCGGCCATGTTTTGTTTCACATCGAAACTCCAGTACTGTCCCCATGTATTTTTTGCCCAGATTGCACCTGTTATCAGACCCAGCAGTCCGTACAAGATACCCACATTGGTGTAGGCAACGGCTTTGTGGTCGTGAATTCTGTTTCTGGTTCTCAAGAACATGCCACTGTGCCAGCCCGAAAAGATGAACAAGATAATCATTCCAAACCAAAGGGGAACATGGAAGTAAGTGTTTCTTATTGTTTCTCCAAGGATATTTCTGTACGGAAAGTTCATGAAAGGAGTGGCATGTAAATCCTTTGGAGTAGCATTCCACAATGATTTTCCGAGTTCGGGATTGATGTTTTGCTGTGAAATAAAAACGGCTGCAGGGTAGGCGAACGCTCCGTCACTATCGTTGTCCACAACCAGTGTCGCTTCCATAACTTCGCGGTCGGTGGGCAGGTACTGCGGAATCGCAAATGCTGCCGAGATGTGGGTGCTGTTTTCAGTAACGGTAGTCTGCGCTTCTATGGCATGTTCATTGTCCAGTTTGAGCCATATCCTGTTTGACGATGCCAGGTCAAATGAAGTGTTGTACCCATTAATGCCTAAAACAATGGAATCTCCGGCCTTGACAGTGCTCATGGTAACGGACTCCACACCGGGTTTTAACGGAGTCAGTAGTCCGAATACAAAAACATAAATCAATATGAAAATGGAGACCAATTTCCACCAGATGTACTTCATACGACGTCAGAAGTGTTAAGCGCGCAAAGGTACGTCTTTGAGCACAATTAAATGCACATTATTCTGATTTTTGTCGGTCAACACTCACAAAAAAGCGGGGAATTTATTCAAGTTCTTTGCAGGCATTATACAAATCTTGCCACATAGACCGGCCCTTTAGTGCCGTTTCAAGATATTCATTCCAAACCAGTTTGTCGTGCACGGGATCTTTTACCACTGCACCAATCAGGCCTGCAGCGAGGTCCTTTGCTGTGAGTTCTCCATTGCCGAAATGTGCTGAAAGGGCAAGGCCACTGTTGACTACCGAGATCGCCTCAGCAGGACTCATTGTTGAACTCGGTATTTTTATGATTGTTTTGCCGTTTGCGATACCACTACGCAATTCCCTGAAAATGATGACAACCCTTTCAATGTCATACGTGAGCGAAAAACAATCCGGTAATTCAATGTGGCTGTTCATTTCCTTTACGCGGGTGTGCACAATTTCCACTTCCTCTTCGATAGATTCAGGAACGGGAAGGATGACGGTATTGAATCGCCTTTTCAAGGCTCCGGATAATTCATTTATACCTTTGTCACGGTTATTGGCAGTAGCGATGATATTAAAACCCTCAATGGCCTGAATTTCGGTGCCCAGTTCGGGTATAGGCAGCATCTTTTCAGATAGGATTGTGATCAAAGTGTCCTGCACATCACTGCCCATTCTGGTTAGTTCCTCAATTCTGCATAATTTTCCTTCCTTCATGGCCTTCATGACGGGGGTTGAAACGAGTGCGGCCTCACTTGGGCCCTCTGACAGAAGCCGGGCGTAATTCCACCCATAGCGAACAGACTCTTCGGAGGTTCCCGCCGTTCCCTGGATAAGTAGCGTAGATACTCCCGAAATGGCTGCTGAAAGGTGCTCGGAGACCCATGATTTTGCTGTGCCGGGTAAACCATACAACAGCAGTGCCCGATCTGTCGTCAGTGTCGCGATGGCTATTTCCATAAGCCTTTTGTTGCCAATGTACTTTGCACTAACCTCGAATCCGTTGCTCAGTTTTCCTCCGGTAAGGTAGGTCAAAACAGCAGATGGTGACAACTGCCAGTTAGGCGGTCTTTTTTGCTTGTCTGTTTTTTTTAGGTTTTCAAGCTCCTCAGCAAATTGAAATTCAGCCTGTTGTCTTAAAATCATGTCTTGTATCAGATTTTTATAAATTTGCCTGTCGAAACCGTTTTCATTTCATCTGAGGTAATTCTGAAAATATAGCAGCCGGCCGGTAGAGTTGAAAGATCTATTTCGGTTTCTGTCTTCTCGGTAAAAATCTGCAGTACATTTACACCTGAAATGTCAAACAATTCCAACTTAACCACTGCACCCGAGAGAGGCGTTTTTAATTTAATACGCTGGTTTGCGGGATTGGGGTACACTGTGCTTTCAAATTCAACTGGATCAATTCCAATCACCCGTGTACTCTGTTGGTTTTCCAATTGAGCAACAATTTCAATGTCATCTATGTAAATCCCATCCATCTGATTTGTGAAGTCTGATACCATGCTGAATCTCAACAGAATTTTCTTGCCGGCATATTCCGAAAGGTCAATTTCTTCCTGAACCCAGTCTGAAATGCCATCATAAACAGGTTCGCCATCAATCTGTTGGTATGTTCCGGGGTGGCTATGTTTTCCACAGAGGTAGGTATAACTAAAATTGTTTTCGCTTATGCTAACATTTGCGTAATCTACTCCTTTTTCAATCTCCCATTTTGCCCAGAATCTCAGGAAGATTTTCTCCTTTTTGGGTAGCGTGATGTAGTTGGATGTTCGCATAACAGCATTGCAACCTGCGGAGTATTTTCCGAGGGGTGAATCTGTCAAAGCTGATGGTGAGGATTTGAATGTTGATTGGGTAATTGTCCAATTGCCGTTATTGCCAGTATTTTTCCAGCCATCTGTTTTATCCGCCTGCTCACTGAAAATTAATTTACCACCGTGAATGCATTTTACAGTATCCACATGAGAGAACGTGTTAAGTGAATCTCGTATGGTCAACACCCAGGATACTTTGTCACCCTCTAAAATGGTAGTTTTCAGGGCTACATTAAACTTTATCATGGTCTTCTCGAAGGGAGAGAGGGAAACTCTTTTGGATTCTGCCTTTGTCAGAATATTATTGCTCAGAGGTAGAAGGCTGATGAAAAATACAGAGTCGGTTTTTCCAAGACGTTGCACATCGTAGGCAAACTCATCATTCTTTTGCACAACTGGGGGTACACTAACTGGTCTTAATGTGGCGTAACTGCCAGCTATTTGCGCACTCCTGAGGTTCATATTCAGCGACTCTGCGCAAAGTTCCCTGATCAGCGATGAGTCGGGCCAGAACCCCTCTGAAGAAACTTCCGGGGTCATTGAATAAATGTTTTCTGAACCCCACATCCAGTCGTCTGAACTTCCATTGGTTCGATAACTTACTGTTTGCGAACTGGTACCGATAACGTAGTTGTTTTGCTTCGCAATAACATCACTAATGTTGAAAAAGGCCGGATCGGCCGGCTGGTCATTGTAGCTGAATGGAAAAATCAGGTAGTTTCCGAAACTGTGATAATTCAATGCTGTGCCAAAATGGTACTTTTGACACAGAAAACGAAGGGCCTGGTTTTCAGGTTCGGAAAAAGGTGCCTCGCCACGATATACCTCTGAATTGGGGTCGGGGGAGGAGCCTGTATTGTCTGCTCCCCAGGCATAACCATAGTTGCGATTCAGGTCGGTGCCGATGGTACTATCAGCATTTATCCTTCTGTTCTTTCGCCACATACCGCCACCCTCGGGATTGCTCAATTCATTGAAGAGGTAGCCATCCGGATTGACGATTGGGACAAAAAACAATTCGGTATTGTCCAGCAAAGCTTTAATCTCAGCATCATTTTCGTAGTTTTCGAGCAGATACCACATGAAGTAGATCATCTGGGATAGTCCTAGTGGCTCACGCGCATGGTGTAGCGCTGTAAAAAGGGTTTTTGGTTTCCCTAAATTGCTCGAGCCGGGATTTATGCCAAATTTGAGGAATCGAATGGGATTGCCCTCAAAGGTTCTGAATGTATCAATGGGTTGATATTGCGATACCAACTCCGGATATTTCAACCGCATTCTGTCGATTTGCTGCCATGTTTCAGCGTAGGTAAAATAGCCGCCCATGGAACCCAAATAAAAATTTTTGGGCTTTTTGTGTGTGCTCTTCAGCGAAAGGCCTTCACAGTCCCTAGTGAATCTATGGCTTTCGGTTGTTTGCCCATTTCGGTAATATTCCTGCACATCACCAATCAGCATTTCAAACCCAATGCCGTTTTTTTGTAAAATCCGGAGTTCTGATTCTGAATAATCATTGATTAGGTACTGGTTTTTGAGGTAAATACCATGGTCGGCCTCAAGGCCCAGTTTGACAATGTCAGAAATATCTCTGTTGTGAAGGTCTATTTTTATCCTGCTGTATTGGTACTGCCCATGAGCCGCACTACTGATCAGCAACGCGACAACGCAGGATTTCAATAGTTTTGTCATGTCAATTTTTGCTTTAGCTTCAAAATAGGTTTTTCAAAATAATTATAAGAGAGGTAACTTACCAGAATCAGTGCCGACATTGTGAGTCCATACATGGTGGTAAGAAAAAGCCAGTCCGGAAGTATTGCCAACTTTTTTGCAAAAAACAATATGACGAAGTGTACAACCAGTGGGTGATACATGTAAATCCCGTAGGATATTTCACCTAGGAAATGTAGTAGCTTGTTGTTTGTGTCTACAATCCTTAGCGGATTTTGTGATACATTCAGTATCAGGTAGACAAAAAGCAGATTTGAACATATCGGGTACAATGGTGACCGAAACAATAAGCGCCACATTTGCGACCACCAAGCGGAATTCTGGTCGAGTTCAATACTTGCAAAGACCAGTGAGCCAATCAGGCCCAAAACAATAACCTGCATGAGTGGTCTGAATAGCGGGTTGCCTATCATTTTTCCGCCATGAAAAAGCCAGTAAGCGCCCAAACCTCCAATAGCCATACATTCGAATTGCAGCGAACCAATAAAGCGGGTTTGCCATGTATCCGGCATATTTTCGCACATCCAGTAGTAGACACCAATTTTTATGAAAATGATGGAAAAACAAATGACGAGGAAAAATCGCTTGAAGTATTTGACAAGTGGGGCCCAAACCAGATAGAACTGCTCTTCTACGCCGATCGACCATAGTGAATGCAGATGATTGGTCTCCCAAAAACTGTTGGCGAGATTAGGCAGCAACAGGAGTATCAGCGCAGAGGCTGGCAAAAGTGGGTATTCCGGCGTAAAGGAATGGTGAATCAGTGGTAAAATGATGTTTGGGAGTAGGAAAAGTCCTGTTATTGCCAAAAGATAATATAGGGGCCAAATTCTTACAATTCGCCTAAGGTAAAAATGTCTGACATTGATATCATTTGTGTTCTGCTTCTCCTGAAAAAGCAGGTAGCTGATCAGAAAGCCGCTCAGGACAAAAAAAAATTGAACGGCCAAGCCACCATTTCTGCTTACTGACCATGCAGAAATGTTAAAAAATCCTAATTTTGCACGAATAGATTCAGAATGGGTAACAACAACCAGAAAGGCAGCGAAAAAACGCAATCCATTCAATCCACTGAAGTAAACATTTTGTGCCATTGGTAGTCCTTGTAAGGCAAAAGTAGAAATTAAGTACGATTTTTGTCCTAATAGATAGCCAAAGTTTTAGGGCGAAAGCATAATAATCAGAACAATAATTCTAAAATGTATAAAGGTAAAAAAGTAGTAGTAGTACTGCCGGCCTACAACGCCGCACTCACGCTGGAAAAAACCTACAAAGAGATTCCGTTTGAACTGGTTGACGAGGTTATTTTGTGCGATGATGCCAGCAGGGACAATACCGCACAACTTGCAAAGTCACTGGGAATCAATCATGTAATTGTACACGAGAAGAACAAGGGATATGGAGGAAACCAAAAGTCGCTTTACAATAAAGCGCTGGAAATTGGTGGAGATATTGTGATCATGTTACATCCGGATTACCAGTACACACCAAAGCTTATTCCCTCGATGGTCAACATTATTGGGGAGGACCTGTACCAGGTGGTGCTGGGATCTCGAATTTTGGGTAATGGAGCGCTGAAAGGCGGAATGCCGCTTTACAAGTACATCGCCAATAGGTTTCTCACCTTTACACAGAATTTGCTCGTCGGACACAAATTGTCAGAGTACCATACCGGTTACAGGGCCTTTAGCAGAACAGTATTGGAAAGCATTAATTTTAATGCAAACAACGATGATTTTGTATTTGACAATGAAATGCTGTCCCAGATTATCTATGCAGATTTTGGCATCGCAGAGGTAACCTGCCCTACCAAATACTTTGATGAGGCTTCCTCCATAAATTTTGCGAGGAGTACAAAATATGGACTTGGCGTGTTGCGGGTGTCTATGAATCACCGCTTGGCCAAATGGGGAATGCTAAAAAGTAAACTTTATTCAAAATAAAAAAAGTGAAAGTTGAAACAAGTGGTGGATTGATAAGGCACTCATTTCAACTTTCACTTTTTTTCTCATTCAACAGTACTGGTCGTAGGCTGATTTCAGATTCGCTGCTATCATTTCTGCGGAGCGTCCTTCGATCTGATGGCGCTCAATAAAGTGTACTAGTTTTCCATCCTTGAATAGCGCAATGGAAGGCGAAGAAGGTGGATAAGGAAGAAGGAATTCCCTGGCCTTACTTGTTGCTTCGGCATCAACACCCGCAAATACGGTGACCAGTTTCTCTGGTCTTTTCTCATTCATCAATGATAATTTGGCACCTGGTCGAGCCATTGCTGCAGCGCAGCCGCACACGGAGTTGACAACCAGTAGGGTAGTCCCTTTTTCGTTTTCAAGCGTGTTGATTACTTCTTCCGGCGTTTTTAGACTTTCAAATCCAAAACCTGTAAGGTCTTTGGCCATAGGGGCAACTAAATCTATTGGGTACATAACTAAAGAGCTCTTTATTGTTAATTAATCTGCGAAATTAAGTATATTTCATGTGATGAAACAATCTTTTGTATTTTTGGTTTTGAAAATAATTGTTCTTGCTTTTTGCTTAAGAATTCTATTTCACGGAATTTTATGTTTGGAACATTCGTTCCGAAATTAAAAGGTGGTGAATGAACTTGGTTGCCACCATAATTAACTATTTTTGAGTTACAATTGAACTTTATATGAACCGCTTGTACAGGTGTAAAATTTCATTCCTTGCAATATTTTCCATTATCTTTCTTGCTACAGTTTCGGGGCAGCAAACGGACATATTTGAGCTGATGCAGCGCACAGATTTGACCATTCAGCAGGTTGAGTCCATCGCTGACAGGTATTTTAAGACAGCGGGAAAGGGAAGGGGAAGTGGATACAAACAGTACCAGAGATGGTTGTACGAGCAGAAATTTCACCTGAACCCAGATGGATCTTTTATTCCTGCTGAAAAGGAGTTTTTGGCATACCAGGATGCTATTCGAAAAATGCCACGTAATGATGGTTGGAGAGTAGATAAACCGTGGACAGCCCTGGGACCTTCAGGTTGGTTGGCTACATCGGGCTGGAATCCCGGGACAGGAAGAATAACCTCTATTGCCATACATCCGTCACAGGAATCGACAATCTATATTACCTCACCGGGCGGTGGAATTTGGAAGAGTACAAACAGCGGTGCAAACTGGACTCCGTTGATAGACAATGCCAATTCATCCTGGATGAATCTGTACAGTATCACAATTGACCCCTCCAACACAAGTATTGTATATGCCGGACTGACCTCGGGGGGAGTAATCAAATCAACAAACGCAGGAGCAACATGGGCGGCAACGGGTTCAGGTCCTTCTACCATCAGGAAAGTAATTGTACATCCTACGAATTCCGATATTGTGTTTGCAGTTGCAAACAATGGTGTTTTTCGCTCTGCAAACGGGGGGGCATCGTGGGCTTCGGTGAATGGAACCAGTACTCAAGATATCGAATTTAAACCGGGAGACCCTACTGTTGTTTATGCCTCAAGCTCTACAAATGTTTTTTTAAAATCAACTGATACAGGATTGACTTGGACCACCATTACATTGCCGGCCTCGGGTCGAGCATTGATTGGTGTTTCTCCGAACAACCCGGCCGTTGTCTATGTCGTACAGGCAAGCGGTTCACTATTCGGAAGATTTTACAAATCAACTGATTCCGGTTCAACATTTACGACCACGATTACCGGAAGTCCATCTGCAGGGACCAACTTTTTCGGTTACGACACAAATGGAACCGGTACAACCGGACAGGCAACCTACGATATGGCCATTTGCGTTAATCCAAACAATGTCAATGAGGTCCATATTGCAGGTATCATTTGCTGGAAATCGTTGAATGGCGGGACATCATTTGTAGCAGAAACTGCATGGTCTTATCCCAATTCAATAGGCTACAATCATGCAGATGTACATGGATTGGAATGGGTGAACAGCACCATTTATTCTTGTAGTGATGGCGGTATTTACAAAAGTGTTAACAACGGAGATGACTGGATTGATCTTTCAACCGGGCTTGGAATCAGGCAGTTTTACCGGATGGCATGTTCCAAAACCGATCCTACTGTAATTACGGGAGGTGCGCAAGACAATGGTACAACCATGAGAAAAAGCAATGGGTCCTGGGTGGAATGGCTGGGAGCAGATGGCATGGATGCAATTATCAGTCCGACCAACTCCAGTGTTGCATTTGGAACAAGCCAGTATGGTTCATTATACAAAACTACTAATCAGGGTGCGTCATATTCATCTATCACTGAGCCGGCCACTGGTGCCTGGGTCACACCTTTGGCAATGCATCCAACGACTCATGATACCATTTATGGCGGATGGGATGGCGTTTATCGCTCTGGCGATGGTGGGTCAACATGGACGAAGTTGTCAGGAACGACTATAACTGCAACGATGTCTTGTCTTGCCGTGGCGCCCTCAAATACCAGATTTATTTGCGGGGCAGTTGGTTCCTCACTATATGCCACTTCAAATGCCGGGGCAACCTGGAGCACATTTGCAGCACCTTCAACCATTACCTCCATATGCATTAGTCCACTTAATCCTGGTAAAATATGGATAACAACTGGTGCGAGTTCCAATAACGTGCTTGTATCAACGGATATGGGCGCAACTTTCACCAACATCAGCTCCGGTTTGCCTGGGATTGCAGCAAGGTCAATTGTTGTTGACAACACCACATTTGAAGGCCTTTATGTCGGAATGAACATAGGAGTCTATTACCGCGACAACATCAATACGGCCTGGATCGTTACGGGTTCGAATTTGCCGCTTGTGGCGGTAAATGAAGTGGAATTGCAGCTTGCAACGCGAAAGCTAAGAGTGGCGACTTATGGTCGCAGCATTTGGGAAAGTGATATGCAACCCGATCTTAGTATACCATTGTGTACTACTCTGAACGCACCTGCTGCCGGTGCCACCAATGTTCCTGTGACCACAGCCCTGAGCTGGGATGCCAGTGCCAATGCCGTCGGTTATAGATTAACCGTTGGTACTACTTCGGGAGGAGCACAAATTTTGGCCAATGTAGATGTTGGTAATGTGCTTACATTTAATCCTGCGGGTAATTTTCCATTTGGTACGACCATTTATGTTAGAGTGGTGCCGTATGGAATTTCGGGTTCCGCAACGGGTTGTACACAACAGAGTTTTACGACTCAATTCCCCATTCCGGACTGCACATCCATCATCTCCCCAGCGTCAAACGCAGTTAATGTAGCAGTAACAAGCAATATTAGTTGGAATTCAGTAGTCTATGCGACAGGTTACTATCTTAGTGTGGGGACCAGTCCGGGAGGAACGCAAATCATGAATAACGTGGATGTTGGTAATGTTCTGATATATGATCCGCTGGGTGATTTCCCATACAATTCAGATATTTACGTAAGGGTGACGCCATACAACCTTACAGGGTTAGCCTCCGGCTGCTCTGAGCACAAATTCTCAACGCAGGATGGTCCGCCAACTTGTACAGTGCTTTCGGTTCCAGCTGCCAATTCAGTTGGTATATCCGTATCATCCGCTATTACATGGCTTCCTGTTTCAACTGCGACCGGGTATTTGTTGAGTGTGGGAACCAGTCCCGGAGGCAATCAGATTGTCAATAATCTGGATGTTGGAAATCTGCTTACCTACGATCCACCGGGTGACTTTCCGTACAATACCATCATTTACGTCAAATTAGTACCCTATAACCTGAATGGAAATGCTGTTGCTTGTCAGGAACAGAGCTTTACCACTCAGGTTGCCCCACCGTCCTGTACCTCAATGAGTAATCCCGCTGTAAATGCGACCAATGTTGCGGTAACTACTGCGCTCACATGGACAGCCGCTGCCGGTGCAAGCGGTTACTACCTCACCGTCGGAACCAGTCTCGGTGCAGGACAAATAATGAATAATGTAGATGTGGGCAATGTCACGACTTATAATCCTGCAGGTGATTTTCCGTATTTGAGTTTGATTTATGTTAAAATTGTTCCTTACAATTCAACCGGCTCAGCTCTTTCATGCTCCGAACAGAGTTTCACCACTCAGAATGCTGTGCCAACATGTAAAATGACTTTCACAAATCCCCAGGTGAATCTTACTACCATGAAATATCGGGTGACACTGACTATTTCAAACTCCAGTTCTGCAATTTGGGAAATGGGTAATGGAAACCTGAGATTCAACTATCCGACCAACACTCTCTCATCACCTGTCATTGCGGTAAATAATCTTCCCGGAACCGGATTTCAGTACGGGACACCGACTTCAACAGGTTCCAATACCAATACTGGAGTACTCAGTTATAACTTCACGCTCGCATCTCAGACCCCCGGAAAGGTAATTGCTCCACATGGATTTGACATAATGACGATAGAGTGGAATATTATCAGCACTTCTGGATTGACGGACCTTGCCAATAAATTACAATGGAGAAATCCTTCAACCTCAAGTAATCCCAAGCTGGCTCTGGTGACTTCAACACTCACCTCCGGTTGTCCATCGGGTTGTACGCTGGTGTTTACTTCTACCCCCGATCTCAATCCGCTTGCCAATCTTCAGCCTGGTTGTACAACGTTGAACTCGCCAACTGCCAACGCTGTCAACGTGCCTGTCAGTAGCAATATCAGCTGGAATACATCTGCAAATGCAACCGGATACAGATTGAATATCGGAACCAGTCCTGGAGGTACGCAGATACTCAATAATTTCGATGTGGGAAATGTATCCACTTACAATCTACCAGCAAATTTGCCTTTCAGTACGGTGATATATGTGAAAGTCATACCTTACGATGCAATTAAAAATGCCAGTTTTTGCGGTGAAGAGAGTTTTACAACAGCACCCCAATCACCCGCTTGCGTGAGTATCACCTCTCCGGTTAATGCCAGTACAAACGTACAGACCAGCACGACACTCATCTGGCAGTCTGCTGCGACTGCGAGTGGTTACTTCCTCACTGTCGGCACGGCAAGCAATAATGGCAACATTATCAACAAACTGAATGTCGGAAACGTCACAGCATACAATCTCGTGGGTCTGCCATCAGGTTCGGTTGTTTATGTTA
>CANHEE010000069.1 GCA_947459655.1 Lewinellaceae bacterium
AGTGTGGCATCTGTTTCCAATATCTGATCTGCTTCCTCGCGTGCGACCTGCAGTATTTTTCCGTCTTTGGCGAGGTCGGCCAGTCGGAGGTTGAGCATTCCACTCTGTTGCTTTCCCTCAATGTTTCCGGGTCCGCGTAGACGGAGGTCGGTCTCGGCGATTTTAAAGCCATCGGTTGTTTCCACCATGGTTTTGATGCGCTCTTTGCTTTCAGCGCTCAGTTTGTATCCGCTCATCAAGATGCAGAACGACTGGTCGGCGCCCCGTCCTACCCTTCCGCGTAGTTGGTGTAACTGGGAAAGGCCGAAGCGCTCGGTGTTTTCGATGACCATGATGCTGGCGTTGGGTACATTGACACCTACCTCAATCACTGTCGTGGCGACCATGATCTGGGTTTCCATTTTCAGGAAGCGGTTCATTTCATAGTCTTTATCCTGAGGCTTCATCTTTCCGTGCACGATGCTGATCTGGTACTGTGGCTTGGGGAAGTCCCTACTGAGTGCCTCAAAACCTTCCATCAGGTTGTTGAGGTCCAGTTTCTCTGACTCTTCAATCAGCGGATACACCACGTACACTTGTCTACCCTTGGCGATTTCTTCTCTCATGAAGCCGAAAACCCTGAGCCGGTTGGCTTCCGTGCGGTGCGTTGTGATGATTTCCTTTCTACCCGGCGGCAACTCATCAATGATGGAAATGTCGAGATCGCCATACAGCGACATGGCGAGTGTCCTAGGGATTGGCGTAGCTGTCATCACCAGGATATGCGGTGCTCCGGCGGGGTTTTTCCGCCACAATTTTGCCCTTTGTTCGACCCCGAAACGGTGTTGCTCGTCAATAATGGTCAGGCCGAGTTTTTGGAATACGACGGGGTCTTCGATGAGGGCGTGTGTGCCGATGACGATTTGCATCCTTCCATCTGCCAGTTGTTCCAGCAGTTCCTTGCGTTGTTTACCCTTGACCGTACCAGATAGGTAGCCCACATTGATGCCCAGTTTTTCTGCGAATTGGCTGATGCCCTTGTAGTGCTGTTGCGCAAGGATTTCGGTAGGGGCCATGAGGCAGCACTGGTATCCGTTGTCAATGGCCATCAGCATAGTAATAAATCCTACCATTGTTTTTCCGCTACCCACATCGCCCTGCAGCAGTCTGTTCATCTGCATTCCCGACCCGAGGTCTTTGCGGATTTCTTTCAGTACCTTTTTTTGCGCATTGGTCAATTCAAATGGAATGTGGTTTGTGTAAAAATCATTGAAATATTCTCCGATTTTGACGAAGGGGAAACCACGGGAGCTGCTTCTTCTGTTTTTTTTGTTGCGCAGCAAACGAAGTTGCATGAAGAAAAGCTCTTCAAATTTCAGTCGATTTCTGGCGGTATTGAGTTGCGCTTCGTTTTGGGGGAAATGAATGTGTCTGATGGCCTCCAGGTGGGAACTGAAGCGGAATTTTTGTACCAGAGTAGGCGGAAGCATTTCCGGAAGTTCCCTTTCGGAAATTTTTTCCAGCAGCTCAAGTACGAGTTTCCTCCGGAATTTCTGATCCAGCCCTTTTGCGCTCAGTTTTTCTGTGCTCGGATAAACAGGGGCAAAAGTGACTTGTTTTCTGATGTTTTCCTCGTTTACCTGCTCCATTTCGGGATGGGAGATGTTGAGGTTGTTGTTGAACTCTTGTACTCGTCCGTAGACGACGTATTCGGCTCCCACCTGCAGGTTTTTTTCTACCCACTGAACTCCCTTGAACCAAACGAGTTCGATGACTCCGCTCTCGTCGCGAAGTTTGGCCACCAATCTCTTTCGGGGGCCTTCTCCAATGCTTTCCATCCGGCGCAGAATGCCCCTAACCTGCACGTCACCGCTGCCGGGATGCAGATCGCCAATGCGGTGAAACTGTGTTTTATCGATGTAGCGAAACGGAAAATGGAACAGCAGATCTCTGAATGTAAAGATCTGCAGTTCCTTATTGAGGAGTTCTCCGCGGGCCGGACCAACTCCCTTGAGGTATTCTATAGGAGTGTCGAGAAAGTGTGCAACCGGTTTTTCAAACATTCAGAAGCTACTGCCCCGCAGCAGCAGGCGCTGTTGTAGCGGGACCTGATTTGTGTTAAAATGGTAAATCATCCTCTATTGGCATAATCGGAGCTGTGTCGAGTCCTGCAAATGCATCATCGCCGTAAGTGGAAGGTGTTGAGTTCATGCTGTTTCCGGAATTGTCATTTCCCGAAGCACTCTTTTCAATTCTCCACGCGTTGAGATTGGTTAGGACTTTTTCGTTCCAGATCCTTCCGCTGAGGTCAAAAGATACTTTGACGAAATCGCCCTCCCTGTATTGGTCTATGAGGCTGCATTTGTCTTTCAGCAATTGAAATTTAATGTATTGCGGATAGTTGCCATTCATCATTTCGATGGCAAATTCGCGGGTCTGAAACGTTTCGCTTTTTTGTTCTGTAGGGTATACCTTGTATAGTTTACCTTCTGCTTGAAAGGACATTGATATAAGATTTATATTTAAAAAATTACTCCAAGGCGGAGTGTTATGGCATTCAGTACTGCTTTTGTACTTTCCTTGACTTTTGGATCAAATTTGTCATCAGAGCTGTCGTTCGGGGTTGTCTGTCCGGCAATTTGCTTCACGCTGTAGTTGTTTCTGTCTTTGGTTACATCCACGAAACCTCTGTTGTAATACAGTCCGGCAACAATCGAGGTGCTTTGGTTGTAGGCGTATTCAACGCCGCCGCCAAGTCCCCAAGATAGCGACAAGAGATTGACGTCATTTTTTATGTTTTCTTTATTGAGGGAAATTTTCGGTGCGCTAATGTCGCCCCTCGCCTGCGACAGGAATCCGATATTGATGATGGGTGCCTGTGCAAAAAGACGCAAGTGTTCACCGTTGATGTCGGTCCGCATTTTCAGTGCAAGTGGAATTTCGACATACTGGATATGGTACCTGATGTTAACATTATCGGGTAGCGACTGTCCATTAGTCTTTGCATTGTAGCGACTGTCGGTCAAGGTGGAATTGGCCAGGTAGTTTCCGCCGATTTCATGCAGCAGCTTTCCACCGTGGTTGAAGCCGAAGCCTATTCCCGTGCTGAGGGCATAGTTTTCCGCAAAATAATAATCACCTGTAGCTCCCAGTTTCAGTCCTGTATTGAATCCATTGTTGGCAACTTTGGGGTTATCTGTTGTAAGCCATGAGAGCGTGGGGCTTGCCTGGATTCCAAATTTGAAGCGGGTCCAGACCACTTTTTGTCCAAAAGACGTCATAGACAGGGTCAAAGCAAGTGCGAAAACGGAACTTCTGATCTTCATTTTATGCGTTTTTAGGAATTTTAGGTACGGCTATAACGAGAACAAAAATAGCATTTTGATTTCATTACAAAAAAAAGAGGGGCAGAATAATCTTCCACCCCTCCGTTTATTTTAACTGAAGCAAGGATTAGTATCCGGCTTCTTTGTTTCCTTTGAACTTGGTTTCTTTTTTCTTCTCAGCACCTGCAGGACGAGCCATTTCCTTCTCAACACCTGTAGAAACTTTGAATTCAACACGACGGTTGATGTAGTTTTGGCCATTGCTATCAACCAACTTTGTGTTTTCGCCGCTATAGTTCAGGATGAAACGCTTGCGGTCGATATTGTATTTGTTTACCAGGTGGTTGATGGCTGCTTCAGCACGGTTGTAAGAAAGATTCTCATTGTAGCTCGGACTTGCAACAGCATCTGTATAACCAGTTACAACAACTGTGATTTTAGGGTTTCTCTGAACAACATTGGCTACATAAGCCAACTGCTCGTATTCTGACTGCTTGATGGTCGACTTGTTGAAATCGAAGTTGACCATTGGCAGAAACCAGTCCACAAGACCTTTGTCCAAAGAAGCTCTCATGTCTGCAAGTTTGCTGTCTACGATACGGTTGACATCAGCCTCAGTAGTGAAGTTTGGCTTTGGAACATTGGCAACACCATCTTTGTCCACTTTGTATCCCGGAGGAGAGAAAGGTTCTTTGTCCATTGCGTTTGCAACGCCGTCAGTATCGCTGTCAAGCGTAACACCGCGTGTATCAACCGGATATCCGGCTGGGGTGTTTTTCTCTTGATCAAACATATCAATAACGCCATCTGCATCTGTGTCAGTTGGGTCAAATTTAGGACGTGCCTTCAATTCTGCGATATCGTTCTGGATTTGTCCAAGTGGGTTGGACCAATACAATGGCTCAACCGCATCTTTCTTTCCGAAGTTGTAGTTGAAACGAAGGTTTGTGAACAAAACTACGTCGTTGTTTGGCGTGATTCTGTCTGCCTTAAAGTAGTTGATTCCGTCAACCAAGTCTGCTCTGTTACCGAAAAGGAAATCAGCAGTCTGCTCAAGGGAGATGTTCATTGTAGGGTTGATTTTGTAAGAGATTCCGATGATCGGACGTACAAAACTTGCCAGTTTTCCTTCCTTGTCACCGCTTTCAGAGCGGATTTTGATTGCTCCTGAAGGCAGGTTTGCTTTAGCCGTGTAAGAGGCAGCACCCACACCGAATCCCATGTACGGATCCCATTTTTTGTTGTTGCGGGTGAAATCAAAATTGTTAAGACTCATCAAGCCTTCAACTGACCCTGACATGTAAGTGGTAGTTACATCAGCAAACCAGGTTGCACCGGCATTTGCCAGTCCGGCATTTTTCAAGTTGGGAATCAAGGAAGCCTGCGAACCTTCTCCACCGCGGTTGCGGTCTGCAATGGTTGCATCATCCTTGAAATTCATCACACCATACTGACCGCTCAGGCGGACTGAGAATATATGATCGATAGCACGTCTGACATGAATAGATCCTCCAAATCCGGGCTTGTATGCTACATCACTGTTAGCCATCATGTGACCCAGACCAATGCCAGCCTCCCACTTTTGCTGAGGACGAGTGGGTCCGCCCATCGCTTTCTTCGTCTGTGCAACTGCAGAGACTACAAAAGACATAGTTAAAACGAAGAAGAAAACTTTTCTTGTCATAAGGTTTTTACTTTGTAGATTTAATCAATTAATAGTTATCGCTTTTTATAAGGAAGCAAAAATAGACATTTTTTTTTTGGCAGTATAAAAAATAGAAAATAAAATGAAAAATTGTAGGAAAATACTGCCATTTTACTATATTTTTCTCCGTTATGCAGCCGATTTCGCATTTCAACGCACTCACTTTCTGCAACGCTGTTTTTTACGCGATTCAGTTCAACAATTTTCTGACCGAGTGCTCGAGTGCCCTTGCAGAGATGCCGGTAAGTCTTTTGTCGGAATCATGAAGTCCATGCAAGGCTTTTCTAATGGTCTCTGAAACATCACCAAAAATGGCCTGGTCTGTCAATGCCGCATCTTTCTGCATGAGGTAGGCAAAAACTCTGGCCATGCCGCAGTTGGCAATGAAGTCTGGGATTACACTGACTTTGTTGTCGGTGTAAAGAGCGGTGTCGCCGAAGAATACAGTATCATCTATAAACGGCACATTCGCTCCACAGGCTATGACCTCAAGCCCGTTGCCAATCATGTCATCCACGTGCTCGCGAGTTACCAGCCTTGATGCTGCTCCGGGAATGAAAATTTCAGCTCCCGTTTTCCAGATTCTATCGTTGATGGCCGCAAATGGTTGCAGTCTGTCCGAAACCAGTTTGTTGCCGTCTTTGGCTGCAAACAGTGCTTTCACCTCTGTTAGCGACAGGCCATTTTCGTCGATAATACCGCCTTCACGATCGATAATGCCTACAATTTTCACACCCTGACTGCTGAGATAGTATGCCGCAGCAGAGGCGACATTGCCCCAGCCCTGAATAATGGCTCTTTTGCCTCTAAGTTGTTGATTACGATATATTTCGTAGTAATGTTTCACCGATTCAGATACCCCGTAGCCGGTGATCATGTCTGCAACTGCATATTTTAGAGGACCATCCGGTACGAATGCCAGGTCTTCTACGATCTTGGAGCAACCATGGCGAAGCTGACCGATGATGCTGACTTTTTCGCCTGCATCAGCGTGAAAGTGTCCGTTTACGATACCCTCCTGCGGGTGCCAAAGCCCCAGATTTTCGGTTATCGGATTGACGTCTTTGAGTTCGTCCACGTTCAGGTCACCACCGGTGCCATAGTAATTTTTAAGTATGGGATAAACAGCTTTGAACCAACGCTTTAGCACTTCAGTACGGCGTTGATCTGCCGGGTCAAAATTGATTCCTGACTTGGCTCCGCCAATATTCGGCCCACAAACAGAAAACTTGATCTCCATCACTTTTGCCAAAGAAACGACCTCATCTTTGGTCAACCCTTTCCGCATTCTCGTTCCGCCACCTGCAGCGCCGTTCCGGAGCGAGTTGATGACCACCCAGCCCTCTGCACCCGTCTCATTATCAGACCATTCGAATACGATTTCGGGTCTCTTCTCCTTGTATTTTTTCAGTAAATCGTCCATAATATTATTTGCGGTGAATAAAATGTCGCAAATATCGGGTAAAACCTTGCAATAAATCGCATCAGAACATATAATTTTGTGCAAATTCAATTAAAAAAATGCTACACAACTGGTTGGTGCCTGATAAGCAATTTTCGGCTCTGAAAGGCAATAAACTGCACGCCCAGGTGAGGTTTTATTCAAAAAAAAATACCGATCTGGACGGAGTTAAAACGGCACTGATTGGACTGGATCAGTCGGCTGATCTGGTTAGAAAACAGCTCTACCAGTATGCGGCATTCAGTGGCAACGGAGAACGTGTCATTGCCGACCTGGGAAACATCAGAAAAAAGAACCAGGAATTTATTATCCCCCTGATCAGCGAGTTGCTGCAGGCGGGTATCATCCCGGTTATTCTTTGCGAGGATGCAGGGTTGCTGACGGCTCAGTTTAACGCATACAAAATGCTGAAGCAGAAAGTCAACCTGACTGTAGTTGACGAATGCGTAAGGCTTTCCCTGAGTGGAGTAAACCGCGACTACATCAACACCATTTTGGAAGAGCAGGAGATCGATCAACTGCTTCAGCTGTCGGTCATTGCTGCGCAGGGCCATCTCACAGACCATGAGGTGCTGAACTATTTCGAAATGCGCCATTTTGACGTGGTCAGGCTGGGAAGTGTGCGTTCAGCTCCGGAAGAAAATGAACCCATCATCAGAGATGCGGATATGGTCGCTTTTCACCTCAGTGCGCTGAAAAACATTGAGGCTCCCGCGCAGGTGCCGTCCTCGCCGAGTGGTTTATTTGTTGAGGAGGCCTGTCGGTTGTGTCGCTACGCGGGAATGAGTGATAAACTCACCTCGGTCGGTTTCTACGGATATGACTTTAGAAAAGACCGGGATCAGCTGAGTGCCCAGGTCATTGCACAAATGCTCTGGTATTTCTGGGATGGTCTGCTGAATAGGGTCAATGATTATCCCGCCTCCAACGATGGTTTGGTGGAATACATCGTGGATTACAAGGTTCACCAGTACCAGCTCGTGTTCTGGCAGAGTTCAAAAAGCGGTCGCTGGTGGATGCAAATTCCCCTTTCAGAAAATACCGAAATGCGAAGACATGCCCTGTTGCCTTGTTCTTACAGCGATTATCTGGCTGCATGCAAGGGGGAACTGCCCGAACGGCTCATCAATGCCTTTCAAAGGTTGCCGCGATTGTAATTAATTTCACAAAATTCATTTCCAACATTTATGATACTGAGAAACGCCCTCTTGTTAAGCGTTCTGTCTTTAATCCTGCTTTTTTCCTGCAAAAACAACCCGACACAGGAAACGCTTAAAACGGGAAATCCTGTGATTGATGCGTTGAGCGAACAGATTGCCCGCTCCCCGCAGACCGATAGTCTCTATGCCCAGAGAGCTGCGTTATTTTACAAGGAAGGCATTTACCAGGAGGCCATTAAGGACATGGCAAAGGCGATGGCGATTGACTCCCTGAATCCCTTTTACCACCATTTTCTCGCTGATGTTTACATGGATGACAATAACTCGCGGATGGCTATAAGGACCATGGAGCGGGTTGTCGACTTGTATCCACAACGTATACCCTCACTGCTGAAATTATCTGAACTCCAGATGATTGTGAAGCTGAATAAGGAGTCGATTCAGACGCTGAACAAAATACTTCAGATAGACAAGCAGAACGCGGAGGCCTTTTTTATGATGGGAAACAATCTGAAGGAACTTGGCGAACGCGATCGCGCTATAGCAGCTTATAAAAACTGCGTCGCCGCCGATGCTGATCTGGTCGATGGCTGGATAAATCTGGGTATTCTTCTGGACGAGAAAAAGGACAACAAGGCCATTGAATACCTTGAAACTGCGCTGCGGATTGATTCATCAAGTACCCAAGCCCTGCATGCCAAGGCCATGTATTACCAGAACAGAAACAAGCTAAAGGAAGCCATTGCCATTTACAAAGAGATTCCTAAAATCGACAAGGACAACGCCGATGCGTTTTACAATATCGGTTTGCTTTACATGGACCTTGATTCGGTTGCGAAGGCCAAAGACAATTTCAACATTGCTGTGAGCGTTGATCCGCAATATGTTTTGGGGTATTTTTTTAGGGGCAAGGCCTCTGAAAAGCTCGGAGAATACAGTCAGTCGAAGCGCGATTACGAGCAAACCCTAGTGCTGTCGCCGAATTACCAGCCTGCCAAAGATGCGCTTGAAAAAATAAAAATCAAAAACAAATGAAACTGAAGATCTCTTTTCTGTTCGGAATATTTAGTCTGCTGTTGCTCACAAAGACATTGGCGCAGACTAACTACTATACACCCACAGCCCGGCCCAAAGAGCAGATGGTGCAGCAGTTTCCGTTTGACATTCAGCTTAAAAGTCCTGACGGTAAATTGCATAATTCCGCCAAGTTGTTCAGTAAGCACAACGAGCCTACCGTTTTTCTGTTCTGGCTAACGACCTGTTACCCTTGCCGGATGGAGGTTGCCGCCATTCAGGCCAAGTATGAACAGTGGAAAAAAGAGGAGAAGTTTCGCTTGGTGCTGATTTCTTACGATTTTCCGCAGAATTTCGAAAATTATACCCAAAGAGCAGCCACAGAAAAATGGCCATGGGAAACCTTCCACGATATGAACCGAGAATTCGGTCAGGTGTTGCCCGGCGAACTCAATGGTTTGCCACAGGCTTTTGTCTTTGACAAGGATGGAAAAATTGCCTATCAGAAACGGAAATACGTCAGCGGGGATGAGGACCTGCTGTTTGAGAAAATAAAAGCATTGAACGCAAAATAATCTGATGCAACAATCAGATGGAGTAGCGATTGCTGTCTAGCTTTAGCAATACAGCCATCATGGTAGTAAAGCCAAGGAGAGAAGTTCCTCCCTTGCTAATGAAAGGAAGCGGGATGCCGATTATAGGGAAGAAACCCATCGTCATGCCGATGTTGATGGCAAAGTGAACAAACAGAATGCCTGCGATACAGTAGGCGTAGTACCGCGAAAAATTGGCGCGCTGCCGCTCTGCAATGTTGATGATGCGGTAAAGCAGGATGACAAAAAGGACGATGATCAGTGTACTGCCAAAGAATCCGTACTCCTCACCAATGGTGCAAAAAATGAAGTCCGTTGATTGTTCCGGAACATAATTCAATTTAGTCATCGGGCCCTCCAGAAAACCCTTGCCACTTAGTCCGCCGCCGCCGATGGCCATTTTCGACTGCAGAACGTTGTACAACTCACCCTGCGGATCGCATTCTTCAGGTTTTAACCAGACCTTTATTCTCGTGCGCTGGTGTTCCTGCAAAATGTTGTTGGTAATGTAGCTTGTGGTAAACGAAAAGACCACGCAAAGGAATAATCCTACCATTATCGGGAAGTTGCCCCGGTTCTTGTTGCGCTCGTAGTGCCAGTAGCCGAGAGCAAAACAAACCGCCGTATTTGCAAGCCAGCTTGTCCAGTAAAATTGTTGCCTGATAGCGAAAACGATTAGCCCAAGGACGACTACATAGCCAATCCACCAGTAAATTTTCCTCATCCTGAACTGGTTTACGAATATTGTTCCTGTGAGTGCAATCAGCGCCGTACTAACGTAAAATGGCTCGTATATAAAGGTGAGGACGAACAGCACAATCATTACCAGTCCGATGATATATGGTCCCGGTGAAAAGCCCTCGCGGTAAAGCACGATGAAAAAGGAAAGAAAAACAAGTGCTGAACCTGCGTCGGGTTGCAGGAGAATCAGCAAGACAGGCAACACAAATATGCCGATGGCGGTAATCCGCGATTGCAGCGATTGTAACACATTGGTACTGCTGTTTAGGTAGCTGCTCAAAGCCAGGGCGGTACCGAATTTTGCCAGCTCAGCAGGCTGAAAGGTGAACCAACCAAAGGCAAACCATGCCTTTTGTCCGTTGATTTCTTTTCCCAGAAAGGGCACCAGCAGCAGCAGTACGATACCGGTAATGTATATGAAATAGGCTACCGTCCGCCAGACCTGCCAGTCTACGGTCATCAGAAGCAGAAAGGCGACAAAGGATATGAACAGCCAGATGGATTGCCGTCCAATCTGTGTCTGAAACATGAATTCACCCAGATCCTGGGGGTAACCGGAGTTGCCGTAACCCACCGAGTAAATCATCACCCAGCCTGTTGCAACCAACGCGACAAAAATGCTGAGTGTAATCCAGTCCAGACTCTGATTGGCCCTTTGGTTGCTAAGTTGAACTGCCATCGGGGATTAATTTTCAAAGTTGTTTTCTGAAAACTCATCACTCTCCTCCGCAGATGCTTTATTGTAAGCTCCGCAATCTATGGTAATTCCCAGATCACCGGGGGGTACTTTGAACTTTTTATTATGGTCATAGCCTGATTTCGGATCCGCTTCCAGTCTCTTGATAAACTTCGCAAAAAATGGTCTGGCCATTCTGGCGCCCTGGCCATCTGCGATGCTCATAAAACGTACCCAGCGGTCGTCTCCGCCTACCCAGGTACCCACTGTCAGTCCGGGAGTGATGCCCATGAACCAACCATCCACAAAATCGTTCGTAGTTCCGGTTTTACCACCTACTTCGCTTTTGAGTTCGGAAACGCCAGGTGTTCCTTTCACCACGTTTTTCAGTAGCTGCACCATCACGTAGTTGGATTCGGATTTGATGGCAGGATGCGACTCGCCGGCATCTCTGTACAGTACTTTGCCGTTTTTGTCTTCGATGCGCAGCAGGTACAGTGGCCGATTGTAGGTGCCATCATTGGCGAAGCTTGCGTACGCACCCGACATTTCCAGAACACTGAGGTCGCAAGCTCCAAGGCAGATGGCCGGTTGCACAGGTAGATGCGAACTGTCAATACCCATCTGATTGGCCAGTCCGCGGACTTGTCTGGTCGCACCAAGTTGTTTCAGCAGGTACACGGAAATGGAGTTGGCGGACTCTTTCAGACCCTGGTAGAGGTTAAAAGATTTTCCGGAAAAACCTTTCGCATTGGCAGGAGACCATGATCTTGACAAGCCAAAAGACCCCTCTCCCGGCTGTATGGAGTACTGGATATCGGGGATCTGCATACAAGGGGAAATTCCCTGCTGGTAAATGGCGGTGGCGTAAACAAAAGGTTTGAATGTGGAGCCAACCTGTCGGCGCGATTTGCAGTGGTCGTATTGGAAGTACCTGTAGTTGACACCCCCGACCCAAGCTTTGACATATCCGTTTTTGGGATCGATGGCCATTGAGCCCAGCTGAAGGAACATCCGATGGTATTTTATGGAATCAAGCGGTGACATGATGGTGTCCTTTTCGCCACCGGTGACATAGGAAAAGACCTTCATGGGAACGGGTTTGGCAAAAGCCTTGGTGGTGGCCACCTCCAGTGCACCATATTTGCCTTTCAGAATCGGCCAGTCTTTGTGCGACCTTACCTTGTGCATGAATGACGCTTTTTCTGCTGAGTATCCCTTTTCAGTGATCAGCTTGGCAAAGGATTCTCCCGACTTGTCCATCTGCATCAGTTCGTCAATATCCTTGCTTTCCAGAATGAGTCCTTCGATATCTTTTTCTATGTTTCCGATCACTTCATCGAGGTATCTGGAACGCAGGTTCTGGTAGCGGTCAGACTCGTATATTTTTTCCTTCAACTTGCTCTCCCGAATTTTTGCATCGATGTTGATGGATTTGTCGTTCCATGGGTCACGACCTTTCCAGACTGCGAAGAAACGGCTTTGCAGCTGAGCCATGTGTTCGACCATTGCCGCTTCGGCATGGCGCTGCATGGCCGGATTGATTGTCGTGTATATTTTGAGGCCGTCTTTGTAAATGTTGTAGTTGCTACCGTCCGGTTTTTTGATGTCGGAATTTCGCAAGATCTCCTGAATTTCTTCCCTAAGGGTCATCCTGAAATATGCGGCTGTCCCTTCAGCCACCGAGCTGCGCTGAAAATTCAGTTTCAGGTCCTGATTCTTCAGTTTGTTGTAGGCGGCCTTGGAAAGGTGGCCTTTTTTGACCATCTGGCCAAGCACGATATTCCTTCTGTTTTTGGCATTTTGCGGGTGTTTTACCGGATTGTGCAGGGAGGGGTTCTGCAGCATCCCGATGAGCAGTGCAGCTTCTTCGACCTTGAGGTTTTTGGGTTGTTTATTGAAGTAAACCTCTGAGGCAGAGCGAATTCCTGTTCCTCCATAGATAAAATCTGCTTGGTTGAGGTACATTGCAATGATTTCCTCCTTGGTGTAGCTTCTCTCAAGTTTTACGGCTGTAATCCACTCCTTGAATTTGATGGTAACGAGGGAGAAAAACCTGTGTATGGGATTCATTCCCCTGAAATCACGATTGGAATACAACAGTTTTGCGAGCTGTTGTGTGATGGTTGAACCTCCACCCTGCGGATTGAAAGTTGCAAGGCCTTTGATCACCCTAGCAATGGCCTCCCAGTCGATTCCCGAATGCTGCTCAAAACGCTCGTCTTCTGTATCAATCAGTGCGTGAACGAGGTAGGCGTGGTTGATATCAGTGTGCAGGGAGTCGTAAACAACAGGCACCCTATTTTCAATATAGTACCTGCCAATAACCTCGTTGTTGTCGCCAAATATTTCGGAGGCCAGGTTGCTTTTCGGGTTTTCCAGTTCGTCGAAAGTGGGCAGGTCCTGGTAACTTAAGATGAGGAAAAACAGGATAATGGCCAGGGTTGAACCAATGGCGGATAACCACATCCATTTTACGAACCTGCGTTGCTGTGCTGCTCTTTTACCTGTGGTTTTTTGCAATGTGGATGCTTTTTTGGTGTTTACGTCCCATTCGGCCTGATAAATAGGGTTATTTTTGCGGGGGTTAGGATTTCCTTTATCGCCGGCAGCCATGAACTATGAATTTAAAGGTCGAAATTCGATGTTTTTTTTGGTTTACCCTAATAATTTGAGCACTTTGTGCATTCTTAAAAGCTTACGAAGTTCGATGCTAATATGTTTCCGATTAAAAATATGTTAAAGTGGGGAAATATGGCTGTTGAATTTCGGAAAAGGTCGTTAGATTGAGGTAAAATATGAATTTAAAAAATTGAAGATGAGAAAATTAAGTATTGTAGCAGTGGCTTTTCTTGCGGTCGTTCAGCTTTCGGTTGCGCAGATCAACCTGAAAAAAGCAGCAGGCAACATCAACAAGGCTGTTAAAGATGTGACCGGGACACAGGTTCAACTCAGCAACGAGGAAATCGGAAGTGCACTTAAGGAGGCACTGAATAATGGTGTCAGCAAGGGTGTGGAAAAACTGAGTGCAGTTGACGGCTATTACAAAAGTGCGTTGTATAAAATTCTGATACCGGATGACATGAAAAATGTCATCAGCAAGGTCAAGATGTTGCCCGGTTTTGAAAATGTTGAGACCAATATCATGGAAAAAATGAACCGTGGAGCAGAAAAGGCTGCAACCAAAGCAACGCCGATTTTTCTGGATGCCATTCGTTCACTCACCTTTCAGGACGCAATGAACATATTGATGGGTGAAAAAAATGCAGCGACTACCTATTTGGACAAAACCACCAACCAGGCGCTGTACAAGGAATTCAACCCTGTCATTCGCACAGCTCTTTCAGAAGTCGGCTGTACCCGTTACTGGTCTGATTGCGTAAACGCCTACAACAAAATTCCACTGGTGAAAAAGGCCAATCCGGATTTAACTGATTATGTGACGAAGGAGGCATTGAAAGGGCTATTCGGTATGGTGGCAGAAAAAGAGCTGGAAATCAGAAACAATCCCGCAATGCGGACAACCGAACTGCTCAAAAAGGTCTTTGCAAGACAGGATAAGAAGTAAGGACTGTCGGGTCCGAGAGTATAAAATAGAACTGCCGGCTTGTTGCCATCGTAACAGGCCGGCAGTTTCATTTTGGTGCAACCTTATTTTTTGTTGAAAACAAACCCTTTGGCATCGGTATCCACCACGATGGTGTCACCGGCGGAGTAGTTTCCGGACAAGATTTCTTTGGACAACTGGTTGATGATTTCCTTCTGAATTACCCGGCGCAGCGGTCGTGCACCGAATTCCGGCTCGTAACCCAGTTCCGCAAGAAGGTATTTGGCGTTGCCGGCAACCTCAATTTTCAGGTTCTGTCTACCGAGCATTTCATGCAGATCGGCCATCATAATATCCACAATCTGCGCAATCTCAGCACGGTTCAGTGGGAGGAACATGATCAACTCATCTATCCTGTTTAGGAATTCCGGACGCATGTTCTGTCTGAGCAAATTGAAAACCTCCAGCTTTGTCGTCTCGATAATCTCTGTTCTTTTCTTTTCCGCAAGCGAATCCAGTCCTTCAAAATTCTCCATGATGGTTTCTGAGCCCATGTTGGAGGTCATGATGATGATGGTATTTTTGAAGTTGGCAACACGACCCTTGTTGTCGGTTAGTCGGCCATCATCCAGCACCTGCAGTAAAATGTTAAAAGTATCTGGATGCGCCTTTTCGATTTCGTCCAGCAAAATGATGGAATAAGGTCTGCGTCTGACCGCCTCGGTCAACTGACCGCCTTCATCATAACCTACATATCCCGGAGGCGCACCCACCAGTCTTGATACCGTGTGTTTTTCTTGATACTCGCTCATATCAATTCGGGTGATGGCGTGGTCATCGTCAAATAAAACCTCTGCAAGGGCCTTTGCCAGTTCTGTTTTTCCGACCCCTGTCGGACCTAAGAAAATGAACGATCCGATAGGTCTTTCGGCATGTTGTAATCCGGCGCGACTTCTCCGCACCGCGTCAGAAATGGCGATTACCGCTTCGTCCTGTCCGATAACCCTCTTGCCCAGTTCGGCCTCCAGATTCAGCAGTCTGTCCCGCTCTGTTTGCAGCATTTTACTGATGGGGATGCCTGTCCAACGGCTGACCACATCGGCGATGTCGTCCGGTGTTACCTGTTGGGTAGTCATACGGCTATCTGGTGCAATTTCCGCCAGTTTTTCTTCAGCGGCCTTCAGTGCTGCCTCCTCATTTTTGATTTTGCCGTATCTGATGGTGGCAACCAGTTCGAAATTGCTTTCGCGCTCCGCCTTTTGGGCTTGTTGCTCCAGTTCTTCCAGATTTTGTTTGCATACCTGAATGGCCTCAATGATTTCGCGCTCGTTTTGCCATTTGGATTTTACCTGATTCAGTTGCTCCTGCAGGTTTGCAATCTGCTCAGATAGCGCGGCCAGCTTTTTCTCATCTTTTTCCTTCTTGATGGCCTCTCTCTCGATTTCCAGCTGTCTGACTTTGCGGTCCAGTTCATCTACGTCTTCGGGTACAGAATCCAGTTCGAGTCTGAGTTTTGCAGCGGCTTCATCCACCAGATCGATGGCCTTGTCCGGAAGCTGGCGTTCGGTGATGTACCTGTGCGACAGTTCTGCGGCGGCTATCAATGCGGCATCGAGGATATCAACCTTGTGGTAGTTCTCGTAGCGCTCCTGCAATCCTCTGAGTATGGAAATGGTATCTTCGACGGAAGGCTCATCCACCATGACGCTCTGGAAACGGCGTTCGAGGGCCTTATCTTTTTCGAAATACTTTTGGTACTCATCGAGGGTGGTTGCGCCGATGGTTCTGAGTTCACCGCGCGCAAGGGCCGGTTTGAGTATGTTTGCAGCATCCATGGATCCGCCTCCGCCACCAGCGCCCACAAGGGTGTGGATTTCATCAATGAACAGAATCACCTCTCCTTCGGAGTCAATCACCTCCTTTACTACGGCCTTTAGTCGTTCTTCGAATTCGCCTTTGTATTTGGCACCTGCAATCAGGGCAGAAACGTCGAGCGTGAAGATTTTCTTGCTTCGGAGGTTTTCCGGGACATCCTGCTTGACGATGCGCCAGGCAATACCCTCGACCAC
>CANHEE010000070.1 GCA_947459655.1 Lewinellaceae bacterium
ATCACTGAGCAGTTGGCCTGCACGACTTACTTTTCCCTGGCCGGTATTCACGTTCATCAATATCTTTGTATCGGTTTTAAATTCATGAATTCGCACATCACCGGTGTATCGATCCCATGTCAGTTTTCTCGCACCAAAAAAATTCCAGGAGAGATACCTTGTTTTTTCCCACGAACGCTGACCACCTACCGCATCCATGACATCACCAGCTATTTGACTGGCTAGGGAATCAATCTTCTCGACTACAACTCCCGCCCCCTCCAACATTTGTGCACAAACGTTGCCTGGCGACATGAAAAGCAGACAAAATAATAGAGCGTTGCTTAGGAGTGTTTTCATGTGGGATGCCATCAGGAGTTGTTTTTCAGAAAATCATCGGGCGTTGTTTCCATAACACTTTCGTATAATTTGTCAGAATCGCAATCCAATACGTCCCAAGTATGATCTGCCAAAAGACGACAGGTTGCGACCCAGACATAGGGTTGTTTTGTCCCCCATTCTGAAGGCGCAATCATCGAAAGAACGTGACTACTATCTTTTTTGATGTATAGGTGATATATATAACCGATTACAGGCTTGAAATTCATGTCAGCAAGATAGATTTTTTCTGAAATGGCTACCCTATCGTGAATCATTTTTGCCTGCAGCGCCAACAGTTCCACCTGCTTTCTAATTTGGTCTAAATCGGCATTGGATTGCTCATACATCGCCCTAACTGCTATGCCTTTGGCCCTACCCTTGTCAATCGGCTTTACAATTGCGCTCGCAGCATGGTGTGCATACGGTAGCAATCCGGGATTCTGGGCAATTTTACGGGGATCTATAGGGTTATCTTTTTCCATAACTGAACAAAATTATCCACTTAACACATGGAAAGGAATAAGGTTGGCTAAAAACCAAATATGTAGGAAAATTACGTAAAAATGCCATTGAATAGACCTTACATTTTTTTTCGCAGACATAAAAAAAGGCTGTCACCAAAAAATGGGACAGCCTCGCAAATTTTTTGCTTGATATCTTAATTGAAAATATTTTTTCTCAATTTCTTCGAGTTGTTACCCCCCACGTATTCGCCTCGGTGGTAAACGCGAACTTCGTATTGTGAATGAGGTTCAATTTTCGCATCCTCGAAAATCACAGAAGCTGTAACATCCTGCTCGGCACCTGAATAGTTGATGTCTGTTGAAGAAGTGAAGGAAACTTCCTCATCGTTGTTCAACTTCACTTTCATGGCCTTGTTGCTGATGGTAACACCCTGTGGAGAAATAACCTGCACATAGAAAGTCTCCTTGCCTCTGGCGAATGAATTCTTGGAAGTCTTGAATTTCACTTTGAATCCACTGGCGTTTTTGGCTTTTCTGACATCTTCACCTTTTGTATTGATTGCAATCAGTTCAACTTTGTCAACTTTGATTACTTTTTTAAGGTTTTCTTCACGCGCTTTGGTATCCTCAAGGTCTTTTGTAGTGGTATTCAACTGAGAAGTAAGATTGTTTTTATCGTCAGTTAATACTCTAACATTGCCTTCAAGCTGAGTAGCTTGCTCCTCAACTTCTTTTACACGAGCTGTCAACTTGGCATTGTCCTGCTTTAGTGCTTGAATCTCTGCCAAGTACTGGTTCAACTGCGTCTTCATACCATCTATCTGCGCGCGTGCTGCAGCAAGATCTTTCTTATTGCGGATAAGATCGTCAATCTTTGATTTCTGCTGAGAAAGCTGTGCCTTCTGTGCATCAATAACCTTGTTGAGTTCAGTATTTGAACTTTTCATTTCTTCAAGCTGAGACAAAGATTCGTAATACTCTTTCTCGAGTTTAACCTTTATTCCTTCAAGTTCATCGACTTTGGATTGCTCAGTGGCAATCTGCTCATTTTTTGATGAATTTTGAAATAACCAGTAAGCGTTGGATAGCAATAGAAGCAGAGCAAGAATGCCTACCAACAATGTTTTGTTGTTCTTTTGTCCTTGATTAGTGTTCATAGATTGTGAAATTTTAATTTAAAGTTCATTTGAAATTTATTCGAAAACGGAAACAAACAAATTGATTCCGATAGGATGAATACTCAGATTATATGCAAAGATAATATGTATTCGTGACTTTTGAGTATAAAAACCTACAATTATCGCAACGAATCACGTTTGGTTTTGTGGCGATTGCTTGATCTTTACAACGCCGATGCTTACTAAACGGAATACGTCAAAATTTGTTATGGTTAGAACCAAAAATCGTCGAGCATCAATCTCCATTCAAATTAGCCGCCGGAATAATATCAGTTTTCAGGCCTACCCAACATGAAATTCGGAATAGCGGAGCCAGATTCAATAGCTTCGACACTTTGCTCATTGATTGATTCTTTATCGATTCCCAACTTACTGAGATCCGGTTGACCTGCGTTGACCCAGGCTGTCATCCAAACACTACCTGTGGTAATAATAGCCTTTCTTAATCGAGATTCGACCTGGCCTTTCAACGCTTCATGGTATGCACGAGCATATTCTTCACACTGCGTAATGACGGTCGCTCCCATGCGCTGCTCGGGACATTTTATTCTGTCTGAGGGAAAATTCAGACTGAGATGACGCTCCATGACCAGTAACGAATCAACCAGCGCATGGCTATCAGAGACAATTTGCCAGTAGGTGTTTTCGGATTCAGGCAGATAAACTGCTGCACCGACCCAGAAATCATACTCAGAAGAAAACAATTCCGGCAATCTGCTTTCCCAAAACGCATGAATGCCAACCTGCCCGCTCAACTGACCATTGTAATTCCGGGAAGTATGCAATGGCACATGTGCATCGCCAAGGTAGTGGCCAATTTCAGCTGACAACTGCAGTATTTTACCGTTGTCGCCGCTGCGGAAAGCCGCACTCAGCCTTTTTTCCATGAGCTGTAAATGAAACGGTAAAATACCATGTTCGCTCAGATGTTCTACAGAAATAAGATGTTCATATTCAGCAAGGCCTGGAAAAACCAATTTGAAGCTATCGATTGGGAGCTCGTGTTCATCTTCATATTGCTTTGGAAGAATATTCCTGAAATAGAAATCCGTGTACAATTTGCGCGAAACACGAACAGTGTCTTTACTAGATAACAGTCGATCGTGAAGTCTGAAAGCGATTTCCTTTTCTTCCAAAGCAATTCCCCTCCTATCAATCAGCAAACAGGTATCACCACTTCTGTCCACGGCATAAATATCCGTGAAACATATCAGTGCATCCAACCATTTTCTTGGCAATGCATGAAATGGAGGCTTGCCATAAACATCAAGGTCAATATAATGACGGGGAGCTTCATATTTGCTCGAATACCGCCTTTTATCAGGATCAACGGCATGCTCTGAGATATAAGCGATGTTCTTTTTGTAGAAACCTGCCATCTCAGGTGGCAGTGTGAACACAGCAAGGCGATTGATTAATTTGTGTGCAAAGAAACCCCAAACAGGTGGAAAAACAGCACTATGCAGTGCAGAATAGGTAGTGATGTGCGCTATTGTAAACGCAATATAAAATTTTGTTTTCACGGCTTAAAAAATTAATCTTTTGTTAAAAAACCACCGACAATTCCTTAGTTTTGCGCTCTTTCTTGGCGACAGATAATAGTTTCATCAAAAATACACCAACATGAACGTTTTGGGCCACAAATGGGTATATTTTTTTTGTGTTTTTTGCGTTTTCAATGCATCATGCAATCGCAAGACACCTGTAACAGCAGGTGGGGATACTCAAAATGAAACCAGATATAACCAAGCAGACAAAACCATTAAGTCAGATACAGGGGCTTACGTCCTTTTACAACTTGAAAGAACAGGATGTTATGGAAATTGCCCGGTTTACGCAGTCTTGCTCCGCTCGAATGGCACAGCTCAGTTCAGTGGTTCAAAAAACGTAGATCTTATCGGAACATATATCGCAGTAGCTGGCAAAACGGAAGTTACAGCAATCATGGACAAATTAAAACAGATTGATTTTTTCAAATTTGCTGATCACTATCCGCAAAATAAAAATTACATCATTCCGGATTTGCCTTACACCTACATTACCGTAAATGATGGCAATAAGACAAAAAAGGTTGCGGACAATTACGATAGCCCTGAGAATTTGCAATGGTTTGAAAAAGAACTGGATGAATTCTTCAAACAACTTAAGTGGACTAAAATTAAAGATTAATATGAAAACAGGAAGTCAACTGATAAAACGTATGTTTGCTCTAATGCTAGTGGTCGCCATTTGCGGTACCATGGTGGAGGCGCAGAATAAAAAGAAGAAACCAGTAACTGCAGCTGATAAAAAGCGTGCAAGGACCGAACAAAAATCCAGATCTGCAGAATCATTCTGGCTCGACAAAATGTGGTATGGAGCTGAATTGCATTTCCCTTCTTTTGGAAACGGAACTTTTAACATGAGTCTATCGCCGCGGGCCGCCTACAAATTCAACAAATGGTTTTCAGCCGGAGTAGTATTCAAAGGAGATTACTATTATTATAGACTAGACCAAAATACGACCGGACTTTACAAATATGAAAACCTAAACTACGGCATAGGACTTTTCACAAGAGCAAGAATTTTCAGTGGACTGTTTGCACAGGCTGAATATGAAAGAAGCACCTTCAAAGTAGATCCACAAATCGACTTCAATACAAACAAAATATACACCACAAAGGTTAATCAACCTTACTTTAATGTTGGCCTTGGTTGGTCCAGCGGACTTGGTAAGTGGCAGACACAAATAGCTATATACAGAAATCTACTGGACTCACCTGAGTACATCAGAGGTGCGTGGGATTTGCAGTTTGGAATCACGTATAATTTTTAAATTATCCAATCGAACTACACTTTTCTACAAATTTAGAGGATTACAACAACTACTAAAAAACCCAATACGAAGATGAAGAATTTGAAAAACCTTATCGTGGTAGGCATTTTTGCTTCCATTTATACTGTCCATGCGCAAACAGCAGACGACATTTCAAAAGCAATTGAGAAAGAAGATTATGGTTCAGCACGAAAAATGTGTCAGCAGTTGATCGCCAAGGACCCGAAATCGTCAGAGGGCTATTTTTTCCTTGGCGAAACCTATTACCAAAACGAAAAAGGTGATTCGGCACAGATCTACTATACCAAAGGCCTGAGCATGAATGCAGATGCAGCGCTTTGTCTGATTGGCCAAGGAAAATTGCTGCTTGACCAAAACAAACCTGCCGAAGCACTTAAAAATTTTGACAAAGCAGCTAAGTGGACAAAAAACAAGAATGCCTACATCATGTACCAGATTGGCAAGGCATATCTTGACTGTAATTTTGGAAAAGCTTATCAGGAAAACACAAGTCCGTACGCAAACAACGCCATCGAGTGGCTGGAGAAGGCAATAGCCATCAATCCGAAAGACGGAAATTTCTTTTCCTTGCTCGGTGATGCCTATTTCTTCAAGAAAGATGCCGGCAATGCGCTGAACAAATACGAGTTTGCAACAGATAAGAACAAAAGTGACCTGAAAAATTACGTAAAAAGAGCCCATATCAACAAATCTGCAAAAATTTATAAAGACGCAGAGGCGATTCTGAATGAATGTTTGAAGCTTGACCCCAACTATGCACCAGCGCTCAAGGAATTGACGGAAGTGTATGTAGCGTCAGGCCAGTATTCGAAAGTTGCACCAATCCTGCAACAATATACTGCTCTGGCAGGTAAAGATATTGAAGCAAGGGAGCGATTGGTAAGATATCTATGTTACTATGCCAAGGACTATAATGCAGCCATTACTGAGGCCAACGGTATCCTTAACATGAATCCGAAAAGCAATTCCATGTATCGTTGGCTGGCTTGGGCTTACACCTACAAAGCAAAAGGAGAAGAAAAGGAAAATCCTGCAGCAGCCACAGCAAACTACAAAAAAGGGTTGGAGTTTTCAAGGACCTTTGTTGAGCAGCCAGGTACGACGAAACCGGTTATCAGTGACTATGAAATTTATCTCACTTCCGCACTGAAATCAAAGGATTTTGAAAGTGCTACAAAGCAAATAAGCAATATTCTTGCTCTGGACAGTAGCAGAACAGATGTTTATGAAACCATGGCTAAAGCGTATTTTGAAAACAAAATCTGGGACAAGGCTGCGGGAGCATATGAGACAAAAATGACTAAAACAAAAGCCACAACAACAGACTATTTTTACATTGGCCAGTGTTACATGAATATGGGCAATATGGCTAAAGCAGAAGCTGCCTTCTCACGTCTTAAAGAACTTTCACCGAATTATCTTTTCGCCTGGGTTCAGTTGGCAAAAATTGCTGAAATTGGCGACCCCGAATTGAAATCTGGGGCTGCGAAACCATTCCACGAAAAGATTATAGAGATTGCCAAGGCAGATGAAACGAAGAACAAGAATCAGTTGATTAAATCAAACTACTTTCTTGGCGTTTGCAATGTCCACTTTGTGAATGACAACATCAAGGCATTGGAATACTTCAATGAGGTACTTCGACTTGACCCAACCAATGCTGATGCCCTAGCGGCAAAGCAAAATCTGGAAGCCAATAAACCTGCCACACCAGGTAACAAATAAACCAACAAGTAAAAACCCGGAGGAATAATTTGCAACATTCCTCCGGGTTCTTTCCCATGAAATTCATCCGCACACTTCGCACTTTTCTCACCTTTCTGCTTTTTTATCTTTTTAGCCTCCATGCAATTGTAGAACTACCTGCCAGTCTTGACATTGAAGTGACGTACCTCTACCTTCCGATATTCATCGGATGGAATTTAATCTCCTTGTACTTCATTATAAATAGAATAAAAGAGATTTTTGTGATCAGTACCCAAGAAGAGCATTCCTAAAGTCTCACATCCGCCGCTGAATAATTCGCCAAGTTATTTTTGTATGGTTTTTTTACATAAAAGTACTATGTTTGTAGTGCGTAGGTTTTGGCGTTACAAATTTGGCTGATGAGATTTTTGCACCTCCTGATTTTGATGATTTTTTGCAATTTACTGACTGCACAAGACCGGTCTGTTTTGATTGCTTGTTCACCATTGGAGAACTCATACAACCAGCGAGCTTTTGATGAGGTTTTTTATAAAAAACAGCTTTGCAAAATTGACACCAGGATGTGGTCACTTGCCTTGGGAAATTCAAGACAGATCACTAAAAGATTCCGAATGGACTGGATTGAACAGCCTAAATTTGATTTTGTATTAAGGGAAAAGGATATCCTTGCAGAGCAATATACCCTTGAAGTTGCTAATGAAAACGGAAAAATAAGCTACCCCAAATCTTCCTGTTTCACATATGACGGCTATATCATTGGTGAACCAGAAAGTCTGGTCAGTCTGAGCATTCGCGACGGATTTGTATTCGGTTTTTTCAAAATAAACGAAAATCACACTATTTTCATAGAACCTGCAAGCTATTACGATGGTGCTCTTCCAAAAGACTCCTATGTACTATACAATACGAACGACGTTAACTGGTCCAATCCCGCAAAATGTGGTGTGAAGGAGTTAGATACGACCAGAGAAAGACTTAAGAACAATGCTTCAAACCGCTCTGCTGGTCAGTGCAGGCAGGTTCAGGTTGCCATTGCATCCGATCAAAGTATGCTGACGAGGTATGGTTCTGCGACCGCTGTTGAAAACCATAATATTGGGGTTATGAACAATGTCAATACAGACTACAGGAACAACGGTCAGTTTTATGATGACCTGGAATTTAAAATTGTTAAACAATACCAGTCTGCCTCAGCATCTACCGAGCCTCTATTTCCAGTCTATTCCGGTACCAACAGCAATATTGTCCTCAACAATTTCAAAAACTGGGGGAACAACGGAAATTTTCTTGTCACTTTCGATATTGCAAGCTTTTGGACCACAAGAAACCTTGATGAGGACGGAGCAGGGTTAAATCCTGCGCTAATTGGTTTGTCCTACGTTGGAACAGTCTGCGGATCATCAAACTATCTTGTGCTGGAAGATTATTTGGGCAGTGTAAACAATGGTAGTGGGTTCGGACTCAGGGTACTTACATCTCACGAGATAGGGCATTCTTTCAACTGCACTCACGATGCAGGAGGCAACTTCGTTATGAGCCCTGTGATAACCAACACTATAGACTGGTCGCAAGCTTCTGTTTCAACGGTAAATTCATTTGTACCGGCATTACCGTGCCTTACACCATGCTCAAACAGCGGTGCACCCGTTGCTTCAATTAAAACCTTTAACGACATCAACTGTACCAATACACCTTTTTTGGTAAAAGACAACTCTGAAAATGGACCGACTTCATGGACCTGGACTGCACCAGCTGCCGGCATCAGTCCGTCGATCAATTCACGCAATATTTCAGTTTTTTTTGGAGGTCCAGGAATCTACCCTATCACGCTATCAGCGGAAAACGCTGGCGGTTCAAATTCTGTAACGCAAAATGTGAGTGTATTCAATGTTCCCACAACGGCTTGCGTCACCGGAACAGGAACGCTTTCCGATGCCGGAATTACATATTTTGAGCTTGGAGCTTTATCCAAAAGCTCAGGTACTGCCGCCGCTGACGGCGGAAAGTACATAGACAATATCTGCACAACCAATGCATATCTAAACACCTCAACCTCTTATCCCATTTTACTCAATACCATTGCAAATGGCTTCTCCACAATGGGGGCAAAAGTATACATTGACTATAACAATAATGGTGTGTTGAATGACCCCGGCGAAAATGTAAAAACCATTCCTTCTTCCTTTCCTCCCGGCAATTACAACCTCGGCAGTATTACCACTCCGGCGAATCCGGTTTTGAACACTCTATTACGGGTTCGAGTGATCGCTGGAACACCGGGTGACATCAGTTCACCATGCGTTGATCCGTTAAATGGTCAGGTTGAGGATTACGGAATTGTTTTCACAGGATCTCTGCCTCTTGAACTGCTTTCTTTAACCGGAAGATACGATAAAAAGAAAGTACATATCCATTGGACAACCTACAATGAATACAGAACGAAAGGATTTGAACTTGAAAGAAGTTACGATGGAATTCACTTCGAGAAACGAATGTTCGTTGAATCCAAAGGAATTACAAATTACAAGTATGACTATAACGTAACAGATGAAAATATTGACTGTAGCTACAAACAAGTTTACTACAGACTGAAACTTCTGGATGAAGATGGGCACTTTGGGTATTCTAAAATAATTGCCGTACATCCATCATGCACGGAAGGAGGTTTGGAGGTTTTCCCCAATCCATTTAATGATGAGTTGCGATTGCACATTTCAGTAAAGGGAAATGACCCTGTTGAACTTGAACTATATGATTTTCAGGGTAGGAAGGTAATAAACAATTTCCTCGCACCCAATAACACTGAGTTCGGAATTATGACGTCACAGCTGTCTGGTGGGATTTACTGGCTGAAGTTAAATCAAGATGGTGAAACGCTGCTTTATCAGAAAATGATCAAACAGTGAACCCGATAAAAACTGCCTGACAACTCAGTGCATTCATCAAAGGTTTTTTCTGCCATTACTTCGGTGTATTTTAAAATTTTATTTCTTTTATGTGTAAGTTTGCAGAAATATAATTCACCAATTTTTGAAGACCTACAAATGAAGAAATTACTTCTTTTACTTTCCTTTTGTTATCCCCTCAGCTGGATGACGGCACAGACAACAACCTACTCTGCATCAGAGGACTTTGAATCTTACAACAACGAAGACTATCTGGGTGTGAAAAACCCGGTACGCTGGAAGGTACTTTTCGATGATCCGGGTACAAATACCGATGTCAAGGTAAGCAATGCGAAAGCCCATGCAGGCAAAAATTCGATTTACCTGTTTTCAAATATCGTCGGAGGTGGGCCTCAGAACATTTACATGCCTCTGTTTGAAAATGGCACCACTGAAAATCATGGCACTGCCGATTTTTCAGTATGGCTCTACATCCCGACGCAACAGGGCGCATATTTCAACTTCCAGGCGCTTAGTCCGATACCTGAGGCCATGGCCTGCCAGGTGTTTTTTGACAATAACAATGACCTGAGAATTACCGATGAATACAATCGAACGAGTGGGTATGTAAGATATCCCCAAAACACCTGGTTCAAATTTTCAGCAAAAATTAACCTCACGTTGAATGAGTGGAATTTTTCTCTAAACGACAAAGCTTTTGCTGTTAGTACTTTTCCAAACAATACCCTTTTTGCGCTGAATATCAATCCGCAAAGTGTTGAAAATCAATCCTCCTTTTATATGGATGATATCAGTATCAAATTCAACAAAGAAGAACTCAATGAACTGGATGCCGCTATCTCTCCAATACAGATGAAGTCTGATCTTCTTCTCGGACAGACAACAACGGTCAGTGCACAATTCAGAAACCTCGGAAAACAAACGGTACAGAAAATTGAATTGGAATGGAGTGACGGACTTGACAAACACACCCAAATTCTGGATAATCTAAGTATAGCTTCCTTGACCGACAAATCATTTTCTCTTGACCAGAACTATCTGGCTAAAATAGGAGCCGACAAGGTCAGTATAAAAATTGTAAAAGTCAACGACCAGACCGATGCTGTAGCGTCCAACAATTATAGAGAGCAGTCCGTTAATGTATATGTACCCACTCCCGGCAAAAAAGTTTTTACTGAGCAGGCAACCGGAACCTGGTGTATATGGTGTCCGAGGGGACATGTATTTATGGACAAAATGGAAAAAGACTACCAGGATTTTTTTGTGGGCATTGCTGTTCATGGTGATGGGAACGATCCCATGCGGATGAATGCATATGTAGGAAGTCTTGATATACCTGGGTTCCCGCACACAGTAATGAACCGCTCCATCAAGCAAGACCCGTCAGATCTTGAAACGGCCTTTTTTGAACAAATCAGCAAACCTATTTCCGGAAAAATACAGACGAAAGTGAAGTTGGGAGCGAATGCCAGAACACTGGTTATTAGTCCTAAAGCTTCCCTCATTGCAGGAGCACCGAATGGGACATACAAGCTCGTTGTCATCCTTGCTGAAGATAGTATCAGAGGCGCAACAGCAGCATACAACCAAGCTAATATTTATTCAGGAGGAAGAGTAGGCGTGATGGGCGGTTTTGAAAAACTTCCAAATCCTGTTCCCGCTAGCAGAATGTATTACAGAAATGTTGCAAGAGCCCTTTTGAATGGATTTACCGGCCAGAGCAAGAGTTTTACCAATATCAAGGACGGAACTTTGTTTGAACTAGCCGACATCACATACGAAGTACCCACAAATTTCGTGATGAACAAACTCGAAGTCATCACAGCGCTAATTGGACCTGATGGAACAGTAGACAATGTCGAAATCAGCAAGGCTTCACAGTTTTTACTGGCCACAGAGGAAGTGACTTCACATCCCTACTTCGTTTCAATGTCGCCTAATCCCGCAGATTTCACCACTTCAGTGGAATTAAATATTTCAGAATCAGCAGCAGTAGCTATTAGCATGATTGACGCAAACGGAAAGCGGGTTTTATTCCAGGATTATGGAATTACTGAGGGTTATCAACGCCTGCGGGTTGATACTAATGCGATGGAAAATGGACTTTATATGGTTCAGATACAAATAGGCAACAAAGTATTGAGCAAAAAGCTTCTTGTATTACACTGATGACAAATATCCCCGATTGCTTACGCAGCCGGGGATATTTTTTTGATGCTGGCCATTTTGGTTCGTTCGTTCTATTTTAAATCAATAATCAATTTTCAGAATTTTAAGTGCATGGACTTTCTCCTGACAGGTATAATGGAAAATATACAATCCGGAAGAAGCATACTCCATATTTAAAGCAAATAATTCATCGCCCGCAGGGACTTCACCTCTGTTTATAACCTTTCCATCAACAGTTGACAAAATATACGGCATATTGACCATTCTACGTGCATTGAATTTTATATTTGCTAAACTGGTCACAGGATTGGGGACAAGTCTCGCTTCAATTTGTCCGCAAGACAACTCATCTGAAATGGCGATTTCTCGGGTAGTTTTTCGCTCACCACATTTGTTTCTTGCTACCAGGTTTACAGCGTAAGTTCCCGATTTGGGAAAAAGAATAGAAGGATTTAAAAGTGAAGAAGTTTTTCCATCAAACCCAAAGGTCCATTCAACAGTACTGAAGTTTGTTGAAAGATTCTGAAATTCTGCATTCAGTTTATTGGTTTTTACATCAAATGAAACTTCAGGCTTGTCCTCCACAATTACAACGCCCTTTATTAAGGTGGTATCGCCCCCCTTTCTGTTGAAAGCTATTAATAAGACATCATAGACACCTGGCTTGTTGTAAGTTGAAGTGGGTTTGAATGCTGATGAAGTATCAATTACTGCGCCTGGAAATTTCCAGCGCCATCCAGATGAATTTACAGATGATAAATTATTAAAAGCTACAGTCATCGGTACGCAACCGGTTTTGGGAACGGCATCAAATCCGGCTTTTGGCAGGGTTTCAATGGAAAATCCCATTACAACCGAGTTGTCTCCGCACGAATTTGAGGCAGTCAATGTTACTTCATACGTTCCATCTTTTATAAAATCAAGTTCAAACTCGCGTTCTGATGTAGAGAATCCAGAGCTGGTATTCCATTTAAAACCCGATGCATTGGAAGAGCTATTGTTGGTAAACTTTACTTTTGTTTCAGAAATGAAAGAATGTGAGAATTCAGCAATTGGTTTTTCGGAAACATTAATGTATGACTTCCGGCCTATCGAGTCACTAAATCGGGCATTTTGAACAATGAGGGTAACGTCAAACCGACCTTCCTTTTCGTACGTTACCACAGGATTTTTTTCAGTTGAGACCGCAATATCGCCCCCCTCAAACCTCCAATAATAATACAGTACATTTTCTGAGGAGGTGTTTATAAAGTGCACTTTTAGCGGAGCGCAACCCTTAATAGTGTCGGCGCGAAAACTTGCTACATTTGGGGTGACAATCTCAATATCCTGTTTCCGAAATACTACGCCACATTGGTTCGAAGCCTTCAATCCAACAGAATATTTCCCATCCTTTGTATAGGTATGAGCGGGGTTGGAATAGGTGCTGCTGTTACCATCACCGAAATCCCATATATAATCAGTTGCTCCGGTTGACTTATTAGTACAAATGACCTGGGCACGATTTACGGAAAGTGTAAAATTAATCTGCGGAATAGAATCTGGGTAAATTCTAATTGCTTCACTGACAATCATTTGTCCGCAAATTGAGGTGATGACACAGCGAAAACGGAAATCGACAATGGATGCTGAAAAATTGTTAATACTGAGAATCGGTCCCAAACTGCCGGTAAATACTGCATTGTTGGGGACATCGGAAAAAACACCACCATTAAAACTCCTTTGCCACTGGTACTTCAGTCCCTTACCGACCACTTTTATGGAAATTTTGGCTACTGTACCCAGACAAACTGTATCAGATAAAGGCTGAGATACAATAGCAAGAGTTACGAAAGGTTCTCCTTTTGTATTTAGAAAAGAAAAAATTCCGGCAATACCATCATCACCCTGCTGCGCACCATTTGTTGAATTCTGGCAGGAACCATTGGAACTCATGCCATTGATGCCGCCTGATACATTTTCAAGAGCATTCAGAGAATAAGTATAAATAATGCGACCCCCGGAACCTCCACCGCCTGGACCGAAGCAACGTTGTTCGGATCTGTTGTCGATATCAGCCCCTTTTCCACCTTTGGCTTCAAAAATAGGTAGTTGACCATTTACTGACGCCATATCAAAAACAATTGTTCCTCCGGCACCCCCACCACCGCCGCCGTCACCGTTGGTTGTTTGTGCATCGCTTCCATTGGCTATGATTTTATAGCCGTTACTGACTAAACTTTTTCCGAACAAAAAAACAATACCCCCGCCACTGCCGCCATCAGTAGCCAGCCCATTGTTTCCATGGCCTGCTCCACCTCCGCCTCCGGGAAAAAATCGGTTAAAAGCGTTCAGTAGCCCAATTGCTTTACCACCAGCTCCGGGATTAGGACCTTGACAATTGAATCCTCCCGGATCGTCGTTCCTTCCACCTTGCCCACCTTTTTTTACATTGGCTCCACCTCCGCCACCGGAATTGTGGTCATTGCCACCACCTCCGCCGCTTAACTGCGCACCTCTGCCCCCTTCTTTACCGGGAATGAATTCGGCAATACCTTCTCCTTTTTCGGCTCCACGCCAGCTATTTCGTGGCAAATGATAATCGGCGACACTTACCAGCCAACTACAATTGTTCATAGGATCCTGTGTTTTCAAGGACTTACCCGCCCTGAAGCCCTTTCCGGAAACATCTATTGGTGCATTCAGCTCCAAGCGATTGGCATCAAGAACCAGGATTCCGCCAGTACTTCCATCCCATGGTTTGGCGGTTAAAGTATCAATAACAAGTACCTGGTCAAATTTCGGAACAGAAATGACCTGTACGGAAAAAAGTGGATCATATGGATAACGGAGTGCATTTTTCAGCCTGAAACCATCAGAAAATACGGAATCGATAGTGTTGACCTCGTAGGCGCCCGCTCCGCCTATATAGAGCGGAGTGCCAAATGCTGCCGTATTGGATTCATTGATCTGTGCGCCTTTCATTTGAATCACTAACACTTTTTCTCCGGAATTGAAACTGTGCACAGAGGCAGTACGAATGACATTGAAACAAGTATCCACCTCAATGATCTTATAATAATTATTGATTATACCTTTTATTTGTGTTTGTGCCTCTGCAAAAGACAAATAAAAAATAGTAAACAGAACGGCATTTATTAGTTTTTTCACAACGTCGGAATTAGGGTGAGATTACTGAAGGGCTTTTCTGCTACAATAAAACAACAATAAAACTGCTTCCAAGCCGGTTTCTTTCTTTGTATTCACAAGTTAATCAAATGTCTCAAAACGGGGAAATATACATTGTTAAAATTTGTAATAAATATCTTCGAAGATATGAATATTGAACATTTTCGAAGAAAAACGTAATAATAACCACATAATTACTTCGTTATTTGATATGGAATTTGTAGTATTTTGGTTTTATTTATAATGTTTATGCAATAGCCTACAATTCATTTTTTTTCAAAGTGGATGTGGGGCCAAATATTCACAGGTAAGTTATTAACAAGGCATCAATGGACTACAATGCCCGAATCAATTGCATTACAACATGACTATATGCCGTCACTTCAAATAAGTACTTCTAATTATCAAAAATCATTATGAAATGGACTACGCAAGCATAGTAGTTCACAATCCGTACAATAGAGATGGGAACGACATGACAAACAAAGAGGATAAGAAATTCTGTTCATCCTGCAACAATAAAGACATAGACTTCACTAACTGGGAGATAGAAGAAATCGAGCAGTACTAAAAAAAACAGCAGGAAAAATGAATGTGGTTTTTTCTGTGCCGAACAAGGGAGTGTGAAAAGACCCGCGCATCATCAATTTCTTGAAAATGGCTATTTTAAAGTAGAGAAATTAGAGGGTTGCCTCATGTAGAATCCCCCCCACATACATGATTTTGTTCTGTATATTGGTGGTGGGTTGCAACAAACCGATAGAAAACGAAAAGCTTCAGCCTGAGAGTACAGAAACCAAGAGATCTCATCCGTTTATGAATGATGAGCATCGAAAATTAACTGCAAGTGTTGCCTTTCTAAGAGGCATAAAAAGAGACACCGGAGCCAGTAACCAATGAAAATTTCTGTTCAAACAACTTTTTAGTTTGAACCTACCTTTGCAACTCGGCCCTGCTTTATGCGGCTGATAAAAGCATCGGCTGAGGCGGCTTCAATAGCAAGCATCTCGACAGTCACATCGCCAACTTTCTTTTGCTTCTCGTCTTTCTTAAGACCTGCCAGGACCTCCATAAATCGCGGATTGTTCGATACCATATTTAGTGCACCGCGCTGGTATCCGAAGAAATAGTAATTTTCACCGCTGGTTTTGAGATAGATGTAAACACGGTCATCTTCGTTTCCTGGCATTTTAAATTCGATATAGGATGTCAGCAGTTTATTGACTCTTTCACCTTTGATACCCGCGAGTCCATTGAGATCTCTCATTGATATGAAAGACTGATAATCAGTGTTCCATTTCATTGGAATCCAACTGAAAAGCAACTGGTACTTGTTTATTTTTTTGGGTATTTCAAGTGTGTTTTCCCTCAGACCATAAACAACTTTTGACCATTCATTGTCATCGGGAATCAGTTCAGCAAGGGCTTTTTCATAG